>JAPLJK010000103.1:0-3646 GCA_026388625.1 Deltaproteobacteria bacterium | reverse complement strand
TTATGATTGGGACATGAAGAGTGATCCTGGTCGGAGGGCTCCCTCGAGTTGCCGGCCCAAGGAGGTCTTGCCTTGAATATCCCCCTGCTTGAATCCCGAGTCACCAGCCTCGAATCCCTGATGGCTGATCTGATCGAAGTTGTGGAGAACACCTCCCGGACCGTCGCGCAGCTTTCCCTTGAAATGGCTGAGTTCAAGGATGAGATGAAGCGGAAAACGGGGTCAAGACTTGAAATATAACTTTCTGCCCTTGAGACTACTTTTCCGGCGGTCGTATGAAGCATGACAGGCAACGAATTCATACGAAAACTGAAAAAACTTGGCAAGAAGAATGGGGTTCCTGTAAAAATACTATCTCGTCGTGGAAAAGGTAGTCATGAGACTCTCTTCTACGGACCACGGTTTACCATAATAATAGATCGAAAAAAGGAACTCAAGACAGGATCACTCTTTGGCATGCTGGATCAGCTTGGTTTAAGGCTGTCTGATCTATAGGAGTCTAAAATGAACAGTTTTGTCTTCCCTGCTACACTTGGGCCTGAAGAAGATGGCGGTTTTGGTGTAACATTTGAAGATTTTCCAGAGGCAATCACTCAAGCCGAGAATTTAGAAGAGGCTCTAAAAGAGGCGTCAGACTGTCTTGAAGAAGCGATTGCTAATCGTATAGTGATGGGCCTCTCAATTCCAAAACCTTCCCGTGTCAAAAGGGGACAACATGCGGTGTCACTATCAGGCCAAATGTCCGCCAAGGCGGCGCTCTACACTTCAATGCATGCTTTGAAGATGAGCAAGGCGGAATTGGCAAGACATCTTAATTGTGATGAAAGGGAAGTTGGCCGCTTACTGAACCCTCGTCATCAATCACAACTCCACAAGATAGAGTCTGCTCTGTCAATTCTCGGCAAAAAATTAGTAGTCGGCTATATCACCAATCCACAAAAAACCATTTACCAATCAGCTCCACACGTGTAACGATGAAAGGCCGGCGTGAAATTGTGGATGAATTGGCAAAAAAAAATTGTCGGGATCTTCACATTCCCTTTACGAGGTGAGTCATGCAATTCAGGGCTTTGATGAAGGAAACAGGGGGCTGGTGGATCGGATGGTTGTTGGATTTGCCTGGAGTGAATGCACAGGAGCGCACACGTGAACGACTCATCGAATCGCTTCAAATAGGCGCAAAGGAAATGCTTGAAACGGAAATTACGTTCGAATCGGACACCATAATGACAACCATTGAAATCCCCATGCCTCCTTGGGCCGAAAAGGCAGGGGCCAGGTCTTGAAATATCTACATGAGTTGTGCTGGTTCCACTTCAATCCGGCGGAAGACTGGATCAAGAAATCCTGGTTCCCGAATCACGTTCGGGAAGACGTACAGGGCAGACGCACGGGTCAGCCCCTACAAATACAATGACTTTCGGCGATGATCCATGTCCGGTTGATGGCTGCGGGATGACGGGAACAGACGTAAGGACTATGCTGAGATTGCTTCGTCGCCATTGGGCTCCCGCTGATTCATAAAGCTATACTTTAACTATCTGCGTAATAGAAACAAGTTTCCTGCGAATTTTCTTATCAGCGCTATTCGGCTTTTTGATAATTATACAGTGAGACGGGTCTTCTTGTGTTGGCTCGTACAACACCTCAAGTCCCAGGCCACGAATCTCACCCACGTTCAACTTTGCCACACATACGACCCCTGGGTGATCTGTTAAAATGTTGGAAGTGGTTGTTAATTTCTCTAAATGGCAGGAGGGACTATCATGTCGGTCACTGAAACAGGTGGATTTGAGAGTTCCGTCGTTGTTAATCCCCTCTTGATATATTCGCCGTAAAACATAGTCTGAATCAAAAATAGGCGCAATTCCCATAAGATGTCATTATCGCCTATATCCACTTAAGAAAAGTCTTGACACATGGATGGTGCAGCAAGTCCCCAGTGAATTCGTCTTCTTCCCAATCGTCGTCCTCGGATGCACACACTAAACAAACATATTTGGGTTGGTTGTTGATTACCAAGAATTCCAATTCGAATCCTTTACCCTGTATGTTCCATTCAAATTGGATGGTACCCTTGGCACCAGGCCCAACATCTGGTTCCGGTAGCGTAGTTCCTGCATCCTTAGCGGCTTTTTCTAATTCCAATAGAAGCTTGTAAGCACGTTCAATGGTGTCAGCAGAAGGTTTTTCAGCTCCATAGGAGTCCCAGTTAGTTTTGAGAAGTCTCAGTTGCTCCAATCTCTTGACCGCAGAGGGATAGGCGGATTTCAATGATTGACATCTCTCTAAAACAACCCACTCAGCTATAGGCTCTTTATTTATGGCCTGTACTTCGCTTGTTTTCATATTGCCTCTTGAGATCGTTGGGAGGGTATTCGGTGTTTCTGATCCTGAAACACGTCCGAGTTTTTCAACCATCTCCCGTAAAAGGCCGTAATCGCATGTTGGCTCAATTGTCCAAGTTGACGGTCTTTCACAGAATACTAACGCCATCACTAATCCTCTCGGCATATCGCCTCAGTCAGTTTGATCATCATAGAGGCCACCTCATGATAGTTCTTATTGATGAAGTCGAGTCTTGACTTGTTAATTTCAAGATCTCTAACCTCCCAGTTGCAGTTTACTTTGACCCATTGGTCAGAACCGGCACTTGTAAACTGAATCCGTACGAAAGCATCCTTCGGGCAAGCATATGATAAATTTGTTTCTATCGGAATCAAATTGTCACCCACTAGCCGGGATTTTGTAATCAGTTCCGGTGAAACTCCCTCAAATTGTCGCATCAGGTCATTTAAGGGCCAAGGGTCACTCAGGTTCTTCCACATGACTCCCATGTCAGGGACGAGAATTTCCGAATTAATGTTTATTCCGGCGAACCTTATAGGGGTATAGCTAAGTATACCTAGATACCACACAGCGAGTGGGGGAGCGCTAAAATCCTCAATCTTTACAAGGTCCGTATTTTCAACTATCATCCGGTCCAAATCCATAAACCAACGGATATTTGTGTATCTCAACTCTGAAACCAGCGGCAACTCTGGCGGGCTTGTTGTAACCAGTTCTCCCAAGTCGACCTTGCAATTCCTCAACAGAAATTCATGGCGAAGAATTGCTGGATTGAAATGGCCGAGTATTGTCAGATTGGCAAAATTGAATTTCCAAGAAAGCGCAGTCATACGTTCCTGCCGTAATAATGGAACTTAATTGAGGCTAACACGTTATCAGATCGTTTTACAAGCCGAAAATCGGTTGGGGTCATAAATCCTCCAAGAAATCATTTATAGCGGTTGTACTGAGAAGGGCATAGTGCATGAATTGGCAAACAAGAATTTGTCGGGATCTTCACATTCCCTTTACGAGGTGAGTCATGCAATTCAGAGCTTTGATCAAATAAACAGAGGGCTGGTGGATCGGACACCATAATGACAACCATTGAAATCCCCATGCCTCATTGGGCCGAAAAGGCAGGGGCCATGTCCTGAAATATTGTTTCTCCCCCAATTCTTTGACGCTCTCCGAATTTGACCCACCTATACTCGCGAAATTTGACCCACCGGTTTGAGTGCTCAACGAATTGACCCAGGCGGTCCGTGAAAACGTACCGAAAAAATTGCTTGACACTTGGGTACGAGTCGTCGTGAAA
>JAPLJK010000050.1:0-29013 GCA_026388625.1 Deltaproteobacteria bacterium | reverse complement strand
AGTCCGGACTTATAGCCCCAATGCCGAGCTAATGGGGCTACTCTATGCACCAGGACCCGTGCCTCTGATTGAACGCTCGCTCTTCAGCCACGTCCGACATGCCAACGAAATCCCGCCGGCGAGACAGTAAGCACAAGCGGTGAGTACCCAGAGGGCCGTGAAACCGTAAGTCATTGCCAACACTACTGCAAGTGACGACGAAATTACCGAGCTGAAACCATTCACTGCCCAGGCCAACGGCATGGTACCCTCAGAATTGCGCCGCAAAATCGAAAGGCCCCACGGAAAAGCCATGCCCAGCGGAAAGCCAAGGGGAACCATGAGCGCCAATGCAATAATCACCTTGCCCACCATTGATATCCCTGAAGTTACCTGAAAGATCTTGGGAATCATAACAGATTCGGCCAGTATGGTTACAGCGGCCCCAGCCAGGACCACTGTAATTCCGAAACGAATTCTTCCAATGACATAGGGCTGAGTCATACTGCCCACACCGGCAAAAAACAAGAAACCGCCGAGTACAACAGCCGCGGCTACCACCGGGTCCCCAAGAAATCTGGTGAAAATTTGAATAAGGCTTATTTCAAGAAACATGAAACCACAGCCGATAGCCGAGAAAAAAACGACCATCCATACGATCAAGGGGATAGAATGGAATTGCTTCCGTCTCAGCAGGATGAAGATCGGAGTGGATAGCAAGATGCCGGCCGCGATCACGGTCCACCCCAATGACAAAATCAGCATCAAGAAACCCAGTTCTGACCGTGTTGGCCAGAGCGGACCAAATATCTCCCTTAGTTTGGTGAACGCCGACCACCTAAAGAAATCATAGAAGAACGGTCGGTCGTCAGTTGCGGGCCTAATCCAGCATAGCCATTCGCGATAAAAGTCATTTCTCTGGGGCGATAGTAGTTTCTGAAGGGCGTGATAATACCAGGAGACAATAGTTCCAGGTGGACCGGGAAAAACGTGAAACCGGTTGGTGTCTTCAGGCCGAACGCCGGGAAACCATTCCGCATCCCAGGACATTGCAGCACAGGTCTGTCGGAAGTTGTCAATAACCTTCGGTGACAACGGCGCCCTGGACGCAACAGTTGCGCAGGCAAGCTCGTCTCTGGCCATGGCTATTCGTTCGCCGGGGTCTGGTAAACCTATCCATTCAAGGGCTTCGATCCAGGTTGCAGGGACCTTGATGTTGTCCCTTGGAGGGTCCTGAATCCCTCTGACCACGCACGCCACGCCCGAAAGCGAAAGTGATTCAATACATTTGGCAAATCCTTCGACCGTGGCGAGATAATCTTCACGCAGACCTCCCACACCAACTGATCCTGGAGAAAAAGCTTCCAAGGCTGCCAGTTGGACAATATCGAATTTCAAGTCAGTATGGTCCAGGAACGCCCTGGGCTCTGTGATTTCGACACGAATTCTCGGATCCTTCAACAACTGGCTTGAGTGCTTCGTTAGGACTTCAACGACATTTGGGTCGGGTTGGACCAGGACAATCAGTCGCGCTGAACTCCTGCGTGCCAGCCAAATTTGCACGCCTCCTGCCTCGCCGAGAATCAAGACTTTGTCGGGTTTCACCAGTTTGTAGGGGAGGGCGAACAAAGTCCCTTCAACGAAACCGGCTTCTTCAGGCACGCCAATGATAGGAATGGATCCCACCTGGAAACCATCCTTCAATATGATGTCCATAGGAGGTGGAGGGATTTCGGAATTCAGAGAGAGCAGGGAATGAAAATGAGGACTTGAGAAAACGTCTATTCTTCCTCGTATGCCATTGAGGGTTAAGGTGTTCCTTGCGCTTCCCTGTTGCTCGAGAATGCGCACGTAAGATAGGATTTTGTGCTGATCAATGTTAAGGGGCAAAATAATGTCGGTCCGAGTAAATAGCGAGATTCCAAGAGCGATGGCGCAGGCGGCAAAGGCTCCCCAATACGCGCGTGAAAGTGATCTCAGCATAACCAACACGAAAGGTAGGGATCCCAGCATTGCCAACAGAGAGAGCGGTACCGCCAGCCCGTTTGGTGGAACCATCCCCAACAAGGTGATGCCTCCCGCTGCCCCTGCTGCACTTCCCAGGAGACTAGCTCCATACACGGTATTGGAGACTTCGCCACTAATCATGAGCGAAAGACAGATAGCTGTGCCGGCCACAAGAAAAGGAAATGTATGAACGATCCAGAACAAGACCCACCAGCCGACTGCACGGAGAAAATCGCCTGGAGCAAAGTACACGGTGAGGGGAACAGACTCTCCTAATCTCAAACAGACAGGAATAGATACAGCGAAGGCCAGCAAGGCCCATGAAAGGACCTCTTCTTGGTGTCGTTGCACGGGAGTCCTAAACAGGTACAGAAAAGTTCCGCTGACCCCGAATCCCAGAAGAGCACAGCTTATGATGAGAAATGAAAAATGATGGTACCTGGCTATCAACAAACAGCGCATGAGCCCCAACTGCCAGGCAAGGGCGCAGAACGACACGGAGAAAACGGCTAACGCGATGCTCAACGGAAACCGGCTTGCACTATTTCCGGTCATGAACTGAAAACAGCTTTCCTCTGCAACGACCCTGGTTCGGGTGTATGAGGGTAATGAGGCACATCAGTTTTGAATCATGAGGTGTTTTCCGTCTCAGTCTCCGGGACCGTTTCGGATAAGTGGAACGAACCTCACCAGCGTCAGAGTCTCTGAGCGGCGTCTGCCATCCATATCCTTGGTGACCAGCAAGAGACGCTGGGTCTCAAAATTCCCGCCCACAGGAATAACCATTCTCCCGCCGGGGGCCAGTTGCCCGAAAAGCAGAGGGGGGATATGCAGGGCCGCACAAGTAACAATGATGCGGTCAAAGGGTGCGAATTCAGGCCAACCATAGTACCCGTCGGCCTGGAGAGTCTTAACCGTTGAGTATCCTAGATCTTTCAGCCTACCGGTTGCGGATTCGTAAAGGGGCTGGATGATTTCAATGGTGAAAACAAGAGGCGTTACTTCGGCAAGTATGGCTGCTTGGTACCCTGATCCGGTACCTATTTCAAGAATTTTCATGTCGGGCTTTATTTGGAGGGCTTGGGTCATAAGCGCCACGATGTATGGCTGAGAGACTGTTTGCCCGTAACCTATGGGGACCGGCCCATCTGCATACGCGAGACGTCGGTTAACCTCAGGAATGAACAGGTCCCTCGGAACCTTCAGCATGGACTTCAGTACTGCCTGGTCGACAATATCAGTACGGCCCAGCCCTTTTAGCTGCGTCTCGACCATCTGTTTGCGTTCCTGTAACCGCTCCGGAAAACTTGATTTTACATCAGATTCATTGGCCAGCACAGTCCTGAAGTGACTCTGGACAGGAAACAGAAGGAAGCAGAAAGCTGAAAGCAAGAACACCATTAGGGTAACAATTAGAATTTTCACATTATTTCCCGCTTCCCAGGAGAATTTGATATTGACGGGTAGTCCAACTGTTTCTGCATAATCAGAGCGTCATCCTTGATCTCGGTATAGTAGTTCTTCCTGAAACCGATCACATTGAAACCGCTTTTTTTGTATAGATTCCTGGCAGCGAGGTTTCTCCTCCCTACATCGAGAACGATTCGCTTGAGACCATCATTCCTGCTCATCCTTTCGAGCACGTCCATGATGGCCTTGCCGTGGCTTTGTCTCCTCAAGTCAGGATGCACGGCTATATTCAACACGTGAGATTCATCCAACACCTCCCAGAAACAGACGTAGCCAATTATACGATCCCCCACAGTGAACACCAGTTGGCGTGCGATTCGATTGGACATTTCTTCCAGGAACATATTCCGAGACCAAGGAGTCCCATAAGAACTCCTTTCAATGTCCATAATTTCGTCGATGTGTTCCGGCAGCATCCTCATTATCTGGAATCCCGGACTCTCGCCCATAGTGCAAAACCTCAAGATTTCAGCCCAGCAAACCCAAGATGAAACTTCCTCCGAGTGCCGCCAAGAATCCAACAAGGAACAAGATCGTATGACGTGTGTGTTCCAGACCCACCAACAGATCGATTATTCCCAGCAGAGGAACTACGAAAAAGGCCGTTCCTAAAGCCCTCATCACGATAGGTGGTATTAGGGGAACTAAATGGGCCAAAAAGAACGTGCCGAACAGGATGATTGGAACCAGAAACAGGAAAGCCAAAAAAAATCCCAGGCCTAATGCCGCAGCAAAGTAAGGGATCACTGCGCGCTCCCCTCCTGAAAACTGTACTTTTTCAGCGGCATGAGCGATCTTGCCCACTAAAGTTCTCAAGAGAATATCGAGTTTGGTTCCTAGGAAAGCTATAGGCAAGAGAGTGACAAAACTCAAAAAGACAATGGACAACAACTCCGCCCCCGTTTCGGTTCTGACCGAAGCCGAGACGGCAGAATTCGCTATAGAAGCTAGTGTGACATCAGGGCTGATAAAACCGCCGACCGGCGGACGCCGAAGCCACAGCAACTCAAACAGAAGCCCGGAAGCAAGGCCTGCGTTCAGATCTCCAACGATCCAACCGACAAGAGGACCGGAAACAATGGGCCTTGAGACCATTACTTGAAAGATCTGGAATCGATCCAGCCACAACAGACCTCCACACGCTCCAGCGATAAGAGCCTCTGTAATCATAAGACACCACTTAAAGGACGAGTGTTGGAACCAGACGCCCCCAAGTAATTCCTGGAATCCCCATTTTGAGAGAAAGAATGCTTGGTCAGGTCTCTGGAAAGCATCGTAAGACTTCGGACAGATCTAACGGCTTCTCGAAAGGCACACTCTGAATGACGACTTTGACGCCTTCTGCCAGTATGGTCCGCAGATCCCTGAGGCCGTCTTCTCCAACCATGACTGATCTGCTCAAGCAAATCGTCATATTATTGGTTCTGAGATTCCCCAAATTCAGGTTATTGAAGCCTACGCCGGCTCTTTTCAGCCGGAGAGCGTCCCTGGGACTGTCTACAAGTACAATTCTCTTGACCTCATTTGCTGCAGTGTCTCTGAGCAACGTCGCAACTCCCTGGACTGTGTCAATTACAATATTCACGGAGTATGGAATGGCAGACTGCATGATCATCTTTTGCAGGAAATCATTAGCGAGGGAGTCATTCGCGATGAGCAACTCCTGGGCACGCGTAGAAGGAAGCCAGCCCTCAAGAATTTGCCCATGAACCAACCGGTCATCCACCCGAACAAGAACTATGGGCATACGAAAACCTCGAGGGAACAGAGGCAACACTCATCAGAGAGTTCCTTTGCCACCGTTTCTCCTCCCAAGCCTCTGCCTCAAGACTTCTCCGGCCAAAAAAATGTTTTCCTTACCAGCCTCAGATGCCAATTTTGCCAGTGAACCAAGGTCATGCTCCGCCCTACTGTTTATCGCCTTAATTATCATGGGCAGATTCAGACCCGTCACAACTTCCACTCTTCCGTCCTCAAGAAAAGAAAGAGATATGTTAGTGGGAGTGCCGCCGAAAAGATCAGTCAAGATTAGTACACCTTCGCCTGAATCAACATCATTGATGGCCCGTGCAACGCTTTCCCTAACCAGATCGGGTGACGCGGCGGGATCTATAGAAAGGGCCAACACAAACTCTTCAGAATTCAAACCTATGAGTCGAGCAGTTTCTATGAACTGGGTTCCCAATTCTCCGTGAGTTAATATAAGAATTCCAATCATAGTCAATTTTCCCGCGAAAATACGGTTTTCTTCACTTTAGCCATCATTGCACTCGATCCACCGAATACGGGCCATCGACCAATTGATCCGGTTCGATTTCCTCCGTTCGTCGTCTCACGCCGATTCCCGTTCAAATGGCTAATTAGCCATGACTTTTTGAGTCTGCCGGCCTCAGTCTTTTCCCTCATGGAACGATTTCCCGGTGCCGAACTTCCACACCCGTGTAGCCGTGTTGACTCAACACCCAGGCAATGTGGTTTGCCACGACGACTGAGCGGTGGCGTCCTCCAGTGCATCCTATGGAAATGGTAAGGTACCGCTTCCCCTCCCTTATGTAAAGGGGTAAAAGAAAAACCAACAGTTCTTCAAGTTTTTCCAGAAACGTTTGGGTAGTTATGTGCGACCGCACCCAATCCACCACTTCCAAGTCACGGCCATCCTTGTTCTTGAGATGTTCATTGAAATACGGGTTGGGAAGAAATCGTACGTCCAGCACAAGGTCGGATTCCATCGGAAGTCCCTTACCGTATCCAAAGGAGTTGATCACAATCTTAGGGGCATCTGTCTGAGAACTCTCAAAAACCTTTATGACCTCTTCACGCAACTGATGGACCGTCAGGTCCGACGTATCTATTACCCAATCAGCTTTTCCCTTGATTTCCTCCAACTCGCGTCGCTCTTTGCCGATACCGTCCAACACGTTTCCGGCAGCCGCCATAGGATGTTGTCGCCGTGTCTCACTGTACCTCCGGACAAGGACTTCATCCCTGGAATCCAAGAACAAAATCTCCAGTGACGCGTTCTTGGCCTCCAACGAGTTAAGGATTTCCGAATAACGAGGCGACACCCTTCTTTGCCTCGTGTCTATCACCAATGCCAAGTGGGTTAGTTCACCCCCTCTTGAGTCAGTCAGTTCGAGCAGTTTGGGAAGCAAATCCACGGGCAAGTTGTCTACACAGAAAAAACCTACGTCCTCTAGGGTATGAGCTACCGTGGACTTTCCTGACCCTGAAAGTCCTGTAACGATAACAATTTTTCGTTTAGTCAAAATACCCCTTTTCCTTTTCTGATAATACGGCGACTAACGTTTCTCAACATATCACGGCATGACATGCGTATCAATCAAGGCCTTAAAAACCGATAAATGAAAAAAGAGTTGACAATCGGGACTACATATTATAATTCCAATATTCATATATAAAAAATGCACCGGGAGGATGTATGAAGTCCAGGATTCGATCTTTAGTCATCTCAATCATTGTAATCTCTTTCCTGTCGGTGGCAATGCCCTTTTTTTGTTTCGCGTCCGATCCAGCTTCGGCCGCTAATATTTTCGTGTATCCAAGGCCCCACAAGGTGGCGGATCTTGTTCTTAAAAGCCCTTCCGGTCAGACCGTATCACTGAAAGACTTTCGTGGGAAGGTTGTAATTCTTCATTTTTGGTCCATAAACTGCCCGGCTTGTCGGATGGAAGAACCTTTTCTTGAACAACTCAAGCGCAGTTTTGGCCCTTCTGGTCTGGAAATTCTTGCTGTGAATCTGGTTGACTCGCCTCAAGCCATTGCGAGTCACGCGGTCAGCAACCGGTTGTCGTTTCCCATCCTGGTTGATGGAGGCCAGGGTTTCCAACTGAAAGTTGTTAACATGGCCGGTAAGAGTACGGCATTTGTGGTCAATTCATCGCACGAGGCTATCCTGGAAGTGCCGGGGTTTCCAACGACGTACATAGTTGACTGCCGGGGTAGTGCGGTAGGCTACAGTGTCGGGTGTGCCAGATGGGACAGCACGTACGCTCTGAACCTTATTCAGAAGCTCGTGGCGGAAGCCAAGACATGCGGGTTGGGTCAATCTCCGAACGAGGGGCAGCCGAAAATTGCAGTGGCGAATTTGAAACCACATACCTTCGTTTTCCCTTGACAATCTTTGTGCCGATTGCTAGTGATGACTCGGTATTATAGGCGCGTAGCTCAGGGGGAGAGCATCACCTTGACGCGGTGAGGGTCTGGGGTTCAAATCCCCACGCGCCTACCATGTGAGTAGTGGGTGAGTTTTGCTCCACAAGAGATTTCGGTGGTAAAGACTAGGAGAGGTATGGATTCTGTCAGAGACAACTGTTTGTACGACACTGCGGCAGTAATTATTCCTAACTTGTCAGCATGAAGCCCTCCATAGAGATCCAGATTTCAGGGACGAACAAATCTTATTCCCCTGGTATAACGCCTGCTGAAATTATTAGGGACGTACCGGTAGATAGTCATGATGAAATCCTGGCAGCAGATCTAAACGGAAAGATAGTGGATCTGGCGGCTCCTTTGACGGAATCGGGAAAGCTCGATTTCGTAAGTATCAAATCCCCCAGGGGCACGGAAATTCTAAGGCACTCTGCAGCTCATGTCATGGCCCAGGCAGTCAAAGAGTTGTTCCCAAATGTAAAAGTTGCAATTGGTCCGGCCATTGAAGATGGTTTCTATTATGATTTCGACACGTCTCGACCTTTTACCCCTGAGGATTTGGAGAAAATTGAAGGCCGAATGCGAGAAATCATTAAGAGTCGACTGCCATTTCGGCGCATGCTGATGATGAAAGAGGAAGCCGTCCAATACTTTCGACAGAAAGGCGAGAGTTACAAAGTTGAATTGATTGACGGAATAGATTCCAAAGAGGTGAGCCTCTATTCTCAGGGTGAATTTACAGACCTTTGTAGAGGTCCTCACATTCCGCATTCTGGTTTCATAAAGGCTTTCAAGCTGATGAAAGTTGCGGGGGCATATTGGAGAGGTGACGAGCGGAATGCCATGCTTCAGAGGATATATGGCACCGCCTTTCCGTCAAAAGAGGATCTCAAAAACCATCTCTATGTGATCGAGGAAGCCAAGAAAAGGGATCATCGAAAGCTCGGCAAGGAACTAGACCTTTTCTCGATCTCCGAAGAAGCCGGACCGGGTTTGGTGATTTGGCATCCGAAGGGGGCAATGCTTAGATATCTCGTCGAGGAATTTGAAAGGACCGAGCACCTCAAACGTGGCTACCAAATGGTCGTGGGACCTCAACTCCTGAAGAGAGAACTATGGGAGAAATCAGGCCACTTCGATCATTATCGCGACAACATGTATTTCACTCGAGTTGACGAGGTCGATTATGGCATAAAACCGATGAATTGTCTGTCGCACATGTTGATATACAAATCAAAGATACGTTCTTACAGAGACCTGCCTCTCAGGTATTTTGAGTTGGGTACAGTTCACCGACACGAAAAAAGCGGTGTGTTGCACGGACTTATGAGGGTAAGACAGTTTACTCAGGACGACGCACATATACTATGTACGCCGAAGCAGCTTAACGATGAAATACTTGGAATAATTAATTTTGTACGGGAGGTCATGGGGATCTTCGGTTTTGAATACACCATTGAGCTTAGCACGAGACCAGACAAATCCATTGGTTCAGACGAGGATTGGGAGCGAGCTACAGAGTCTCTTGAAAAGGCCTTGAAATATCACGGAGCACACTACGAAGTGAATGAGGGCGACGGAGCTTTTTACGGGCCGAAGATAGACATAAAGCTTAAGGACGCACTTTCACGGTTATGGCAGTGCGCCACGATTCAGTGCGACTTTACCTTACCGGAAAGATTCGGACTTCATTATGTTGATTCGGATGGCGGACGAAAACGGCCCGTAATGATTCACAGGGTAGTGTTGGGTGCAATTGAGAGGTTTTTGGGTGTGCTGGTCGAACATTACGGCGGCGCCTTTCCTTTGTGGTTGGCGCCGGTTCAGGTTATCATCATGACTATTACCGACCGCCAGAACAGCTATGCACATGAAGTGGCCGGTATGCTTAGAGAGAACGGGCTGAGGGTTGACGAAGATATTCGAAACGAAAAGATAGGGCTGAAAATCCGGGAAGCCCGTAACCAGAAAATTCCGTACATGGTGATTTTGGGTGACAAAGAAGCAAACTGTCACACGCTTTCTGTTCGCAAGAGGGGAGAGGATCGTACCGAAGAATTGTCTTTGGAGCGGCTTCTTTCGGTCCTTCGGGACAAGATCGTGACACGTTCCAATGTTAACTGACCGTCTTGATGAAATGTTTTAGGGGGCTTGATTTATGGGTAAGGGGCTTTGCTCATGAAAGGACGACCCAGGGCTACCGGTATTGCGGAACCCAAGGTCAGGGTTAACCAAAAGATTCGCGCCGCCAAAGTACGGGTCATTTCTCCAGATGGAGAACAACTCGGAATTCTGGACGTTTTTGCGGCTCTTCAGAAGTCCGAAGAGTATGGTCTGGATCTTGTAGAAGTGGCTCCCAATGTAGAGCCACCAGTATGCAAGATCATGGATTACGGGAAATATCGGTTCGAAGAGAGCAAGAAAGAACATGAGCGGAAGAAGAAGCAGGCGACAGTTGTAGTCAAAGAAGTAAAACTTAGACCCAAGACGGAAGCACACGACTTGGTTCACAAGGTCAAGAGCCTGAAAGACTTTATCGAAGACAACTGCAAGGTTAAAGTTACCATCATGTTTCGGGGGCGGGAGATCACACATCCCGAACAGGCCAGGGTTCTCATGGACAAGCTTCTGGAACTTGTGGGCGACGCCGCACAGATTGAGCAGCCGGCTAAGTTTGAAGGCCGAAACATGACTATGGTGCTTGCGCCAAGATAATGAATGGCCGGGCCCGGCCCGGCCCAATATTGGGTTGCCGGCCCAAGACCAATCTCACCCCAGGTTACTATAGAACCTGTCACGCGTAATGCTCTTTTGGAGCAGAAGCCACAGGAATGCCGAATCCTAATGGAACCTGACACGTACGTCAGCCAAGAGGTACGTGGCATAGCGTACTGGAATAACATTCGCGCACTGACCTGGCACCATTCATATTCAACATTGATTAGCCGAAGGGCGTCTCTTAAGTCACGTCCAGCCACACTGACAACAACTCCAGATGAACGTTACCCGTTTTGTTTTGCCAACCGGTGCAGCAAAATATCAACTATAGGATTGATAAAATACGATAAGATTTTCATTTGACACATAATATTATATCTGATATTGCCCGTGTGAGAACGTATTTCGGGGTAAGCTATGTTTTCCAGGCTGTCAGGACGCAGCGGAGATACGGTGAAGTTGCCGAATCACACACTTCTTTACGGGATGGTTCTTGCTGCAGTAGGCCTTCTGGTTACCCTGGGGGCGTTGACGCGTCTCTATGAGTTGAAAGAGTTCTTTCCTTTGAGGCTTCCCGACCAGGTCAATGAATTTATCCTCAGTTATGTCCCTTTTATTTTGGGCACCTTCATTACTACCGTGGCTGCTTTATCAGGAACCATAGTCGGCCTTAACTGGATATTCACAGGGTTGGGTCACATGTCTCGTCTGCGGGTGCCCCTACGGTATGGCGGAGACTACTATCGGCCGGAAAATGTTTCACTCGGACTCAAGGAGGGTAAGATCTCCTCTTACAATCATGCTCCTTCCTTGATTTTTTTCATCTTAGGCCGCTTCTGGTCCAACGCCAGGTACATCTCTGAAATACCAGGTCAGATTGTCCGTTGGAACGTACGTTTCATCTGGAAAGCATTGGCCATCGGCATTTTGATTTATTTTTTGTTTAAATTTATTGAGTTGTTACCTCCTTACCTTTCCGGTCTCGGTCTAGGGGTCGGCTACGTGCTACCCTCACCACTGCCCTTTTACAATCTACTAATCGCCGTATGTATTATGAAATTCCTGATTTCCCTGAGTCTGATACCGTTGAGAAAACCAACGGTAGGCCGTGAAATGGACTCCATGATCGTCGAGGGCAAGGGACATCCGTCTGTTTTCTTCGCCATACTTGAGGAAGGGGCAAAGGTTTTCGCCAACAGGGGTTTCCCGAACAGGATTTCGAGGACAAAGCCCACCGTCGGCAAAGATGGAGAAACACTTATCGGCACACTTATTGAGAGCTTTCCCGAGTACGTGAGAACAACGTGCCGACCGGCTGCTCTTTTCAGTCTACTTCTTGGGTCGATAATGGTTTTGGTCGGGTTTCTTCAAATTATTTTGATGCAGTACCCGAGTTTTTCAGTGGGTTTTGAAGATTTCTTCAGACTATACCTTTTGAATCTTATTCTGGACATCTTATTAAACGTCGCACTAATTCTCCTGGGAAAGAGCTTCCTGGACCAGGCCCGGGCACTGATGGCTATCTACAGGTTTAGATCGAGTATTTTGTACGTAGAGGCCAAGGGGGATTTCGAGAGGAAACTGGTCCCTAACCTAAAAGGAATTGTTTCCCCCGAGCGTCTTTTCAATCCTCTTAGCCAGTGTGCCTTCAATGTGCGATACTTCTCTGCCGAGGCGATCTCGGAATCCATAACGCCCGAAGGTGTCAGGGAGTTGGTCGCCCTTGAGACGTCCGGTCGTCTGGCCAAAGATGTCGGAAGGCTCAAGTTTTTGCCTTTCCAGGTGGACTTCGTGGAAAGATACCCTTCAGCGTGGAAACCTGATGAAGACTCTGTTGAAGGGATTGACGGGCATTTGGGGACAGAAGTAGATGCACAGTACGTAATCGAGGAACATGATTCAGATCCTGGCCTTACATCCGTATCTTGCAGATGATATGTGTTGCCGTATGCACGTTCTTGGAGGTATAGGGTCGATGACGACGAAACCAAGGTCCGAGACTCTTTCATGGCGTGAGCCTGGTCAAAAACCGATCCTCAGTTGGACATCCAGGGGAAAAACAGCAAGGTGCAGCACAGATGAGAACAACCGAGCATCTGAATTGCCGGTAGGATTGTTTACGGCAAGCCGCTGTGATAGAATAACGCGGCGCATTCACTTACACTGCCTTGGTTGGGTCCCCATTAACATGATTTTGCGCTCCCGCTCCAGCGGTGAAGAGGTGAGCAGATGAGGGCTTCGATCCTAAAGATTATAGTGGCCGCAGCGAGCGTCATTATCCTTGCGACGGCCTTATCTGTTTTTGCTGAGGACTATCTCGTAATCAAGAAAAAGGGTGGTCCCAGCCAAAAGGTGCCGCTAAATTTCCCACTCGATCAGATTGAATCTGTCGATGTGGAATCTGCTCCCAGATCCACAGAGGTCCAGGCCGGACGAGACAGACCGACTCCGGAGTCTGATCAACAGTTGGAGTCCTCGGAAACACAGCCATCAGGCAGGTCACCCGATGCAACTCCTCGCATGCAGCCATCAGGTCCCATGATAATGCGTGACAGGCCTGGAGCCGTTGGTGACAGGTCTTATTCCGAAGATGATGCCACTGCAAAGAAACCCGAAAAACCTTCGACCACTAGGCCGCCTGCGCCTCCTCGGACCGCAATGTCCCCAGCAACTGCCAGGACGGGTTTTACGGTAAATATTTACCAGCTTCCCGAAAGCGTCAAAGCGCTTCCCGATTACAGTGCTCTGACCCCAAAAAAGACAGTAACCTCTGAAACCATTAACCTGGAACCAGCCAGGGGAGCCAACGATCCATCGGGACTTCCGGAAAACCCGGATGGCCTTGGAATGCGCTTCATGGGAATTTTCATGGTTACGGGAGAGGGCATCTTCAAGTGGAGGCTTTATTCCAAGGACGGGGTTCGACTGCACATAGACGACAAAACCCTTGTCGAGAACGATGGGATTCATGACCCTTCATCCAAAACGGGATTTCTTCATCTCGCCGAGGGAACACATACCATTATTGTGGACAGTTTCAATTCCAAGGGTGCGCCTACCCTTCGACTGTTCGTTCAGCCTCCTTCCGGCCCCGAACAGGTATTCTCCGTCATGAGCGGATTAAAGGGATGGGAAGAGCCTTCAAAACCTTATGACGTCCTGTGGGGCCAAGTGTATTTTGTGCCCAAGGGTGATTATCCACGGGGTCCTGACTTTAGTCGCCTGAGTCCGGTTGGCCGACTTATTGCTTCTGAATTGAACATATCAGGCAGTGAAGGTATCCCCGGACTTCCGGGACGGACGGACATGGTGGGACTGCGCTATCAAGGTTTTTTCAACGTGAGTGGAGCCGGTATTTTTGCATTCAGATTGCTGGCAGATCAAAGCGCCAGGCTAACCATTGGCACTCATGGAATCGCAGAGGTGAAAGGCGCCAAACCTGATGGGCAAGGAGCCCTGGGTTGGGCTTTTCTTCAAGAAGGCAGCTACCCCGTATCCGTTGATTACTTTCATGCACAAGGACCTCCACGCCTGGAGCTATACGTTACCCAGCCTCAGAAAGAAGAAGAAATTTTTTCCCCGGCACGGAACCTCACGGGTTTTTCCTCGGATAGCGGCAAAATGACCTTGATCCCGGCCTTTGTGTATTTTCTTGAGCCTAATACAAGAAAGCTCCCAAATTTCAACAAGCTTACCCCGTCAGGGATGTTTTATACCAAGGCTATAGACTATCCGGTGGATAGAGGCTCCAGGGAATTTCCCGGCGTTCCGAAGAGAACCGAGTGGCTGGGACTAAGGTTCTATGTCAAGTTTTCGCTTTCGGAACAGGAGGCAGGCATCTACAAATTCCGCATCGTATGTGACGATACCGCGCGTCTCATTATCGGCAAGAAAATAGTTATCAACGCGGAGGGTTCCGGCAAGGTTCTTGACCAATCCGGCAGCGCCGAGTTGCCGGCCGGTAGCCACGAAATGTTTCTGGATTACCTTCAGGCGACAGGTCCAAACGCTCTTCAACTCTATATCACCCCGCCTGGAGGAGAGGAAAAAATCTTTGCCTTCCAGTAAAGGAAACGATTGGTTGGAATCTTGCCAATAAATCTAGATCAAGTCTACTGCTCTGTCCCTGACTTGTACCACTTGTTCAGCGGCTAAGACCGGGTCTGGAGCATTGAAAATTGTTGAGCCGACAATCGCGGCCGAGCGTGGACCAAGGATTTGGGCCCATTGACGGAACTGCTCCTCCAAACTCCGGTTGAGCTTGTCCTGACGTCCGAAACCTGGGCACCAGACAGGGCGTGATGTGATTTCCCGATATCGCTTCAAGTCTCGGGGGCTGGTTGCCGGCCCTATGTAGCCTTCCACTTCCAGGGCTTCTCCCAACACAAGAATACCATCTGTGACATCCGTGCAAGGCAATCCTTCGGGTACAACCATCTCAACGCCCGCAGCAGGTATCTCTGAAGCCAGGTCAGAGCGGCTCATGGGCCTGGAAAAAAACATGTGCGCACCAGGGTGACTCATGAGCGGCAAAAGTAGTACGCCGAGGCCGCAATCGCGGGCCACGTTCACAGCTTCCGCCACCGAAAGCGGCCCTGGAAAACCATGGACAGTGATGTGTGTTGCTCCGGAGTTTTCAAGCTGCCTGATAATTTTAGCATTGGTCCCATTCCACATTCCTTTATGGACAAAGCCGATGTCCGCTACCTTGAGATCGACCAGAATTGGCTTCTCATCCACAGCCTCACAGATCGTCTTTACGATGTGCGTACCGGTCTCCAGCAAGGCAGCCAGGCCAATCTTGACTCCGTCCACGATCCTTCCCACTCGTCTGACGACCGAAACAACTTCTGCTGCCGTAGGGAGGTCCGCAGCCAAAATCACCGCATAATCCCTCATGTTTTGACCCTTTGATCACGAATTGTCTTCGGTATCCATCCCCAACTTTACCAGCCTGTATCGCAAAGAACGAAACGAAATTCCTAGTAGGCTTGCAGCCTTGCTACGGTTGTTACCGGCAAGCTCCATTGCTCGCATAATCAGTTCCTTTTCCGTACCCTCCAATATCTTGTCCAGAACTATACCCTCTGGTGATACATCCCCGGTGGATACGGGAACCGAGGTCGCACCGGCCTCTACGAGCTGGGGAGGCAAATTCTCTGCGGTAAGCTGATCTGACTCTTCCAGAGTGACGCACCTTTCTATGATGTTCTCCAACTCCCTAATATTACCAGGATAATTGTAATTACACAACACACGGAGAGCTAGAGAAGACACCCTGTCAATTTTTTTCCCTTGCGCTACTGAGAGTCCCTTCAAGAAATGATCAACGAGGATAGGAATATCTTCGATTCGCTCCCTGAGTGGCGGAATTCGCACACGAATGACATTCAGGCGGTAGTAGAGATCCTCACGGAATCGTCCCTCTTCCATTTCTTGTTCCAGCTTCTTGTTTGTTGCCGCTATGATTCTCACGTCTATCTTTTTGGCCTCGTTATCCCCAACCCGCCGAAACTCACGTTCCTGTATGAAACGGAGAAGCTTTGCCTGTACTGAGAGAGGGATCTCCCCAACCTCGTCGAGGAAAAGCGTTCCCGTGTCGGCCAACTCAACCAAACCGGGCTTGGTTGCCACGGCTCCGGTAAAGGATCCTCTCACATGTCCAAACATCTCTGATTCGAGAAGGGTTTCCGGAATTGCAGCGCAGTTGACGGTGACAAACGGCCTTTGTCCTCTGGGAGATTTGTGGTGTATAGCCTTGGCAACAAGCTCCTTACCCGTACCAGATTCGCCGGTAATTAATACTCCGGTCTGGGAAGGTGCCACGCGCGATATGAGGTTAAAGATCTCCAACATTTGCGGCGACTTGCCTATGATGTTTTCGAAACGGTACCGTTCTTCTATTGTACGTTTCAGTTCAAGATTTTCACGGCGAAGCCTCCGAACTTCCAACGCGTTGCGGATGATTATCCGCAAATCATCCAACTGAAACGGCTTGGAAAGGTAATCGTATGCTCCTTCTCGAACCGCGCGCAAAGCGTCCTCAGCAGATGCAAAAGCCGTTATGACGATTACAGGTACGGACTTATTCAACGACCTTATGCGTTTTATGAGATCCAACCCGCTCATGCCCGGCATCTTCACGTCCGTAAGGACAAGCTCTGGTTCATGAAGCATAAACATTTCAAGGCCTTGCTCTCCAGACGAAGCAGCCCTGACTTCGTAACCGTCGTTGGATAGCATTATTTTCAGGAATTCTCTCATGCTGGGTTCGTCATCTACGACCAAGAGCCGTTCAGACATCGTTCAGTTCTCCTGGTTTAGGGGTGACGTCTCGTGACCCTAGCGGCAAGCGAATAACGAAAACAGCTCCTTGATCGACCCCGCTTTGCACTTCGATCGTCCCATTGTGAGCTTCCACAGTACTAAGGATCAGTGGCAGTCCAAGGCCAGTACCGAATTCCTTGGTAGTGGAAAATGGCTCAAATATTTTGTCTCTCAGTTCATGGGGAATTCCTGGACCAGAGTCCTGCACTGTGAGCACAGCTTGGTCGCCATCCGGTTGCAGCACCACTCGTACTCTTGAACTATCCGGGGATGCTTCCGCCGCGTTGGCAAGCAGGTTCCACACAGCCTGCCTAAGTCTGTGAGGTTGTCCAACCACGTCGAGGTTCGAAGATATTTTCGACTCCACACCAATCCCACGGGGAGCGCAGAGTTGCTGAGTGAACCGGCCAACTGTTTCTTGAACGAGGTCGCTAAGCGATACTCGCACTGTATTACTCTGCCGACTGTCCACGGTAAGAATGAAATCATTGAGAAGAGAGTTCAACCTGTCCGATTCACGCATAACGATTCCTAGAAGCTTTTGGCGATGTACCACGTCAGAAACTGACTGTGATAATAATTCGGCCGCTCCTCTAAGGCTTGCCAGAGGGTTCCTTATCTCGTGCGCCATGCCCGCTGCAATGCGTACGAACGCAGCCTGTTTCTCACTAAGCTTAGCTTGCTCCTCCATTTTTCTGATTTCCGTGACGTCCTGAAAAACCACCAATCGCCCTGCACGCCGGCCGTCACGTTCCTTGAGGTCGGTGATTGCGTATTCTATTGTTCTCTGTTCTCCCAGGACCTCGCTGACCTTGACGCGAGATACCCTTTTAATTGACTGTTCATAATCTTCATCTTGTATGTCGGAGAAAACGGCTCCGATAGGCAAATCAATCAAGTTGGGCAGCTTCATCCCCAGAATTGTTGTGCCGGGGGAGTTGACAAAAGTGATGCGGTCCTCACTGTCTGTGGTAGCGATACCGGTGCCAATGGACTCAACGATGTTGGTGTGAAGTTCGGATAGTTTTTCAAAGGCTATTTCTCTAAGGCCCAGAGAAACTCTTGTACTTGAAAGCTGTTGAGCGACCGAACCAGCGAGGATGGCCACGACGAAGAAAATTGCAAAATCAACGATCACCACCCACAGAACATAACCGGGGTCGTGGTTCTGCCATTGAGCTACCCAGGGCCACGGGTTCTCAGGCACAATTCCGTAGAATTGTAACGTAGTGAGGAGACCGAAAAGTAGGCTTGAGGCAGAGGCTACCGCAATAGCCCCCCGTTTCAAATGAAGAATGCCGGAAGCGATAATCGGGAACACATAAAGCAGGGTGAATATGCTGGAAGCGCCCCCGGTAAATGCAACGAGCGCAGTCGTATAAACTGTGTCAATCAGAACTTGCAAGAACGAGAAAGCCTTGAGGTCGGAAACCTTTGGAACGGCCAGAGCGTACAACAGGCTGAGAACGAATGTATTGCCGAGAATAATGTAGATAGGGGCTGTGGGATCGTAAACAAAAGAGAGACCTGGCGTAAACTGTAGGACAACAGTGAGTAACAGCAGGAAGGAGGTCACAAAAATCCGGATCAGCATGAGCCACTCGACCCGCCTCCTATACTCCGGGCCCTCCCTAGGACCTGGGGGCACGCCACTATGTAAAACCGGTATCAGGAAATTCAAATGGACTCCCTCACTATTTCAAGAGCACCCTGAACAACTGGAGCAGACGATCATTTCCAGCCCGAGGCTTTCCCATGTGTGTCACGTATGATTTCCTTGACGATAATGACTTTACGAGGACACTTATACTTCGACAGGTATTCCTTACAGAATCGAATAATTTCTCTCTCTTCAGGCTTGACACCCTTTTCCGGCACAACCAGAGCATGGATAACCTGGCCTCTCATCAAGTCGTCTACGCCGACCAATGCAACGTCGGCCACGTGGGGGTGCCGGATCAGTATCTCCTCCACCTCTTGGCAATAGACGTTGAATCCAGACGTGATGATAAGATCTTTTTTCAAGCCGGTTAAGGTCAGATAGCCATCTTCGTCCAAACTGCCCAAGTCTCCTGTGTAAAGCCATCCATTGCGGATAACGGTCTTGGTTTCGTTAGGTTTGCCAAAATAACCGAGCATCACGCTTGGACCCTTAACAGCAACCTCTCCATCAACTCCGGAGCCCAATGGTTTTCCTTGCTCGTCATGTATTTCTATGGTGACATCAGGAATTGGTTTTCCGACTGTAGCAGGCTTGTTGGGGATATTGACGTTGTTCCACGATACAACCGGTGACGCCTCCGTGAGGCCATAACCGTGGTAGACGTCTATCCCGTACTTGCCGCAAAACTTTTCATAAATCTCCATTGATAAATGCGCTCCACCACTTATACCGATTTCGAGGCTGGAAAGGTCTAGATCCCTGCAGGCAGGATGGTAGAGAAGTCCGTAATAAACCATTGGCACGAGACCGGTATACGTAATGCGAGCCTTCTGTAGCCAAGGTATGAGCGTGGGGAAATCGACCTTCTCCACGAGAAATACGCTTCCCCCTACCTTGAGGGTCCCCAACAAGTTCACGGAGCAGCCGAAGGCATGGAATAGAGGAATCAAAGCCAGTCCGCGACTCTCTGGACCCCTGTTGCAGACGTCTCTCAAGAGGTTCGAATTGGTATCAAGGTTGTGATGGGTCAGGGTGGCGCCCAGTGCTTTACCCAAGAGCCCGGCCGTAAATATGATCACTGCAGGATCATCCGCCTTAACGTCTACCGCTGTAAATTTTGCGGAGTTACCGTCTTCTACTGCTTGGAACGTAGTCACGCCCTCAGCCGGTTCCGTGCTGATAACGGCCTTCAGATAATCGGATCGTTCGCGGATGCTCTGAATCTTGGGTACTTGATCTCCTTTACACATCACTGCCGTAGGCATACAATCGGCCAAATAATGACTCAACTCATAGGCCGTGGATACCGGATTGAGAGTCACTGCAATGGCGCCGATCCTCATGATCGCAAAATAGGATGCGACAAATTCCGGCCGGTTCCCCATCAGGGTTACCACTCGGTCACCCTTCTGAACTCCTGATCTTACCAGGCCGTTAGAAAGCCTATTTATCGAACTTAACAGGTCTGCGTATGAAACAGAGTTGTTTTCATAAACAAGGGCGGTATGGCCGGGCATATCCGCCGCAAAGCGATCCACTATCTCACTGAGATTCATTCTGACTCCCGTGTGTTATAATCTGAACTTGTACCAGGCTGCGTTCAACTGATTAAATTAGGCTGAAATGTTTTGGTCTCCCGTTAACGACCGATCGTAGGCACGTTTGATCGTTCTATCGGAAAGAAACGTTCTTGGGGAAAAGTCTGTTACATTCTACCACGCCAAGACCCGGACCCCTTGTCTTTCCACAAAATCGGCCCCTGCCGGTTAACTAGTCCGGAGAAACCACGACCAAGGCATACATTTCCAGCCTATTTTCCTTGTGTGAAGGCAAATTGGTGCATATCATATTAGCATTCTGCCGGGGTCGAATCAATTAGCTTTTGCCGTTGTCACTCAAAACCGTTGCACAGCCGTAAGATCATGTGATACAGTCCTAAGCAAGGAATCAAGATGGGGCAAAACATGGGAATAGTAGCCAGGATGATTATTGTTTCAGGTGCGCTGCTGCTGAGTTCCGGGTCATTTTTCCCAGTATTCGCAGAACAGGTCTGGACCAAATGTCACATAACCTGTCGCTGTCTGAATGATGACAGCGTGGGTAATTTCGCTTTCGATATACCCGTGGACCGCTCCCCCGACATAGGTTTCGAAGCGGACCTCACCTGCAAGAGTTACGGCCATCGTGTGTGCTACGATGGGTGTAACGGACTGAAATTCTCTTACACCTACCAAGTTACCAGCCCTTAGAGTGATTGCAAAAATCCTTGTCCGTTTGAGCACGTTAGATGTTGGCTACCATTCCCCTGGATTCCGGCTTTCGCTGGAATGACCAAGAAGGGTGGGGGAATGACAGGAAAAGATGTGGCTTCCAGTTTAATAGGGTATGTTTTACAGCCGCACATCAATCCTGATTCGGTCAAGAATTTCGGCAACTAGTATAGCCTGCGCGGAGCATGGATTCTACTGTGTATCGGAGTCCTTTTTCTTGTCGCCGCGAAAGATCAGGAGCGCTGCTAGCGCCAAGAGAACAGTTCCAATTGCTGTTTCAATAGTTCGGCCGCTCAGGTAAAGCATCACCAAGGACATGGCTGCTATCAACAGGACGAGTACTGCAAACTCGTTGCTCGTGAAAATTTTCCGTAACATAAAGCAGCGACCCTTCGGCGTAAGAAGGAGGGGTAACTTTAATTCTGCGAAAGGTTTCCGGCTATCTTGGCTTTTCTCATAATATTTATGTAACCGGAATAATCAAGATTTCTTAAGATTTCAAGAGCTTGCGCGTAATGGTCATGCGCTAACTGCTCTTTGCCCATTTTCTCGAAAACGCGGGCTCTGTTTACCAGCATGGATGCTGAAGACCGTTCGTAATAGGACAGCGCATCCGAATTACGTTCAGCCTTGTCAAAAGTCCTTCCAATGCCGAATAGTGCCTGAGTTTCACCTAGAGTATCTCCTTCAGCGCGTGCTTTCCAGAGCAATTTGAAAGCATCGAGGATCGCCCGAGCATCGAGACCAAGAGCAACAGCTATTTTTCTTGATCGCTGTTCCAGATTGCTTACCAGCCTTCGATCGCCGGATTCGGAGACAGCCATGGCTCGAGTGTAGTCTTCCAAAGCTTCGGCGGAATGTCCAAGAATTTCTCTAACAGAGCCTCTCATTTGCAGGGGCCGTTCAATCTGTTTATACAGCAAATGCTTTTCCCTCAGGGCCAGAGCCGCAGAAACACTGTGCAGGGCCTTATCAAAATTACGGCGCTGGACGAATCGCTCCGACAGCCGTTCCAAAACAACTATCATCTGCTGTTCATCATTTTTTTTTCTCAATTCCTTGAGTTCCGCGAGATCTCGTCGCAGGACTTTTTCGTAAGAGTCCTTGTCTCCGGTTTCAAGGATTCCGGGACTACTCTGACTACCGCGCCCGGCAAGCTTCTCGAGCGAACTATGCTTCCCCGCAGGAGAAGGCTCCACCCCGGCAATTCTTACCTTGCCGGCGTTGCTATCGCCAGGCTGAGCATTAGCGTCGACGAGCCTCCCCAATTTAGAAAATTCTCCGGCCCCGGTGAATACTCTTTGCCGGGGAGATTGTAACACCGCTCCAGAATTGGATACGGAATTGCGGGCGGGCGGCAACGAGACATCGCTTGGCGAGTCTCTTAAGATCTTTACCGGCTCATTACGGGTCACTCTCACGGATTCGATTTTGTCAACCGATTGAGGCTTTGATTTGTTTGCTATTTCGGGTCGAGGTTCAATTTGATTTTCGTCCAAGGAGGGGGGCTGAGTTTCCCGTCGCGATGGGAAAGCCGCATCTTGCCGGCCTTTAACAGCAGTATGCTGCTTTCCGGGTTTGGATGTTGTTTCGCCGGCTGACGGTTGAGCGTTTTGGTTTGTCGAAGTCGCGTCACTCTGAGTCCGACGATCAACGGGCAGCTTGGTCTTTTCGGGGACCGACCTTCCCTCGGCCATATCCCCTATTGCTACGCCAAGCAGTTGATGGCCCTCTAAGACAGCCCTCTCTCTTGCCTTAGAAAACAACAAAGACGCTTTTTCCTTCCTTCCTGCCTGCTGGTGGAGAACCGCCAGTTCAATGAATGCAAGAATCGCCTGGTCGCCCGCTTTTAGACTTTCAAAGAGCCTTAGAGCTTCCCCAAAATAGGCCTCAGCTCTAACATGATCTCCCATCTTTGAGTGGATACGACCGATTTCCATATCGCTCCACGCTACTGCGAATACATTCTTGTTTCTTCGCTCCAATAGCCGTGTGTCTTCAAATCTCACCAGGGCTTTGGCTTTTTCAGATTTATCCAAAAATTGAAGCCCCTGTCGATAAATTTCCGCTGAAGCAGGTGCGAGCTTTTCCGTGGCTTTTGTCCGACTGACCCTGTCGAGCGCTTCCACTGTGGCCATGGCAGCTTTCTCCGATTCAGGAGCAGTTTTTCTGGGGGCGATCGTCATTTCGGGAAAGGGCTTGGCACGAGCTATCTCTCTGATTTGACCTGGTCTCTTTTCATGTTGCTGACCAAGTCGCGACCCCTCTTCGAAACCAGGCCTCATATTATCTCCGAGACCTGACGAGATTGTAGCGGGAGATGTTTTCGAACTTGCCGTGTCTTTTTCCAAAGCGGCAATTTTTGTTTCGATGATCTCTTTCGTCTGATTCTCGTTGACGAGCCCACGAGCAAGCTGGTAAGTCTTCAAGGCTCTTTCTTTCTCTCCGGTTTTCTCAAGGGATTCAGCCATGAAAACGAAAGAGCGATAATCAAGTGGCCGATAGGAAAACGCCTTGTCAAAATCCTTTATGGCTGCAAGGTGATCACCCTGCTTGGCGCGGGTCAGCCCTATATTCGTATAAATTTTTGATTGTAAACCGCCGTGCTTCAAGGCTTCTGAAAAATCAAGAATCGCCTTATCATATAAACCCTGCTCCACATAAACCAAACCCCTGTTATTGAGTGCCTGAGTATAGCCCGGCTTTAGTTCAATTGCCTTACTGTAATCGGACAAAGCAGATTCCAGGTTTCCGCATCTCTTGTAAGCGACCCCCCTGTCATTGTAAGAGCGATGGTCATGAGGATTATCTGCAATGGCTTGGGTCAAAAGGTCTACCGCCTTTTGGGCGTCCCCCGCAGTAAGCGCTGAAATGCCGGCCTGATAAGGGTTCAGTTCTTCCCTGCTCGCCGCATATCCCTGCAAGGACACCCCTACTAACAAAAGCGATAGGAGGAAAACCGCCTGCACGCGTTTCATTTGCCTACCCTCTCACCGGACCGTGATTCTAGGTTTAATGGCGACGGCCCGAAATTTAACGGAAGAAGCTGCTGATTGCTCCATTCCAACAAAAAAGTTGATTTCAATGGACTAACCACATTCTTAAAAATGATGCTGTCCGACATGCCACCGGCATGGACTGCAAATCCAATCTTAGCAATACCTGTCCTTCACGGAGTCTTCTTGTCTAAACCGAACTGGCTCAAGACATCCCTGACGAACATGGCTACTTCGTCTATTATTGCAGGATATTTTTCCACAAAAGTGGCGTTCTGGATCGCCTTGTAAAGACTGGGAGCAGATTGACCGCCGGCCTTGGGTTCGGGTTGTGCGGAAGCTGGAACATCGTAACGCTCGTAACCCACGGCCACAGCCGTTGAAGCTCCCACAAAGGAACTGATGAGGAGTACTGCAAGAAGGGTTGCAGCAATTTTCATAATTCAACCTCCATAGATCAATTCAGATAACCAAAGGTAACAGCTTAATTATAGCACGATTCAGACAAATAACAAAGTCTATGCATCTGGTTTAGTCCCAAAATATGTGAAATCACTAATATCGTTTGTAGATAGTCCAGCCAGGGCACGCGGCATGGCTCTCTCGCAACCAAAGGCAAGGCTTGGCTCTCCACACATACCGGCTACCAGCCAAGGTTCGGTCCTTGAGGTGGAAATCGGACACCGTGAATCAGTTTTGAACTATTTTGGCATTTCAAAAAAAAAGACTCTGCAACCTTTGTGAATATCGCGCATCCAAGTAAGTACAAAACGGAGGCTTAAACGTGTGTCACTGAACCAATTGAGAAGGAGCATAGTGGTGAAGAACATAAGAGACATAATGAGGGACGAAAAAGTGGCCAGGATCATTGACTGGGATTTGCACCCTTTTGACGCGGTGACAAGATACTTGGAATGGGGCTCAAACTGGTCACGCGGCCTTAATCATGCCAAGTCCTGTAACGAGGAAAGCGCATATTTCAAGATAAATGCGGTGTCCAAACCGGCAAAACTGGTTCTTGTCAGACAAAGTCATAGTGATTACGAGATATTAACCGACGTAGAAGCGCCCCAGAACTTGATCGATGATTCTGTTGTCTTTTTCGCCTGTAATAATGCCGCATGTGGAATTACTGAAGAATTGAAAACCTGGCTCAAGACGGAAGCGTTTAAGACAATTTGACTAAAGGGGGCCTAAATGGACTGTCACTGTAAGGACCATCTCCCAGGAGAATGGCACTCTCCCGAGAATTGCGATTGCGCAGGACACGAGCATCCGACGTTCACGTTCGTAATAACGAAGGTGATGGAGACAGATCCAGGAGTGAGGACTGTTTTCATTTCCAAGCCTTTCATGGAAAATCTCAAACTGGTGGAAGGAGACCCCGTAGAGATACTGTGCGACCAGAAATGTTTTGTTCAGGCACGTTCACATCCAAATTCATGGATCGACACCCGCATGATTTCCCTGGATAAGGACACGATGGAGGCAGTGGGTTTGCCACTTTTTGGCCAGGTGAAATTGAGAAAGGCGATTTGTTGCGAGACTGAAAGCATTGTCCTTGAAGTCCCCCCTCATACTACCCTGTCACGAATTAAAGTCAGGGGAATGATCGAAAAAATCAGGGGGGCGGTTATCAATGGTCAGGAATATCTGAGATTATGCACTGACCGAGGCGAGGAAATCAGGTTCAGGCTGGTCAGGACGGAGCCTGATGAAGTTTCACGATTGTCGGTGTCTACACGACTAAAACTGGTTGATCAGGAGGGTCAGGACTACATTTCCGTCAGCGATACCACATTCAAGGACGTGGGCGGACTGGCCGAAGCTGTTCGCAAGGTTCGTGAAGTAGTCCAACTGCCTCTCAGACATCCGGAAATTTTTCAACATTTGGGAATCGATCCCCCTCGAGGGGTCCTGCTTCATGGCCCTTCCGGCACGGGTAAGACTCTGATAGCAAGGGCAGTCGCAAACGATACGGGCTGCTACTTCAAGAGTATCATCGGTACCGAAATAATGGATAAGTATTACGGAGAAAGCGAAGCCAAACTTCGTGCCGCATTCGAAGAGGCCGATAAAAGCGCGCCCGCAATCATTTTCATAGATGAAATAGATGCTCTTGCACCGCATAGAAATACCACTGAAGGAGACGTAGAACGCAGGGTCACCGCGCAGCTTCTCGCCCTGATGGATGGCTTGGAAGATAGAGGTTCGATCATTGTTCTTGCCGCAACGAATCTTCCAAACGTGCTTGATTCGGCCCTTAGAAGGCCTGGACGCTTCGACAGGGAAATCTTCATTGGAGTCCCAGACAAGGCAGGTCGCAAAGAAATTCTTGAAATCCATACGCGTGACATGCCTCTTGAGAAAACTAACCTGGACGAACTGGCCGAGAAAACCCATGGGTTTGTGGGAGCGGACCTGAAGGCGTTGTGCCGGGAGGCCTCTTACAAAGCTCTGCAGAGAATTCTGCCCGGCTTGGAGGACACCGAACAGAAACTATCCCAAGACTTCCTCGATGCCGTACGTGTTGAAAGTCAGGATTTTGAAGAGGCTTTGAAGGAGATGCGGCCCTCATCCGGCAGGAGCTTTGAAGTTGATCTCACAGGTTGCGGCTGGGAACGTCTAGCCGGCTATTCCTCGGAAATCGATTTCCTGAAGGAGATGATCCTGTGGCCTCTACAAAATGATTCATTTTTGTCAGGTCTGGGAGTGAACCGTCCGGCAGGGCTTCTGTTGACCGGCCCGTCAGGTGTAGGAAAGACACTTATGGCCAAGTCGCTGGCAAAGGAGAGCGGCTTCAATGTCATCGAGATACGCGGTCCTGAGTTGCTGTCCAAATATATGGGGGAAAGCGAACGAAACGTGAGGGATGTGTTTCGACAGGCCCGACAAATGGCCCCAACCATATTGATTCTAGATGGAATTGACTCTATGGCATCATCGGGATGGTCCGATTCCACAGTCATGGAAAGAGTCGTAAATCAGCTTGCGATGGAAATGAATGCCGGCAGCGGTGAAAAGCCGATTGTCGTAGTCGCGACCGCCAATCGATCGGCGGATGTTCCAACGACCCTCAAGGCCACAGCCCGATTCGGGTACGAACTAAACCTTAGACCCCCTGTTTTGTCGGATAGGATCCTACTGTTCGACATGTACCTAAGAAAAGACGGAGTGGTATTTACGGGAGATTTTACCTCTGTTGCGCAAGAATCCGAGGGACTCGCGGGAGGAGACATAGAAGAGGTTTGTCGACGAGTCATACTTCAGGCTGCCAGACGCGCTCTGGATACCGGCCCTGATGTAATCGGAAAAATCCTCGTTTCTGGAGATGATCTGCTCAAGATGCTGGATAGGTTCAGGTTGACGGGAGGGACCAGGAATCCGGGCACCTAGCTGGAGCGCCATAAGTTCAACGTATGGATTCGATTTTTGAAAATGTTCCAAGACATTAATGTTGATTTGTCGGAGCAAAGAGAATGCCCTAATACTCGGACTGATTTCCGTAACCAAATGTGTTTTGTCCTGTCGGCACCCTTATGATAGGATGTAATAGTTTTGAAAATGATGTGCAGGCCTAATTATTTGAAAGGAGCAAAATCATGAGAGAAGAAATCCAGGCAGCCCTGGACATAGTCCGTCCGCAACTCCAAGCTGACGGAGGGGATGCTGAAATTGTTGATGTAACGGCTGACGGGGTTGTGAAGTTAAGACTCAAAGGAGCCTGTGGGGGTTGCCCCATGAGTCAGATGACTCTTAAGATGGGAATCGAGAAAATATTAAAGGAAAAAGTACCCTCGGTAAAAAGTGTGGAAGCCGTGAATTCTTGAGGCGACCAGCGCGATGAGGACTTGTTTCTGTCGCAATCGATAACCGCCATGCCGAATTTCTTGCATGAATGGAATCCCGGGTTTCGGATTTGAATCGTAACCGGACCGTTTGAGTTGAATACAAAAGAACGGCGGACTTCAGTCCGCCTTTTCGTTCTCTTGACAGGCAGCCAATAGTGGAAGTAATCTTAGTGGTGCTCACCGAAGGGAACTTCTCAAACACTATTATATCGTTAGATTCTACAACAAAATGAAGGGAGCAATGCTGATGGCTTATGTAATCGTCGCCGAAGAGTGCAAAGGGTGCCGGACATGTGCGAGAGCTTGCCCTACCCGTGCCTCAAATGGAGAGAAGAAGCAAGCCCACAGTATCGATGCAAGGCGTTGCATTGAATGCGGTGTCTGCGCGAGAGGCTGCCCGTACGGCGCGATCCGTGACCCCCAAGGTAACAAGCCTCCCCGAATCAAGAAATCCGATTGGCCTAAACCCTATGTCTGGAAAGAAGATTGCGTGGGGTGCGAAGTTTGTGTAGCAGTGTGTCCGTTCCAGGCTCTGGCCATGCTCGAAATGGACGGCGAATACATAGCGGGTTTGTACGATACCAAGGCATGTGTAGGGTGCGGCCTTTGTGAACAGGCTTGTCCGTCTCACGCGCTGCAGGTGTTGTGGCCTGAACCGGTAAAGAAAACTGCATGATGCGACTCAGCGCGTATGAAGCGGAAATGGCATAGCGATTCCGAACGGGACATTTCTTATACCGATTTGCCGTGTGGCAAACAGATTTGATGAAATGCCTGATCCCGGCAGTGTCGACACGGTATGATGTGCGGTGACTGGAAGATCCGGCAAGGCATGGGAGTGGATTTCTTGATACTGTCCGATGGTTGCCGGGAGTTTTTCGGGGTGGACCATATTTTTTTATTGACAGATCTTTGTCAACGGGTTATCAAATGTGCTTCCGCTGAAGGTGGGGTATTTAAGAAAGGTGAGAACTTTTCTTCTTGACAGTTGACAGACTAACTTGGTAGAGTGTTATGAAGGGGTTGTGGCTTCGGCATTTCCCCGTTGATCTTTGAAAACTGAATAGCAGAACGTTCGGGTCAACGTTTATAGGATTGAACAGTATAACTGGAGAGTTTGATCCTGGCTCAGAACGAACGCTGGCGGCGCGTATTAAGCATGCAAGTCGAACGGCAGCTTGGGTAGCAATACTTAGGCGAGAGTGGCGAACGGGTGAGTAACACGTAGGTGATCTACCCTTGGATGGGGGATAGTCCGTGGAAACACGGGATAATACCGCATGAGGCCTTGTGGGTAGAGCCATGAGGTGAAAGGTGCAATTGCACCGTCTGGGGATGAGCCTGCGGTCCATTAGGTAGTTGGCGGGGTAAGAGCCCACCAAGCCGACGATGGATAGCCGGCCTGAGAGGGTGTACGGCCACACTGGAACTGAGACACGGTCCAGACTCCTACGGGAGGCAGCAGCTAAGAATCTTCCGCAATGGGGGAAACCCTGACGGAGCGACGCCGCGTGGACGATGGAGGCCGTAAGGTTGTAAAGTCCTTTTCCTGGTGAAGAATA
>JAPLJK010000096.1:0-2380 GCA_026388625.1 Deltaproteobacteria bacterium | reverse complement strand
CCCTAGACGTTCGGTTAAAGCCAAAGAAATAGTCTCCGACATTCGTTCCGGGATGACTAACCAGCAATTGATTGATAAATACAATGTCTCGGTAAACTCGTTGCACAATCTTTTAAGAAAACTCGTTGACATCAAGGTTGTACAGAAAAGCGAAGTGCAAGCCCTTCTTTCGTCCGTCCCGGGAGGAATAGCCTATGAAGAGAGACGAAAAGATCCGAGATACTATCTTTTAGTTCCACTACCCATATATGATGTAAATAATCTCCTAGAGGAAGGTCAAGTTGTCGACGTGTCGGAGGGAGGTCTTCGGATAACCGGTCTGGCAGCGAAAGTTGGAGAAAAGAGGGAATTCCTGTTACAGGCGGATCATTATGCCCATGTATTTCCGTTCTGCTTCGAAGCCGTGTGTAGGTGGGCTTCTCAGACTGAAAAAGAGCCGTGGTTTGCAGGTTTTCAAATCACCAGCATTTCGGAGGGTGGCTTCGTGGAACTCCGGAAAATCATCCGTGAGCTGACAATCAGTGAATAATTTCAGCTTACGTGGGAAGAACGCCAAAGCAAGAAGTCATAATAACTTCTTGCAAAACTCGGCAAAACTGTCATTTCCACAGGCCCATGCCGCGAGAACTTTTTATCTTGAGAAAAAACGCGATTTATCGTGATGTCTGATTATATTGGTTTTCTTAACTTGTTACCACCATCCTCCACCGCAGAAGTTGAGCATTGTCGTTGAATGGCAGATCGGCAACATTTTTTTTGGGCGCGACAAGTTCAGACCGACCTCACTATCGTCCGGTAGAGCCGGCCATCATCTGCCTGAATTCTTCGACAGGAAAGGACCGTGTTAGGGCGGCTTCCCACGAAATCAGGCCCTTCTTGCATAATGCCAAGAGGGATTGATTCAGAGTCCTCATTCCGGACTCTTTTTGGCCCGTTTGCATCTGAGAGTAAAGCTGGTGTGTTTTGTCGTCTCTTATCAGATTGCGTATTGCCGCATTGGGAATCATTATCTCAAGAGCCATAGTTCTAGTCTGGCCGTCCAACGTCGGGATCAGCGTCTGACACAGCACTGCCTGAAGAACGAAACTCAACTGGACACGGACTTGTGACTGCTGGTGCGCAGGGAAGGCATCTATGATCCTGCCGATCGTCTCCACACAGGAATTTGTATGCAAGGTAGCCAAAGTAAGATGCCCAGTCTCAGCCACGGTCAGAGCCGCCTCCATGGTTTCAAGGTCACGCATTTCTCCAATAAGAACCACATCAGGATCTTGCCTGAGCACCGATCGTAAAGCTGCATGAAAACTCTTGGTGTCCTGATGTACCTCTCTCTGATTCACTAGACATGATTTGTGGCGATGAAGGAATTCTATAGGGTCTTCAATCGTTACAACGTGTTCATGCCGTATGGTATTGATCCTGTCGATCATAGCAGCCAGCGTCGTGGACTTCCCGGACCCTGTGGGTCCGGTCACCAGAATCAGGCCCTTCGACCTCGTGCAGAGTTCATCCACCACCCGCGGAAGCCCAAGTTTCTCGAGAGAAGGAATCTCGTGAGGTATGAGGCGAAACGCCCCAGCCAACGTCCCCCTTTGCATATAAATATTTGCGCGAAACCGACCTAACCCACGAACGCCGAAGGACAAATCCAATTCGAAACTTTCCTCAAGCTTGTGTTTTTGTGCTTCACTCAAAACGCTGTAACACATCTCCCGAGTTTCCTGCGGCGAGAGAGGATTGCCATCGAGCGGCAGCAGTTCACTTCTCACCCTTATTATTGGGGGACTTCCAGTAGTGATGTGCAAGTCGGAAGCTCCGCGAGCAACCATCTCATTCAACAGATCTCGAATTACCGGCATGACAAATTCCTCCCGGGCAAAGTCGAGTCTTACCGTCCAGCGACCCTGGGCATGGAGCGATTCCCACAGGATTAATTGCTTGACTTCAAGAAAGGCAGTACACGGGCACTACCTCAGTTTCGGCAATATTGAGTCGGGCCATCTCAAGGATAGACATGCCAACAGCACGACGCACCAAGTGTATATCAAAAATAGGCATGATATTCAATAAATAAATAGTAAACCAATATTAATTATAAAGTTATAGGCTTAACTAAGTTACATATTGCGGGTATAAATAAATCTAACTTGCCGGTCCGGCATTTTTCAGTGAATGGAACAACTGGAAAAACGCCTATAAGGATGACATCTGGAATGGATTATGAAGATTTTGGTTATGTGACTTCCTTTCCGCGCCCGCAGGCGTGTCGGTGTGGCTATTTTCCCGAGTATGCCTCGGGTTGTTCCGCACTCGGTCATTTTGCCTAGGTGTCTGGAGGGTCTGAACGTATTTTGTTTCGTGTTTTTTTCATATTTGTCTC
>JAPLJK010000003.1:0-27611 GCA_026388625.1 Deltaproteobacteria bacterium | reverse complement strand
TCTCCGCTGCCCCCGAGATACCGGTCAATGTGTGTCGCGGCTTTCCTGCCCGCGGCCACGGCATGTATGATGGCTCCGGGGAATACCACGGCGTCCCCACCGGCAAAGATACCGTCAACGTTGGTTTCAAGGGTTTTCTCGTCAGCCTTTATGAGTCTGTTTTCGATGCCGACTCCCGCATCCGATGCAAAATCGAGATCCGCTGCTTGGCCTATTGCAAGAATTACAGCGTCCGCTTCAATGCCCATTGTACACTCGTCGTCGTAGGAGGGATTGAAACGACCCTGAGAATCAAATACGCTGACGCATTTCTTGAAACAAATCCCTTTGACGCCGCCTTGCTGTTCGACCACTTCCATAGGTCCCCAACAGTTTTGTATTACGACGCCTTCTTCTTCAGCGTCTTTGATTTCCCACGTGTGCGCAGACATTTCCCCGCGGTCTTCCAGGCAAACCAGATGGACCTCGTCAGCCCCAAGCCGGCGAGCGGTTAGAGCAACGTCAATGGCAACCGCCCCACCGCCGATTACGACCACCTTACCGGCCATTTTTATCTCTGCTCCCTGGTTGACTTCCCTGAGGAAGTCCACCCCCCAATAAACCTGCGTGAGATCCACTCCATCAACGGGAATCTTCCTGCTTTGAGGCGCACCGGTTGCTATAAACACCGCGTCGTGAGTTTGCCTGAGAGAGGAAAGAGAAATATCTCTGCCGATAGACTTATTGGGTTGAAATCCCACCCCAAGAGAAAATATCTCTGCTATCTCTTTATCCAGTACACTGTCAGGGAGTCGGTAGCGGGGAATGCCGTATCTCATCATGCCACCCGGTTTGGGCCGGGCATCAAATACCGTGACATCGTGTCCCATCATCTTCAGGTAAAATGCGGCTGTCAGGCCACCGGGTCCAGCCCCTAGAACGGCCGCTTTTCTCCCGGTGGGTGGGGCAACGACCAGACGAGACTTCCATGAATCAGTCTGATTGTCGGCCGCGAACCGTTTCAGGGCGCATATTGAGATGGGCTCATTCACCAGGCCTCGGCGGCAGACCGCCTCGCAGGGACGGACACAAACCCTTCCTAGAATACCGGGTAAAGGAACTCGTTCGCGTATTACTGAATGGGCTTCGTCGGCTTTGCCGTCAGCCACCAGTCTCACATACCAGGGGATATTTATTCCTGCCGGACACGCGTCAACGCAGGGAAGCAATTCTTTTTCTTTGTCCTGTGGCCGTATCCCTTTGTCCATTATAGCACCGGTAGGGCAGACTTCTACACAAGCCGCACAGAACTTGCAGCCCGAGTCTGTCAAAGTGGGACCGACCGAGCCTATTGTCACTTTTCCGTCCTGATCATACACAAATCCGATGGCTTCTATACCTCTCAGGTCCCTACAAGCTCTCACACACCGAGTGCATGAGATGCAAAGATTATAATTGCGGGTTAACAGCGGATCTTCATCAAGAATTGGAAGAGAGGTGGGTATCCACTTGGCCGTAGTCGGATTTATCCCAACATATTCGGCCACTTTTTGAAGTTCGCAGTTTCCCAATTGGGGGCAGCACCGCTCATTCTCAGGCACGTTGGAAGAGCACTGAGTCCGAGGGCACCCCTGACGCTGTGCGCAGGTCAGACAGGCGTGGGGGTGATCGGCCAAAATTTCTGCCAGTTTGTGCTGCCTACGCTCTTTAACTCGAGGAGAATCTGTGGCCACCGACATCCCATGGTAGACTTCAGTAAGACAAGCCGGTATCAATTCTCCGGAATCAAGTCTTTCCACGACACAAAGCCCACATCCAGACTCCAGTCCGCCCGCAGGCGTCTTATCACGATGATTTTCAAATCTGACTTGACCCTGATAAACTTCTGCTACAGGCTCTCCGCCCTTTCTAGGCGGAAGATCTGGGTGATAGCAAAGGGTGGGAATGTAAATTTCCTCCCGCCGTGCAACGCCCAGAATGTTGTCGGTAGGCTTGGCCTCAAATGGGTTGTCGTTTATCCTTATGGTAATCATTGTGTTTATCTCCTGGACGGATTTCCAATGCTATCGAACGACTAATGACCTGGTTTATCGGGCACAGGGAGATCCGACTCAGGTCATCCCCACTGTGCCTCACAGCGGTCGTAACATGAATGACGACTGGCATAAACTCCCGTAGGTACTGAGGTTTTATTATGAGACTCTATCAGTAATATAGGTAGTTTTTGAAAGGAATTCCGTATTACAGTCCTTTCCCTTGGCAGGCGAGGATCTGTATCACTTCCTAAGAACTTATCGACACGAGCTTGTCCGCGTACTCATCGTGACCATTCTTACCAGGAATGGGAGATAGCTCCTGGTTTACAGGCAGCCATACATGGCAGCCGCGGCCTGTCCGTGGGCGGCTTGCAAGGGCCGCATTCGTACTTGATTTTCTTTTTCTTTTCCTGAGCCACGATTGCCAACGGCTCATCGTTCATAGGATCGTTCGGGTCCTCATCTACGACCAGAAAGATCTGGACCGGGCAGGCCGTCACGCAGTCACCGCAGGCATTACATTTGTCCGTATCAATGGTGATGAAATAATTGCCCGACCCGTCACTATAGCCGTGGTTAGCCAGCATGATATTGTCCTGTCGTTTGTGAGTCACAGAAAAGCAGAGGCACAGTGGATCCCTTTTTCAGGTGGTCTCTGCGCCACTGGGCAGTCTATGGTGGGACCAGTGGCGGTACACGATTAGTTGCCGCTCCCTTTTCCCTTCTTGGTCAGGGCATAGCCGAAGAGTGCCGCTCCGACTGCGCCTGCCAATTGCGTGTCCCATTTGGTCTTCATGGGTTCAATCCCCATTTTCTTCTTCAGTCTGTCGATAACACCTCTGTTCTTTGCCATTCCGCCCGTAATAGCGAACTCAGGTTCGACTCCGACACGTTCGAGAAGGGAATAGATCCTGTCTGCCATTGCTGAACAGTACGCCGCTAGGACTTCATTTGTGTCAAGCCCCTTGCGCAAGAGGCCTGTAGCCTCGGACTTGGCGTAGACGACGCATGTGCTGGAGACTGCGATGGGCTCCTTTTCTATTTGGAACGAACGGTCGCCGACATCGCCAATGGGAACTGAGAGAAGATCTGAAAAGACTTCCATCCCTCGACCAGTACCAGCCGCACACTTGTCATTCATAAGGAAGTTAGTGACCTTCCCCTTGTCGTCGCAGCGAATAGCTTTGATGTCTTGCCCGCCTACGTCGAGAACAGTTCTCACTTGGGGGCCATATATGAAATTTGCGCCTCTGGCATGGCACGCGATCTCCGTGACACTCCTGTCGGCCATCGGCACGTTGACTCTCCCATAACCGGTGCCGATACAGTAATGTATTTTCTCCTGGGGAAGGGTAGTTTTTTCCAACGCGAACTTCAGAGCGTTTCTCGCGCTGTCTGGGCTGTCCGAACCGGTCCTCATGTTGCCGTAAGCATAGATTTCCCCGTCTGTCATTACCAAGGCCTGTGAACTGACCGATCCCACATCGATCCCGGCGGTGATGATTTGTGCGTCTTCCCACTTAATATCGGGATTTACCCAGTTAGTCTCCAACCACCGCCAGAATTCAGGTTTTTTCTCCTCAGGCATTTGTATATCCTCCGATCTTTATTTGAATAGTGGTTATTGACCGTCCACGGCAGCTACGACTGCTGCGCCCACGGCAGCTCCAAACTCGGGATCTTCCGGTACGTAGATTTTCTCCACAGCGAGTTCTCTGTGGAGCGCACTCACGAAGCCGGAATTGTAGGCAACGCCGCCGATCATGACTATGTCAGGATTTACTCCGATACGGCGAATCATGGAAACGATTCGGCTGGCCATAGCGTCGTGAATGGATTTGCTGATGTCCTTTTTCGCAGTCTTAGCATGGATCAAACCTACCACTTCCGATTCGGCGAATATGGTACACTGAGCGTTCATCGCAATTGCCTTGTCAGAAGAAAGCGCCAACTCTCCCATCTCGGTTAGCGGTGTTTCCAAGGCTCGGCCCATGGCCTCTATGAAAGCCCCGGCACCGGCGGCGCACTTTTCATTGATGGCAAAGTCGACAACGTTGCCCTTCTCATCGCATTTTGCCGCTCGACCTTCTTCCGCTCCCACGTCTGCCACGGTCCTGGAATGCGGGAAAAAATAATGGGCAGCCATAGACATAGCTTTGATATCGTTAACCTTAACGTCCGCTTCTTGGATTGATTTGGCTCCAGACCCGGTTCCGCCAATGTGAGACAGATCTTGGGCTGTGATGCCGGCGTCTTTCAGAGCCATCTCCAGGGAAGCCTTAACGGCCTCAGATTGCTCGAATCCAGTGAAGACCATTCCCTTTCCAATTATCTTGCCATCCTTAAGAATGACAGTTTTTGTGTTTTTAGCACCACAGTCGATTCCTGCAGTGATCATATCGAAAACCTCCTTGTAATATAGGGGCCGACTCTTGAGTCGGCCCGTCGAGTATTGTCACAAACTAGAAAGGTTTTTTCATTCCCATGCTTTCCAGGAATATGTCCATTCTGTTTGCCGTGGCTTTTTCGTCAAACTCCCTTTCGTCTCCCATGTTACCTTCATAGGTCATTAGGTATTGAGATTTGGCGACGGATTCTTATGCCATCGGCCCTCCTCTCCGGCCTGGGCATTGTGAGCGCGTGTTTACTACTTGATACTGAGTTCCAAACTCAGGCGCTTCGAGGGCACAAACCCTGACCGGTGGAAAAAGAGCAGAAGATCCTTGTCGCTCCAGTCTACCAGAGTGTGAATAGTCGTAACGCCAAGCTTGGCCATCTGATCGGTAAACTGCTCTATAAGTTTCCCCGCTACGCCCTTGCCCCCGGCCATGAGATGAACGCCGATAGTATCGAGATTTGCCGTGGTCTCGGGAATTCCGAATTCGCCTGTGTAGAGTTGTCCCATGATAAAGCCGACCAGTTGTCCGTCGACTTCGGCAACCAGGGAGCTATTGATACCAGCTCCTTTGGTAGCTGCATCGAGTTTTTCCTTGTAGTATTCCGGGCGTGAAACTCCGAAATACATGGCGTCAATGGCCGTTATGGCCTCCAGGTCGCCCTCGTTCATAACCCTGATTTCAGTTCCACCCGGTTCGATCTCTTTCATGCTCATCACCCCTTTACTCTTTAGGCTTGGGAACAATGTTCTCGGAGCTATACTTTGCCGGATGGGAGTTAGGTCGACTCCGAGCCAATGCGTATTTTGATTGATTTTTGACGACACCTAGTTTATGAATACAACTTACACCAAATGCTTGTCAAGATTTTTTCGAGACTACGCGTAACTTTTTCAGGGCGACACTAAGTTGCATTGTTCAAGGCACATAGAGCCCTCTAGCAAGCCGAGCATCCCATGAATGGGGGTTAGTGGGGCAGATACAAAAACTGCTCCGCTCAAAATTCGTCAACTCAACCCATTTCTTACCGGTAATTCTAGGTTTTAGTGAGCCGTGTTCTCCTATTTAGATCAACGTCACAGGAAATGCTCGACATGAAATAGACATGAGTGATATTCGGGTGGCCGTAATATCGCATACTGATCATTCTTGCGTGTCTTGGACCCCGCAATGCCTGATGGCGACATAGTTGAACCAGAAAGCAGAATAGCCGTTCCCAGACAGCGAAGCTCTCTTGCTTCCAAGAAACTAAGACTGATTATGGATTCTGCGGAGAAAATCTTCTCCGCACGCGGGTTTCATCAAACCACTATAGCAGATATTTCCCATGATTCGGGTGTCCATGAGGCTCCATCTTCCAGTATTTTAAAACAAAGGAGAACTTGCTGGTTGCCATTCCGGAACGACATCTCAAGAAAACCCTGGCCGGCATTACCGCGCATCTTCAAGGCATGAAAGGTGCGGAGCCCAAGCTTCGGAAGCTTATGTGGCACCAGTTGAGGGACCTGTCTGTCAATCGAGATTATACCTCCATCCTGTTGCGGGAACTCAGACGGATCTTCCGGTTATTTTGTGCTTTCTCGTTGAAACGTTCTTGGCGGCGGGTTAGAATGGTTCAACTACGGAGGGAGGACGACAATGTCTGACGAAGAAGGAATTCAGGTCAGTCCAGAATTGAGCCAAGATTTCAGGAGCTTCGAAGAGTTCTGCTCTGAGAATACTGGCAGTGAACTAATCTACTTCGATGTGGTAGCCAAGAATCCCTTGGAGATGGATCCGGTAACGCTGGCCTTCAGTATGAGGAATCTTGTCCGCTTATCCAGAGGACTCATGGATTACCTCCTGGACTCGTTGAATGGCGATTCACCGCCCACCGTAAGAGAAATTCTTGCCGTCAGAGGGATTGAACTGGACAAATCTCAGGCGCCTCGGCTCAGGCAGATAATGTTTACCTTTCGAGATAACCCGGATGAAATAATGGGTGGGAACCTCGTAAAGGCCTTGCAATTAATGACGATCGCCAGGGAGTGGAGGAGAGTTTCTCTGAACCTAGGCGAGTCATACAGCCCCCCCGTTGAAGGGTGGACCTCCGAAGATTTTGGCGGCGACGATTCCATGCTGGAAGCTGTCCGCTCCGTTGAGGACCCACGGTGGAACCAGGAGGAGGAGAGTTAACAGCATGCAGCAGGACTACCTTCTTGCACCAATTTCAAACGATGGCAGACGAGTACTCGATCTCGTTAAAACGGACAGGCAGCAGGCTTCCATGCTGATGGAATCCTTGTCACTGGATGAGCAGGTGGCGTTGGTCAGTCGCCAGGCGATCCGCGATCCAAAAGGCGCACAGGACATCCTCTTCCTCCTTGATGACGCGAAAAGCAGAGGCATTGTGGATGAGCTGGGTGACAGAACCGTCTTTAGAATTATGAAATCACAGAGTTCTACTCACATAGGTATGCTGCCGTTGATGAGGCCCGGTCGCATACAATCTGTCCTCGATCTTGATCAGGAGCTGTTCTCGACCAAGGGGACTACCGATCCTGTTGCGGCTTACCACTGGATGGTCAGTTTTTTGGAAGAGGACGAAGAGACCTTTGCGCGACTACTCATTTGTCTTGACATGAAGGTCGTAGCATCTGCGTTTCAAGATAAGATTGTGAGATCATGGGCCAAATCGTCTGAGTTAAGCGAGGACGACGAGGAAGTTCTGTTTCCGGCCGACTTCTTGGTGAGACTGGATCGAGGAGAACTAAAGCCGGAGGATTTGGATGTCACCGACGAGGAGACCCTCGATATTTTGACCAAGATCCACTTGACCGACCAGGCCTATTTCAATGAACTCGTCTCCTTGATGTTGCGGGAAGAGGACCTCAAGACCCGTTCAGCGGAGGAGGCCTTCGACAGAATTCACCAGCAGGTGGGAGACATGAAAGGAATGACGGAAGAAGCTGAGGACATGTTCGTCCCTCTGGAAGAGTGACGCCGGCCCTGAAAGAGCGGCACACAATCAGAATAGGATCCGGTTCTGTGCCACCCTTTCAGGGCTCTATCAGGGGTTGGGACCAACCTGCGGAAAAACTGAGCATCGGTGTTGCCTGTTTCGAGCCGAAGCAGCACAACGTTTCACTTGGGGCCGGTGGATGGTCCTACTGGGCCGGCTGGTTTAGGTGAATCTTGGTCCGGGGGAAGCAAGATCTGAACGTTCATTTTTTTCCTGAGAGAATCCGTCAACTTTTCATAATTGTCTTGCTGTGCCTGGAATTTCAACTGCTCGAATATATACTCCTTGGCCATATCGAACGAACTCTCCTGTGGCGGCCTTTTGTCTTCGACGAAGAGGACGTGATATCCGAACTTACTCTTCACAGGGCCGGTGATTTGGCCGCTCTTGACTGTGAATGCAACCTCTTCTATCTCAGGAACCAGACTTCCCTTGGGAAGCCAGTCAAGATCCCCTCCTTTGCTCTTACTGGGACAGATTGAAACCTGACCCGCGATCTCGGCAAACTTTTCGCCCTTCTTAATGCGTTCTAGCACACTCTTGGCTTCTTTTTCAGTAGCAACGAGAATGTGGTGGAGGTGGACGCTTTCAGGCGTTGTGAACTGGTCTCGGAACTTATCGAAATATTGCTTTGCCTCCTGTTCAGACGGAGGCGGCAGATCTTTACCCATCCTGTCCAGGTAGATACGCGCCAACAAATCCTTTTGGGTAAAGTCCATGAGTTTCTCAATATCCGGGGCCTTGTCCAGGCCCTGCTTTTCAGCTTCTTCGGCAAGCACATATATATTGACTACGTATTCAAGGCTCTTCTTTCGGCCTTCCGGAGTGAGATACAGGTCCCGGTACTTTTCGGGTACAGCATTTGCCAGCCCGTTCAGGTCCGCTTCAGTAACGGTTTTATTTCCTATCCGGGCCAGGACTTTTGTTTCCTGGGCGTCGAGGAGCGTAGGGATTGAAGCTAACGCGATTGCCAAGGCACATGCGACGTACAACAAGTATCTCGATATGTTTAGGCTATTTTTCACGTTAATCTCCTCCATCGGTTTATTAGTTGACATGTAACTTACTAATCATTTTAATCTTTTTCATAGTGTGAGCCTTATATCACAGCACACAGTTCAAGTCAAACTTTACCGGAAGTGTAGCGCGATTGCCGTCTCCGCTCTTGGTCGAGCCTACAACGACTTGTCGTAAAATGTAACGGTTCGGCTGGAACAGTTTGACTAATCATTTGAACGTGCTAATGGTTCTGAGAGAAAAAGTTGCCTGTTAATTCTGCAATTGCTCACAGGTTGTTGACGCAAGTCGGGATTAACAGCGCGGCGCTATATCAAGAACATCAAAATCACCGTGGGTTATTGAGGCCACAAGAGTTCTCTTGGCAAGAAGTAAAGCCTGTTCTGAGCGACCGCCGATAGCTGCTGCCTCAGGTAGTGCAGGCTATTAGACAAAGAGAGTGAGAAAGGGGCTGGAAAGTTGCCAGTGTGGGCCGTTTGGGCTGGGGTATTTTTCGTGGTCGCCCTGTTAGCCGAGTTACTCCGCATGAGTTTACTTCTGGTCCGGGGCCTCAAAACTCAGTCTCGCCTCGAAATAGCCTCCTGCCCGGAGCTTACCGACCCATCTCCTCTCGTAAGCATTGTCATACCAGCGAAGGACGAAGCACAGAACATAGAACGGACAGTCAGGTCGATTCTTGACTCTGATTACCGTAATTTCGAGATCCTGCTGGTGGATGATCGCAGCCTCGACGACACGTTGCCAATCATGAAGTGTTTGGCACGCCATGACTCTAGAATCAAAGTTTCCTCTGTGACCTGCCGTCCGGCTGATTGGACTGGAAAGACTCACGCATTATTCAATGGGACCGAATCGGCGTCAGGAGATATCCTGGTTTTTACAGATGCCGACGCGCTTTGGAGTTCGGACGTCTTGTCTCGCTCAATAGGGATATTTATGTCCGAAGATCTTGACATGTTAAGTCTTTTGCCAAGCTTCACGAGGAGAGGATTCGCGGAGAGAGTTGTTTATCCTCACTTGGCCCTCGGCCTTTTGTCCCTCTATCCTTTGTCCGACGTTAATGACCGCCACCGTTCGGCAGCCATCGCCTCGGGCTGTTTCATCATGATTGCAATGAAAACCTACGACGCACTGGGCACATGGATGAAATTTAGAAAAACGATAACTGAAGATGTAGCCATGAGCAAGGCCATCAAAGAGCGAGGCGGCACGTTGAGAGTGATGAGGGCAGGCAGCCTGATTCGGACGGCTCCTTTCGGAAGTATATATTCCGTCTGCCGTTTCTGGCGTAGAACATTTTACGGGTGCCTGGGGAAAAGTGTTTCCAAGATAATTCGGTTGTTTGCAAATTATATTTCACTTTCCCTCTTATGTGTAATATTTGTTCTGTCCGTATTGTCAGTTCTGAGACATGGGGCCGGCGCTCCGGAACTGATTCTCTTAGTAGTTTCTTCGACTGCGATGGCGGCGGTTATCGTTCCCTTCAGTATTTTCTTGAAACGAGAAGGGGTGAGCTGGCTATACGGATTAACTGCGCCGCTAGGAATTCTTTTGAGCGCCTGGGTTACGCTCAGTACGCTTGTGGCTGTGGCTTTTGGGACGGGAATAGAATGGAGAGGCTCAGTTTATAAATGATGCCAGGCCGTGATGCTGAACCGCACTACCTAGTTTTTTTTCGTGCCTCGTTTCCGTAACTATTTTGAATGGCCCAGCACCCTGTTTGGCCGGCAACTGAATTGCGGGGAGAAAACAATTGACCATGTGCAGAGTTAGCTGTTATGATTCGGACTCGCCCGCGCGAGTCCCCGGACGAAAGGAGATTCTTCGATGAGCCTGCTGAGGGTGGGTATGTGTTTACGAACACCAATGTTTTGGATGATGGCAATTCTTTTTTTGATCCCGGCATTCTCATCGGCTGAAGATTTCAAGATTTTCACGAGCGACGAATACGGCTTTACAATGAGGTATCCAGCTTCCTGGGTCAAGATAGACCGGCCTCAGGGTAACTATTACGTCGTATTTCAGTCACCCGAGCTTGTCGACAACTTCCGAAGCCGAATTCACATCGCTGCCCATTCTCCGGTTAAGGACTCTTTGGAAGTATTCAAGCAAGAGTTGCGTAACGGTATCAGTGACCTTCAGGGAAAGTCCAGTACCCCGAAGGAAAAACAGACTGTGCAAATATTGGATGAGGGCGATTTTAAATGTGAAGTGCCGGGAGCATATTATTTTTTCATCCAGGCTTACGAGGACAAGCTAAAGATTTGGATGGATATCGTGATCGTGTTCTTTAAGCAAGAACAGACACTCCTCAGAGTATCGTGTTTGGCTCCTTCGCAAAGTATGGAAAAATTTCATCAAATTTTTAATAATGTTCTCGTTTCTGTAAAATTCATCCCTGGAGTTGCGTCTCAAAGCCAACCATCTGTTCTTCCACCCAGCCCCAAGCCGTCGACCCCAGGCGTGATTCAGCCTCAGGCTCAGCCGACGATGCCCCCGGTTGGAACCACGCTCACGCCGAGACAACCTTCCGCGGCTCCTCCAACCCCGGCGCAGCCTCAGCAGATGGCCCCCGCCCCCCAGACGATGAGACCGGAGACGCAGCCCGCGCCTGCTCCTTCTTCGACAGAAGTGCAACCAGCGGCTCCAGCAGGCCCGGCAACACAACCCGCGCCTGCGCCCAGACCCGGCCCTGGCCCACGCGGTCCATCAAGGACTCCGGAAGGACCGGCGACCGGAATAGTAAATTGATTGTCAATCCGAGTAATTGTCTTACGTGTTTTCTTTGAGATCGGTTTCACATGAGTCTACCCAGGGCATTTGCTTCATTTGATTCCCACGAGGGATTCAGACAATTCAGAAAATATCTCTCAGACCCTCGACCTGCGTCCGTTGACGTACAGGCCCTCAGGGAAAGGGCGATGGAGCTTGCTGAGAAACATGAGCCCAAAGGAGATTATCGAGAGCTTGAACGAGCGTTGTTAGAATTAGAGGTTTCTTTTGACCCGACGGAATATAGCCGCGTATCTGCACTCCTGACTTTCTTAACCAGGACTATGTTTAGGGACGTATCGAGTCCGGTTCCCGCATCCATCAGGCGAAAGATAGTCGAATTTGATGGTCCTAAGTTTTTTTTCGTCGGCCACACGTCATACTTTGACTATGCCCACACTGCCGAACTCTCACGGAGAATAGGGTTACCATCCCCCATCATGCATGCTTCAGGTACTCTCACAAGAGGGTGGGTATCGCAGTGGCTGAAAGCTTTTCGCACCCTTGTTGTACCGAAGAGTTTCACTCCAGTTCAACACCGTGCCTACACTTGGTATTGTGCAGCCTTGGCAGAAGGTCCGGATACCCAAGCCCTTTTTTCCAGAACCAGTAGATACACCGTGAGGTCTCGGGATGGAATCTTGCGGGAACCATACGTTCCTCATGGTGTAATAGCTGCGGTAAAGGCTACAGGTAGAGGCCTTGTTATTCCAGTCGCAATTTCCTATTCATGCATTCCTGAGGACTGCTATCTGACTTCTCCGAAGTTCTTCCCCGTGCTATCCATGTTCCCCACGAGCAAGTCCTTTCTTATTCCCCTTCTGTTGGGGCTGGGCAAGTCGGAAAAGATTCTTAGGGGATTGGATTTGGTGTTCGGGGACGTGTCTACCGCTGTTGGAGAACCCTTTGAAATAGCCAACGACAGTTCCCTGACTCTTCAGAGGATCTCCCATCGAGGTATAGAAGAAATCGCCCGCAACAAGCTCATACATCCTAGTCAGTTGGTTGCGAAATCTATGCTCGGGATGGATAAGGTCGACATCAAGATACTGAGGGGAAAAGTCGAGAACGAAATAGACAGTATCCGGTCCTTCTTCAAGACCAGATACCGCAAGGAACCGCCATTTCATCAGGTTGTTACCTCTGATTTGCCCGAAACTATCCAGCGGGGCCTGAAGGCCTTGATCAGTAGAGGGGCCGTTTCCAGGTCTATCTTCCGTAGAACCTATTCCCCGAATAATTCTGCTCTCATGAGGTTTTATGCTTACCATGCGGACAGGCGAATTTATCCTCTGCAGGGTCGAAATACAATGACTGTCGTTAATGCCGGAATGTGGGGCTACACGCTTGCACTTCACATCGGCATGAATCTGTTGAAGAAGGAAGAACTCTCGGAGCAATCCCTTATCCTTTACGACTCCAGAGAGGACCTCGTCGAGAAACTGACCGTGGACGGGAGACATCCGTGGCATTTTAAGGATATTCCCTTGCCAAGGTCGGTGAGGCCTGAAGCAGACCTTATGGCCGCTGTCGGTGACACTTCACTGATTCTCATTGTCACGCCCAGCAAGTATTTTTACTCGACCATAGTAAAGATCGTTGAACTTGCACCGGAGGGCAGTGACCTCGTAATAGCAACGAAAGGCTTTATTCCGGAAACGGGATTACTCCCTTGCCAAACAGTCCAAAAGGAATTGGGTCGATTGGGAAAGAAGATGAGGATCTCGGCCCTTTCTGGAGCCAACTTGGCCCACGAGATCGTTCTCGGAGGAGCCGGAGTCACTCAGATTGCCTGCGAACACTATGAGACTTTCGAAAGGCTGAGACCCCTTATTGAAACACGGCGTTTTAAAGTCGTTTTCTCCAGCGATGTCATTGGTACGACTATCTCGGCCGCGCTCAAGAACGTTTATGCCATTGGTTTTGGAATACTTGAAGGCGCGAAGCGTGTTCCTGAAAATTTTCTTGCCACTTATGCAACTCTTGTAACCACTGAAATAAGGCATTTCGGATTACTTCTTGGAGCCTTGCCGGAGACATTCGACGCAGAGAGCCAGGTCTGGATGGCGGACCTTCTGGCTACTTGCCGCGGTGGACGTTCGGCAACATTTGGGAGAGATTTGGCTGAAATGGATGAAAAACACGGTAGGTCAAGGCCGGCTCGTCTGTTGCTCGAACAGTACAGAAAAAAGAAAATAGCCATTGAGGGTTTTGAGGCTTGTCGCCTGGCTCAGAGGATAGCGACTCAGCGAGGCTTTCATCCTCCTATTCTGGGGGAGATTTATTCCATCCTCCACGGTGGAAAGCAGGTGGACGTGGACAGCTTTATAGACAAATGCCTGGATGCCCTTAGCCCAAGGATGAGCTATCCCATACCGTCTACATTGCGCTACCGGTCTTCGAAATGACCTGCAATCCGATCTCTTTTGAAAGATGATTCCCCTTGTATTGTAACCGACTTTTTTTCTTAGGATACACCAGTCCTTGTAGCCGGGGAGTGACCTTTTCCAAAAATGTCCGGACATAATAAAATGATTGACGACGATTCCGTAGGCCCACTGATAGCAGAGCCATCCGTGCGTGTCGGGCGTCAGATTTGAGCTTAGCCGTGAACATGAGCAGTTCCAAAGAAACACAGATTCTGATTAGGGACTTTAAAACGGGCTACACGATCGACCAGTTTTTCCAACTTCGTTCTGTCGATGCCCGCAAGACTCGGTCAGGTCAGGACTACCTTGATTTGGTCCTTGGAGACCGTACAGGGACGATAGTCGGAAAAATGTGGGCCGACGCAATACGCAAATGGGGAAAGGACTTTAAGGCAGGAGATTGTTTGAAGGTGGGGGGTAAGGTTGAAGTATTTAAGGAAACGCTCCAGGTGATCGCTGAGCATGTTCGGAGAGCAGACATATCCGAGTTATCCGATCCCACGGTTTTGCTGAGGACGTCTGGCTTGGACCCCGAAACCCTCCTTGATGAACTCAGGCAATATGCGCTTAAGCTGGAACCCGTGGAATTGGGGAATCTGGTTGCGACGATTCTGGAGAATAATTCAGAGGCTCTGAAGGAGTGCCAAGCCGCTAAAATGATTCACCACGCTTACAAGGGGGGACTCATAGAGCACGTGGTCACAGTTACGCGCAAGGTTGATGCCATTGTCTCCGTCGAACAAAAAATAGATCGAAATCTTGCCATTGCAGGAGCGATATTGCATGATATAGGCAAGATAGTCGAACTCAATGCCACTGGCCAAGGCAGGACACCGGAAGGCCGGCTAGTCGGGCATGTGATAATTGGTATGGACATGGTGAGGGATGCCGCTCTGAGACAAGATGTAGCCGATAGCCCCTGGTTCAGAGAGCTTCAGCACATAATTCTCTCTCATCATGGAGAAACTGAATTCGGAGCCCCTGTGCGTCCCTCGACACGGGAAGCTCTTCTGGTTCATTTCATTGACAATTTGGATTCCAGATTGAAAATAATGGAGGAAGCCTTGGAATCAACGGATTCGGAAGGCTTTACCACCTATAATAAGTGGTTGGAGGGAAGGGTCTTTGCAGGATTCCGATCCCTTGCCAAGGAGCAACCAAATGATTGAAATTCAAGAAAAATTGGCTGAGATTCGTCAGAAATCTAATGAACTTAGAGGTTATCTTTGACCTGCCGGGCAAAATATCTCGGTTAAATGAGCTTGGCAACGTCCGGGAACAGTCTGAATTTTGGAGTGATCCTCAGTCTGCCAGAGCGCTTCTCAAGGAACAGAAGCAGATTTCTAAATTGGTGGACAACTTCTCCGGTCTCGATAGGGAGTTAGACGACTCAGCCGTCTTGTTGGAACTTGCTCTCGAAGAATCCGACCAGTCCGTGCTTAAGGAAGTAGAGGATAAACTCAGATCCTTGGAAGAAAGCATTTGCGGCCTAGAAGTTCAACGGCTTTTTGACAGACCCGAGGACAGAGGGAGTGCCATAGTCGAAGTTCATGCCGGCGCGGGAGGCACAGAAGCTCAAGACTGGGCTGAAATGCTATTACGAATGTATCTTCGATGGACCGAGCGGGAAGGGTACAAATCCGAGATCCTCGATACCTTGCCCGGAGAAGAAGCCGGGATAAAATCAGTCACCTTCTCTGTAGAGGGCGATTACGCGTATGGACGCCTCAAAGCTGAAGTTGGCATTCACAGGCTGGTCAGAATTTCTCCGTTTGATGCAAATGCCCGCAGACACACATCGTTCGCGGCTTTGTTTGTGTATCCCAGCGCCGATGAAGACGTAGATGTCCAGGTTAACGAGGCCGACCTAAAGATTGATACTTACCGGGCCTCTGGGGCTGGAGGTCAGCACGTCAACAAGACGGATTCTGCAGTGCGAATCACTCACCTCCCTACCGGTATTGTGGCCCAGTGCCAAAACGAGCGATCTCAGCATAAGAACAGGGCGATGGCCCTGAAGATCTTGAGATCTCGTCTTTACGATCTCGAGTTAGAAAAGAAACGTGAAGAGAAGGACAGTCTTCACAAGAACAAGAAAGATATTGCGTGGGGATCACAAATCCGGTCCTACGTGCTGCAACCCTATCAGATGGTGAAAGATCACCGGACCAATCTTGAAATTGGAAATGTTGGAGCTGTACTCGACGGCGATATCAGTCGCTTCATTCAGGAGTATCTCTTTTTCGAGGCTCGTTCCAGGAGCGCACAGGGTCTGAATGCCGCGAACTGATACTTTGATTGCATGTGCGATAGTGTTACACTGCTGTGATTTGTAGGACAGATAGGGATGAACTTGGAAACCGTTAGGGAGAATGCCATGGAGAAGTGCAAACTATACTCGCTTAGCACTTGCAGCCACTGCAAAGCGTGCAAGCGGTTACTGGGTGAGTGCGGTGTCGAATACGACTTTACCGATGTAGACCTGTTGCCTGAGGAAGACAGATCTGAAATTGTCGATGAGATGAAGCGGCTTACATCTCGGTGTGCCTTCCCCACAATTATAATTGGAGAGAAGGTGATAGTTGGATTCAAAGAACAGGACATTCGAGAAGCTCTGGGGACTTAATTTTCAAATCTCAACCTTGGCAGACGATCGGAACGTTCCTGGTAATTAGTGGATTAATTCTTCTCCCAGTGAATCACGAGCAGGACCCACTTGCTCCGGAAACCATCCGAAACTGAGACGGAGGGAGCCGGAGTTGAATCTGGGAGTATCTGAAAAAAACTGTTTCAGAAAAAGCTCTAAGTCTTTCCATAAAGTCGCACTCTTAATGCGCACAAATAACCACTTGCAACAAAGAGGAGTTTCTTCATGTTTTTGCCGAGAATTGACGAAGCAAAATGTAAACAATGTGGAGAGTGTATAGATGTCTGCCCGGCCGATGTACTCGCAATGGACGGTAACGAGACAGTTGTAGCAAATCCTGCCGACTGCCTGGGGTGTGAGTCCTGTGTGTCAGTTTGTCCTGAAGAAGCCGTCACTGTTCACGAGATCTGACAATCCGCGTCCCCTCTCATCAGCACAGGGGAGCTAAATCTTGTGACTTTTCCGACCTGTTCAACATCACCAAGAGAATGGGTGGGAGGCGATCTCGGGATCATTTGTTAGGGTGTCCAGCAGGACGTCTCATACGAAATCCTTCCGTCAGAGATCCTGGCGTGGATCTATCGGGAATCCTTAACGGGCTAGCCCGAGCCGGTTTCGTATAGCGTTAAATCATGTTGGGCCGACCCATCCCATTGCGTCTGCCTCGAGATCAATATTGTTCCAAAAGGTGTATCCTGGTAGATTCTGGCCAACTGGAGCTTGACTATTTCCAATAGCGCCAAGAAAGTCGTTACCACGCTGAGACGTGATGAATCTTCGTCGAATAAAGACCAGAATGTGAGCCACTGTCTTGACTTAAGCCTATGTAGTATCTGGTTGATCTTATCTTGAACCAACAGACGGTCGGGTTGCAATTCAATGAGGTCTTTTCGGGAAATCCTCTGTAGAACAGTTCGAAAAGCGGCCAGAAGTTCGCCTATATCCCCTTGTAAGGGTTGAGCCGACCGGGAAAGATCCTGACAATCCTCTGGAACCGGCCTGACAAATACCTCACGGTCAAGCATGTTCACTGATGCCAATTTTTCGGCTGCCTCCTTGTAACGCTTATATTCGAGAAGATGTTCTACCAACTCGGATCTTGGATCATCTCCCGGTTCAGGGATTTCCTCTTCATCGCAGGCAGGCAGTAACATCTGAGACTTGATATGAACCAAGTAGGCCGCCATCACAAGGTACTCCCCCGCGACATCAAGGTTGAGAGATTGCATAAGTTCGATAGTGTCGAGGTACTGTTGCGTGATCAAGGACATGGGGATGTCCGTGATACTCACCTCGTTACGCTGAATAAGGTGCAATAGCAGGTCCAGAGGACCTTCGAACACTTCCAGTTGGACCTCATAGGACATGGATCAGCCTAAGCCGGCCAGAAGTATGTTTTGTATGAAGCGCATGGGCGGCACGATGATGTAACCAACCGCCCCGCTCACTAACAGGAGGACAAGAATTATAAATCCATACGGCTGAAGTTGTTCCAGGCGATAGGCTTGCTGAGAAGGGAGAAGACCCGTAAGAATCCCGAAACCGTCAAGAGGCGGCACGGGGATAAGATTGAACACTGCCAGGAGGATATTCATCTGCACTCCGCCGAGCAGTATGCGAAACATGGGGCGGAGTATGAATTCGCCGAATTCGCCCAACGGCCTGCCCTGAAATGTGAAGACAAGAATATGGATAATGAGGGCCAAGACAGCCGCAGCCACAAGATTGGCCGCCGGACCACCCAGACTTATCCACAGCATGTCCGTCTTTGGATTACGAAGATTGCGCGGATCAACCGGAACTGGTTTGGCCCAGCCAATTTTCATCAGCACTAGGGCCAAAGTGCCCACGAAGTCCAGGTGACTGAGAGGGTTAAAGGTGAGTCTCCCCGCAAGTTTTGCAGTTGGATCGCCCAGTCTATAGGCCACATAACCGTGAGAAAACTCGTGGACAGTTATAGCCAGCAGGAACCCAGGAACGATGATGATGATGTCCTGAATAATTCCGGCAATGTCAATCTGCGGCATGGTACGGTGGGCCTTTCGTACAAACGGCAAATCACCATCCTGAGTCCCGGCGACGGAACAGACAGTTCGGAGCCCCCAGTACGGAAATTATTTCTTCTTTGGTTGAGGTTTGCCCTGTGAAGAGGCTTTTCCTGCAGATGCCGGTTTTTTCTTGCCGGTTTCAGGCTTCTTTTCTTCTACCTTCTTCTTGTCCTTCTTTTTCGTCTCGCCCGCGATGGTTGCTGCTCTTTCGGCCTCAGCTTCTGCTCGCCGTTGCTCTTTCTTTTCCTGAAGTTTTTGCGTCTGGTCTTGCAGGAATGAAATACGGGCTATGGCTGAGGTGATTTGCTTGACCTTTGCCTTGAAATGCTTAATTTGAGGATCTCTTGCGACAGCAACCTGACTCAGCCCCTTGTTCAACAGGGCTCCAGTCCGATTCTGGCTCTTTTTCAAGTAATCGGCTTTTTGGGCCTCCCGAGTGCTTAAATCCTTTGATGACATGAATGACCTCTTTGGAGATTCTTCTAGAATTATTGGTTCGAATGCTCGTCCGCGTGCAATTCCCGTTCGCTCTTGACAATATGATCAAAGGTTTCGACCGCTTGGGGACGGACGGATACAATACGTCAAAACAGCCCCCACGAACTATGCTCCACGAACAATTACCCTTTGAAGGACCTTTCTGTTCGTGCTGCTGGTCGGGTTACCTTTCGTCCGGATTTTCAAGCTGCCTTCATTGAAATGCTGTCAAGCCTATTCCTGAACGCTGTGGCTGGGGTGGGAGGATTCGAACCTCCGAATGCGGGTTCCAAAGACCCGTGTCTTGCCACTTGACGACACCCCACCATGACCGATCTTCTTCCACGACCGGTAGCGACTAACTCAGTCAATTGCTACTCCTCGTTGGACCGGCCTTGCGAAAAAGACTTTCCACTTGGGCGGTATACGTTCCTTAACTCTAATCACTTGATCACTGTCTGCAATTCCAAAAAACGTGGGCCCGCTTCCAGTCATCAAGATTCTTTTTATTCCCAGATCGCCTAAGGCCCTACGAACTGTACCTGTTTCCGGGTATAACCGTTCACAAACAGACTGCAGGTCGTTATGGAGCAAGTCCTCAAACTTATGAGGCAGCCCAAGTAGTTTCCATAATTTACCTTCCCTCGGTCGGCCTGTCAAGCCTTTGGAAAACTCGCGAAAAACTTGTCCAGTTGATACGCGAAAGCCCGGATTAATGAGAAGCACCGGGTAAGCATCTTTTAATGTAACAGAAGTGAGGCACTCGCCGACACCTTCTCCCACTGCTGTACCCCCTTTTAAAAAGAAGGACACGTCCGCCCCAAGCGAAAGAGCGGCACGACTCATGTCCTCGTCCGTGAGGTTCAAATTGAACAGATTCCGGATACCGAGAAGAGTTGCTGCGCCGTCGGAACTCCCTCCTCCCAGTCCGGCTGCCTCCGGGATATGCTTCATGAGTAGTATGTTAACAGGAAGCTTCTCTCTGAACTCGTTCTCGATCCAACGAATAGCACGAATGACAAGGTTGTCTTCCGTTTCGAGATCCGGATAACCGGGAACTTCAATGGTGGTTTGCCCGCCACTTTTCCTAATTATCAGCTCGTCACAGAGATCGATGGCCTGGAATAGCGTTTCTATTTCGTGGTATCCGTCAGGTCTGACGCCTAGTACCCGCAAATAAAGGTTGATTTTCGCAGGAGCGGTTACACGGATATTGCGCACGGTTGTGTCACCCGGGGTGTCATTGCGTGTATGAGAGAGCAAGCTCTGTAACAGTACTCGGTGAATTAGCCTCCCGGTTAGAGCCGGTTTTGCGAACGCAGGCCGAGAATTTTTCCACAACAACTGATCTTGTAAGCGAAAACTTAATAATAGGCAACTTAAGTTGAGGCCACTGGCGCCAGGACCTGTGGTCCGCGAATCACGCCGAAATCGCTTGACATTGCAGAAAGTGGTTGCTAGATTTCAGTAAGTGCGGGCATAGCTCAGTTGGTAGAGTGCAAGCTTCCCAAGCTTGATGTCGCGGGTTCGAGCCCCGTTGCCCGCTCCAATGAGTGGTTCAGGCCACCCGGGTTGTTGATCCCGGGTTTTTTATTATGGCCCTTTTGGGGAAGCTCTCTACGATGTGTTCAAAGAATCTTCATGGGAATTGGATCGGATGAACAGGCAACTGATTTCTGATCTTTGGGTGATGATCGAGCCTGTTGTGGGTCCGGAAGGCATAGAATTGGTGGAACTGGAATTTCGACCCGAGGGAGGCCGATGGGTTCTCAGACTTTATGTTGACACCCCTGGAGGAGTGACCCTTGAGGACTGCGAACTGGTCAGCCGCCAAGTAGGTGCCTTGCTTGACATAAAGAATCCAATCGAGCGCCCCTACACTTTAGAAGTTTCATCCCCTGGAATTAACAGGGTAATCAGAAGAAAAAAAGATTTTAACCTGTTTGCAGGCTTGCCGGTATGTATCAGGACTCGTAGGAAGCTGGAGGGAAGACGGAATTTTTCCGGCACTCTGAAAGGAACTGAGAATTCAAGAATAGTTCTGGAAATTGATGGGACACGGGTGGAGATAGATCTGGAGGAAGTTGATAAAGCCCGATTGGACCTACCAGAAGAAGATCTGTTGCGCCGAGACTTGCGAAAAGGAGCCGCCAGAACGGGGGAAGTGCTATGGTAAACCTAAATCGCACAATAGACCAAGTGGCCAAAGAAAAAGGAATCACCAGAGATACGCTGGTTGAAGCCTTGGAGGCTGCTCTTGTGTCTGCAGCAAGGAAAAAATACGGAGGCCGAGTCGAACTCGAGGCTCAATTTAGCGATGAAACTGGAGAGGTGGAAGTCTTTCTGTTCAAGGACGTGGTTGAACACGTCGAAGATTCCACAACCGAAATTGATCTTGAATCAGCACGACTTGAATTGGATCCGGATGCAGAAATCGGGGATCAACTCGGCGTGAAGATGGACACTGATAGCTTCGGCCGTATCGCGGCCCAAACAGCCAAGCAGGTAATTATTCAAAAAGTGAAGGATGCCGAACGTGAGAATATCTACTCTGAATATAAGGACCGTAAAGGCGATGTTGTCACAGGAATGGTTCAAAGATTCGAGAAGAGAAGTATTGTAGTGAACTTGGGCAGAGCTGAAGCTGTTTTCCCCTACACTGAACAAATCCCAAGGGAAACCTACCGCCAAGGTGACAGGATCAGGGCTCTGATTCTAGAAGTCCGGCGCACTCAGAAGGATCCACAAATAATACTGTCTCGCGCTAATCCGGCTTTCCTGGTAAAACTGTTCGAGCAAGAGGTTCCGGAAATTGCGGAAGGCATCGTCCGAATCATGTGCGCTGCTCGCGAACCAGGACAGAGAGCTAAGATAGGTGTTCGATCCTCCGATGCCGATGTAGACCCCGTAGGCGCGTGCGTAGGCATGAAAGGATCCAGGGTCCAGTCGGTTGTCCAGGAGTTACGAGGAGAAAAAATCGACATTATCCCCTGGAACGACGACACTGCTCGTTTTGTCTGTAATGCGCTCCAGCCTGCTGAAATCTCCAAGGTTATTATCGATCAGGACACAAACATTATGGAGGTAATAGTTGCCGATGATCAGCTCTCTCTTGCCATAGGCAAGAAAGGACAGAACGTAAGGCTGGCTGCCAAGCTCACTGGTTGGAAGATTGATGTGAGGAGCGAATCCAAAGAGGAAAAGATTACCGGTGAATCTTTCGAACGTCTCCTGTCAATCGACGGCATGGATGAAGAGACCGCCACGATACTGTTTGACAACGGATATCGAAATCCTGAGGACATAGCCAAGGCAACGCTGGTGGAGCTAACCAGCTTCATGGGCATTACTGAGGAAAAAGGGGTGCAGCTTCTTCAGGGCGCTCTACGCTATCTCGCCAATCCACCTATTGATGAGCTTGAAGAACCTGATTCCGTGGAAGACAGCGGCGAACCGGAAGCCCCCGTAATTGAACAACCGGTGAAACGCAAAAGGAAAAAGTCCAGCGAGGCCGCGACTGTACAGGTGTAGAAAATATGGCCTATCTGCCATGCATGCAGGGGAAAGACGCCCATTATCGTGAAAAGAGGTCATGTCCCTAAGAGAATGTGTATCGGATGCCGGCAGAGGAGGCCGGCAAATGATATGATCCGTATCAACGCTGTAGGAGACTCCCTGGCTGTGTCCTTCGCTAACAGGAGACATCCCGGGAGAGGATGCTATGTATGTCCCACTGAAGCATGCGTGGAAAAGGCTTTGAACAAGAGTCTGTTGCAAAAAGCACTGCGCCGAGATATTGCTGTAACACCCTCCAAAGAGGTATTACTAACTAAGAGGGCTTGAAGAGAAGGGGTGACCGGATGACCATGCTGACCGTTGATGACCTGGCCAGAGACCTGAAGGTCAGAAACGAGGACTTGCTCAAAGAACTCGCTACTATGGGCTACGAGGTTGATGGCCCTGAGAGCCCTTTGGAAACGGATGACCCTGCAGCTTTACGGGCTCAACTCGTGTCTGTTCTTCCTCAACGGGAAGTAGTGGAAAAGAGAATAAAGCCCACCGTTATCAGGCGTAGGATGAAGAATCCGCCCCCAGAGCTTATGGAAGAAGACAGATCATTAGAACCTTCTTTCGAGGGCCCCGTCGGCCCGTCTCCACGTGGAGAAGAAAGACGGGCTTCCACGGAGCGAATGCGCGCACAGGAGGCAGAAGCTGCCAAGAAACCTTACAAGAAGATCAAGAAATCCGAGCCTGCCCGCATCATCGAAATGGCGCCTAAACCTGCGGTCCCACGTATCCACAAAATCGAACAACCCCAGCACGTACGATCAACACATCCAATAATGGAGCAACCCGTATCCCCCGAGGCGGGCCACGGGATGCAGACCACTGTCGTATCACCCATAAAAGAGTCTTTAACTGTTAATGAGGAACGAGTTCGCCTCCCTGAAGCGGCGGTAAAGTCTGCTGGGCCTTTGCATGAGCGTCTACCAAAGGAAGCGGATTCCGAGGAGGCGACTAGCATTTCGGCGCCCCCCGGGGAAGCCGGGTTAACTGAAGACAGGCCTGCTAAAAGAAAGAAAAAGAGAGAGAAGAGGTTGCAGCCGGCCCAGATCATTGGAAAGGTGGAACTCAGGAAAGAACCTGTCAAGGAAGAAGAGCCGCCTCAACCTGTGGCTGTTCGGGTGATTGAACCACCCAAAATATTGGCAAAACCCGAAAGCAAGCCCACAGTGATGGCGCCCGTCACCATTGAGGACGAAGAGGCTAGAACAAGAAAGAAAAAAGACAAAAAAACCAAAATCCAACCGGACGAACGTATTGAAGAAGACAAGATCAAGGTTCGCCGACGCAAAGAAGTCATACTCGGCGCCGATCTCTATGACGAAAGAGGGAGACACGGCAGGCTGAGGGGCAGAGGGAAAAAGACCAAGCGCAAGACCGAGATTACCACTCCCAAGGCTATCAAGCGCCGCATGAAAATACCGGAGGTCGTCACGGTGGCGAACTTGGCGCATAAGATGAGTGTGAAGGCATCAGAGGTGATTCAACACCTTATCGCACTCGGAGTGGCCGCGTCCATGAACGAGCCCGTCGATTTTGATACTGCAACGATCGTGGCATCTGAATTCGGGTTCGAAACGGAGTCCAGCGTCCAGTCCGAAATGGATTTGCTTCCCGAGAAGATTAGAGATTCTGAACTCAATCTTGTTTCAAGGCCACCCGTCATAACTGTGATGGGACATGTGGACCACGGCAAGACATCTCTTTTGGACGCGATCAGATCCACTCACGTCACTGATCAGGAGGCGGGCGGGATCACTCAGCACATTGGGGCTCACAAGGTAAAGCTCCCAAAAGGCGAGATCATTTTTCTGGACACTCCCGGACACGAGGCCTTCACGGCCATGCGTGCCAGAGGAGCACAGGTGACGGACTTCGTGGTACTTGTCGTGGCTGCCGATGACGGCGTGATGGATCAGACGCGTGAGGCCATAAATCACGCACGCGCTGCAAACGTCCCCATCATAGTAGCTGTTAACAAGATGGACAAACCCGAGGCCGACAAGGACAAGGTCACACGAGAACTGAGCGAGCACAACCTTATCAGTGAGGCATGGGGAGGAGATACGCTTTTCTCGTACGTGAGCGCAAAAACAGGTGAAGGAATCGACGAATTCCTCGAACTGATACTGCTCCAGGCCGAACTCATGGAACTCAAAGCCAATCCCGACAAGAAGGCCATAGGTTCAGTTATTGAGGCCCGCCTGGATAAAGGGAAAGGAGCGGTGGCCACAGTTTTGATCAAGGAGGGGACCCTGAAGCTGGGTGACCCTTTTGTTGCGGGAATTCATTACGGTAAGGTTCGGACTATGCTCGATCACGAGGGCCGTCCTGTTGAAGTGGCTGGGCCGGCCACTCCCGTCGAAGTTCACGGTTTCTCGGGTGTTCCTGAGGCTGGTGAGCCCTTCCTAGTCGTTGAGGAAGAAAAGGTGGCTCGCCAGATCGGTACGCAGCGACAGGAAAAGCAGCGCCGACAGGAAGCCTCTGCTGTCGGTCCCGCATCCCTTGAGGACTTATTGGCCCGTATGCAAGAGCACGAGACCAAAGAGCTGAATATCATTATCAAGGCCGACGTTCAGGGGTCGGTAGAGGCCCTCAGAGAGGCTCTACTCGGAATAACATCCGACGAGATAAAGGCTAGGATCATTCACAGCGGCGTAGGTGGAATCAGCGAATCGGACGTCATGTTGGCAAGCGCATCAAGAGCCATTGTCATCGGTTTCAGCGTGAGGCCCAACCCGAAGACAACACAGTTGGCAGAACAGGAAAAGATTGATATCCGCCTCTATACAGTAATTTACGAAGCGATCGAAGATGTTCGGAAGGCTATGGAAGGACTGCTCGCTCCCATAGAAAAGGAAATTGTGCTTGGCCGAGCAGAAGTACGACAGACCTTTCACCTTGCAAAAATAGGCTCTGTAGCCGGATGTTATGTGACCTCAGGAAAACTGGAGAGGTCGAATCAGGTGAGATTGCTACGAGACGATGTGGTTGTTCACCAAGGAAGAATGGCCTCAATGAAACGCTTCAAGGAAGACATCAAAGAGGTGGTCGAAGGGTACGAATGCGGAATTTCCATTGATAACTACAGGGATGTAAAAGCGGGCGACATTATCGAAGCCTTTACCGTAGAACGGGAATTGGCCAAGCTGTCGTAATCTTTGTTTATCGTGGGCACGTTGGTGGCTCGTGATTACGGAATTCAACCCAGGTTAGAGTTTTTTGCGGGAGGAATAAATATACTTTGCGGTGAGGAGAGGCTATGGTAGTGGGTGTTGGTTTCATTAGGATGCTTATCCATCAGTCCTCCTCGCTGAAGACTAAGCGCCAGGTTGTCAAGAGTATACTGGGGCAGGTTCGCAGCAAGTTTGATCTGTCGGTGGCAGAGGTTGAAGATCAGGACAAGTGGCAACTATGCACACTCGGATTTGCCGTGGTTACCAACGATGCCGGCCACGCCCACAGCATGCTTGAAACTGTGATCGCCTACGTGGAAGGACTTCATCTCGCTGAGATCACTGATTCCCATGTAGAAATCGCTCACTATTGACAAGGGTTTCATTCCACAGCCAAACAACACGATTCATTACACACCGAGTTTTTATCCCATGCCCAGCTTCAGAAAAAATCGCGTGGCCGAACTTCTTCGTCAAGTCATAGCAGAAATTGTCGTCTTTCAGATTAAAGACCCTCGTGTACGAGGTGTCACTATCACCGAGGTCCAAATGAGTGCCGATCTCAAATCGGCCCGAGTTTATTTCAGTTGCATGACGGACGGACAAAATGAAATGCACAAGAAGGGCCTTGATTCGGCCGCGGCGTTTATCCGGAGGAAGTTGCGCGAGGATTTGAACTTAAAATATATCCCTGAACTTTCGTTTTGGTATGACACGGCCTTCGACCATTCTGTTCGGATCGGTAAAATACTTAAAGAAATTAAGGCACCAGAAGCGGATGACTGATAATTCCATTCCGGATGTCCTCCGAACTGAGGACAAATTCTTGATTGTTACCCATGTAAACCCCGACGGAGACGCTGTCGGCTCCCTGCTGGGGATGTATCTTGCCCTCCGTGAAATGGGCAAAAAAACATGGCCGATTAGCGGTGAAAAATTCCCGGATCTCTACGGTTTTCTCCCTGGAGTGGACTCCCTCATTACCGATACGCATAGTCCGGATATCGATCCACACTGGATAATAGCCCTTGACGTGGCCTCGGAACCTAGGATTTCAGGCAACATAGAGCGGTTCCGTAACAAGGCCGTGTTGATTAACATAGATCATCACGCAACTAATCCACTTTACGGACAGTTCAATCTCATTGATTCCAAAGCCACGTCGACGGCTGAACTCGTTTTCCGAGTTCTCTCTCAGGCAGGATACAAGCTTTCGGCGGATGTGGGTAAGTGCCTGTACACCGGCATCTTGACCGATACCGGGTGTTTCCGTTTCTCCGGCGTCAACACTGATACCCTGGCCCTCGCATCCCGGTTGCTTGAATCAGGATTCGACTCCTACGAGGTTACCCGATCCATCTATGAAGAGTACCCTCTTTCACGACTTGAACTGGAGCGTCTGTTGTTGAACAGGATTGAGATCCTGCTGAACGGCAAACTCGTCATCAGCACCCTCCATTACCAGGATTTTCAGAAGCTGGGAGCACTGAGCTTTCGGTCAAAGGGGTTGGTGGATATTGCCAAGATTGCCGCATCTTTCGGCGGAGGAGGACACCGCAGCGCAGCAGGACTTCGGTCGTTGGTTCCCCTGGAAGAACTCAAGCAACAGATTGTAGCGGCAATCGCGAAAAAGATCGGCTAATACTGATTGGCTACCGATATTGGAACGCTGGAAAAGCGCCCGACAAGTAGCCCCTCATTTACTCCACAATTGATACTGTGCTTCAAACGGTAGGAGCCTGACGCATTAGGTCTTTGTAACCAAATTGCCTTTGTCCCTATAACATTGGAGGACAGTGACGCTTACCCCACTAAAAGACTTCTATTACTGAGATGTTACATCTTTGATAGATGTATCATTATGAGATAACATTTGTTTGCATAACGAATTGATTGTTTTTCTAATAATAATTATCAGACATCTTTCATCTTGCCTCTTTCATCTTGCAAGTTGATAAGTTATCTAAATATGTGATAAGATACTTAATGTATTGATGCTTCATCCCATGCAAAGGGCGGACTAAACCCCATGTTACGGCACATCCACATTCCAGTCCTGGTGATCACGC
>JAPLJK010000069.1:0-16854 GCA_026388625.1 Deltaproteobacteria bacterium | reverse complement strand
TCCAGTTCACTTTTCAAGAGCGGATTCTTGGTGAGGTTAGCCGATTTCCGATATAATTCCGCGACTTTTTCTGATTGACCAAGATCCAGGTACATCATTCCCATCATGAGCACTGAAACTATCCGATCGGGATCCAGTTCTATGGATACCACATAGTTGAGGAGTCTACCTCTGCCACTGGATTGTCCGACAAAATCTCCAGTATAAACCGCATAGGCAAACGCCGGTGAAAGTTCACTTGCACGATGCCAATCCATGATCCCCCTGAACACATGGCCGCTCATCAAATAGGCGCTTCCTCGATTTAGATGAGCTTCGTAAGACCTTGGGTTTTTGCGGATGGCCCTGGTCCACGACTCGATCGCACGGTCTGTTTTCCCAGCCTGTGTCGATGTAATTCCTTCCGCGATATAATCTGCTGCGCAAGAGGTGGAGCAACTAACGAGAACCTCCACACTCAAAATCAGCGCCAATAATCTTATTCGTGTATTCGTTGCCATAAGATGCGTCTTCGTCGGCCAACCTCGGGTCGGCCTGTGTCGTCTTCGATGAGAAGTTCCAGCTTCCTGCCTTTTACTCCGCCCGCATTGTTAATTTCCTCAAGAGCCAACGCATAAGAATGCTTTTGCATTTCACCAAATTTGGCCAGTTCGCCTGTGAGAGGAATCACCGCACCTACCCTGATTGAGCTATTGTCGGAGGCACCTATTGCGGTCGCGAAAAAAAACCGCTGCCAAAATTGTTAATACAAGCAACCATCTTGTTTTCATGTTGACCTTCATGACTCTCAAGCAAAGACATACGTGTTGCCGATGGTGGGAGACCAGCCTGACAAGACCCGGACGATATAAAATAAAGAGATAATCTAGGAGACTACCACCGGTGTGCCGGTTAAGTCAACGGCCCTGCAGATTTTGGATAATGCGTTGACTTCCTGCTTATGAATGTGTTATGATTAACTACCCTGAAAAAACAGGGCTGATGCAAGGTCGAGAGCCCGGCAATAAACCTGGATGCAGATTTGAAAGCCGGGCTTTCGTTTGTACGAAATCTTAAGCCGGGAGGACAAACAACATGCCGACATCGGAAAAGATTGCCGACTCCATTCAAAGGTCATCCTGGATCAGAAAGATGTTCGAGGAAGGCGCCCGTTTAAAACGGGAATACGGACCGGAGAACGTCTTCGATTTCAGTCTGGGAAATCCTAACCTTGATCCTGTGGAAGACCTGAAGAAAGCGATTGAAAAGGCCGCATCAGACCGTGCCCCTGGTACACACAGCTACATGCCGAATGCCGGTCTTCCGGAAGTGCGAGCAGCCGTAGCCAAAAAAATTCAGGAAGATGAAGATGTGCAAATCTCAGACAACATGATCGTGATGACCTGCGGAGCTGGAGGCGCACTTAATGTTGTCCTCAAGACTATTTTGAATCCAGGGGACGAGGTTATCGTTCCCAAGCCTTTTTTTGTAGAATACGTTTTCTACATAGACAACCACGGCGGTCAGGCCGTACTAGTTCCGACCAGAGAGGATTTTTCGTTCGACATCAGTGCTATGAAGGCAGCGTTCACCCCCAAGACCGCTGCCGTGCTGATAAACTCCCCCAATAATCCGACAGGAAAAGTGTATTCGGCAGAGGAAATCAGAGAACTTGTGGAAGTGCTTGAACAAAAAAGTTCTGAATTTGGTCGTCCGGTAGTTCTTATTTCTGACGAGCCTTACCGAGGGATTATCTATGATGGAGTAGTCGTGCCAAGCATTTTGAAGGCTTACCCAAACAGCATTATCGTGACATCATTTTCCAAGGATCTTTCGATACCAGGAGAGCGACTAGGCTATATTGCCGTTAGTCCGGCTATCGAAAACGCTGCCATGACAATGGATGGGTTGGTGTTGGCGAATCGCATTCTGGGCTTTGTCAACGCCCCTGCCCTGATGCAACGTGCAGTTAAGGATTCTCTGCGGAAGTCAGTCGATGTATCAGTGTACAAGCGGCGGCGGGACAGGCTGTATGAGGCTCTCAGCGATTTCGGATACGACTGCGTCAAGCCAAAAGGGGCATTCTACCTCTTTCCAAAATGTCCGGTGAAGGATGACATAGCATATACGGCTCTATTACAAAAGAGGCTTATTCTCACGGTCCCGGGAACGGGTTTCGGCGGCCCAGGCTATTTCCGGATCGCATATTGTGTATCGGACCAGACTATAGAGGGATCACTAAAGGGATTCCAAGAGGCTATAAAAGAAGCCAAAGAGTGAAGCCTCGGAGACCCCTGATAACGATCCCCTGCTATGTCACCGCCTCGTCACGGCGCCGCTTGGTGGATCAGACCAATTGCTGCTTCGCCTCAACTGGATTTCAAGCTCGTGAACCTTGGATCCGACTTCCAGGAGATAGGTTTTTTGTGAAGTCACGACGTCTTCGAGGTCTTTGATCCTGCTGGACAACCCTTGAATGTCCTTAGCCGCATCGGTGGAGGATGGCTGAACCCTCGGCGCAGACTGCGCTTTACGATCGTTTTCAATTCCTACGCGGAGACTAGCCAGCCCCTCTTCCAGCGGCAACAAACGATCCTTCAATTCCGCTACAGCCGCCTCTTTGACTTTCGGAAGCGTCTTCTTGACTGCGTTAACCAGTTTGGCGTTGTTGTCGAGAACTTCTTTGCGTATTTCAGCCACACTCTTTGTGAGATCGTCCAGATTCTTGGTAAACACTTCCGAACCCTTTTTATTGGCTGCAAATTCCTTTTGGATTCTGGCCAACTCTCGGGTGTCTCCTTCAAGTCGCTTCTTCAGGTCGGTCGATGAGGACTCGAGGCTCTTGATCTTGCTGGCTACATTGTCCCGATCCTTTTGCGCATCCTGAGCCCAGTCGCGAAACTCCTCAAGCTTGCTGTTGACGGGTTCGACTTTGGTTTTAATCACCTGCGAGATTCTATCCTGTTGATCTTCAATTCTTTGAATGTCCGCGCTAAAATCCTTGGGAGGAGCAAATCTTAGTGAAAAGTCCTTAAGATCTTTTTCTTGTTTCTGCATCCTTTTCTCAAGGTCGGCCATTTTTTGTTTGAGGTCGGTTGTATCGTCCGTGCATCCTGCAATCATGGCTGCACATAGAGTGATTAATAGTATGTGGAGGATAGCTTGGGGCCTCATAGGGAACCTCCCGAACCCATTTTGTTACAACTTATGATATCAAATCCTAAATGAAACGCAAGGATAAAGGATGAATTTCAGGTTTAGTGTCAGGTAAATTGCATCACCTAGGTGTTTTTACAGGGTCTCAGCTTCGGTTGACACCTCGGGTCCGCTGTGCTAGAGAAGTCCCGATTCATACGGGGTTGCCATTTCTGTTATTGGTGATGGTTCCACTCGGGTCCCCGCCCGATATCCCCGGGCTGACCAACAAGCGCGTGGCGTTGACTAGGCGTTGAACCTTATTGCCACGCGTATTGTCTTTAGCTTGATGGATAAAGCCTTCCCAAAATTAGTAACGAGACTTTTGGGTAAGTTGTGGGTTTATAAGATGCAGCCCATTGCCGGTTTCTTAATCATCGAGGAACAAGAATGTTAGCAGCAATTGCCAGGAAGTTGTTCGGCAGCAAGAACGAACGAGATTTGAAAAGACTCGAACCGATTATACTGTCCATAAATGATTTTGAACCATCCATGAAGTCACTTTCTCCAGCGGCTATGAGCGCCAAGACAATGGAATTCAAGGAGCGCCTATCAGGAGGCGAGACGATTGACGACATTCTGCCGGAAGCCTTTGCACTTGTGCGGGAAGCTTCGGTGCGAACACTGGGAATGAGGCATTTCGACGTCCAGCTCGTAGGTGGGATCGTTTTGCACCAGGGGAAGATAGCGGAGATGAAGACCGGTGAGGGAAAAACCCTTGCCGCGACACTTCCGGTCTACTTGAACGGTCTAACAGGTAAAGGCGTTCATGTTGTTACTGTAAACGATTACTTGGCTCGAAGAGACGCGGAATGGATGAGCGCCATCTACAGTATTTTGGGGTTATCCGTGGGGGTGATAGTCCACGATCTGGACGACGTGGAAAGACGTCGCGCTTACAACTCTGACGTAACCTACGGCACGAACAATGAGTTCGGTTTCGATTACCTGAGAGATAACATGAAGTTTTCTCTTGCGGATTACGTTCAGAGAGAACTTCATTATGCCATAGTTGATGAGGTCGACAGCATATTGGTCGACGAAGCCAGAACGCCGTTGATCATCTCGGGCCCCACGCATGAAAACACGGACAAGTACTACAAGATTAACAGGGTTATTCCGGGCCTTGGAAAGGATCTACACTACACTATAGACGAGAAGGCTCGTAGCGTAGTTCTGACGGAAGAAGGCATTGCCAGGGTGGAAAAGACTTTAGGAGTAGGCAACCTGTACGACCCATCTCAGATGGAAACACTTCATCACGTGAACCAGGCGCTCAAGGCTCACACACTGTTCAAGAAAGATGTGGAGTACATAGTCAGCGAAGGCCAAGTAGTCATAGTCGATGAATTCACTGGAAGGTTGATGCCGGGAAGACGATACTCGGATGGCTTACATCAGGCTCTGGAGGCTAAAGAGGGTGTCCGAATTGAAAACGAAAACCAGACGCTCGCCACTATAACATTTCAGAATTACTTCCGCATGTACGAAAAGCTGGCGGGAATGACCGGCACGGCAGATACAGAGGCGGCTGAGTTCAAAAAAATCTACGATCTGGAAGTGGTGATTATTCCCACGAATGAACCTATGATACGCGAAGATCGCCCCGATTTCATCTACAAAACAGAGCAGGAGAAGTTTGATGCCGTAGTGGACGAGATCAAAGATCTATACCAAAGAGGCCAGCCTGTTCTGGTGGGCACGATCTCTATTGAAAAATCCGAATACCTGGCTCACAGGCTTAAGAAGCTTGGAATCGCCCACAATGTTCTCAATGCAAAGAATCATGCGTTGGAAGCAGAGATAGTCGCTCAGGCAGGACGATTCAAAGGGATAACAATATCCACCAATATGGCAGGACGAGGAACCGACATAATTTTGGGAGGTAACCCAATTTTTCAGGCCCGCTCAAAAGCAAAGAAAGGTGAAGGCTCAGAGGAATTCGACAGGATTCTTTTGCAATTGAAGGACCGTTGTGAAGATGAGAAAAAAGAGGTTATCAAGAGCGGAGGTCTCCATATACTGGGAACCGAACGCCATGAATCCCGCAGAATCGACAACCAACTTAGAGGCCGTTCCGGTAGACAGGGTGATCCTGGTTCCAGTCGGTTTTACTTAAGCCTGGAAGATGACCTCATGCGCATATTCGGTGGAGATCGGGTAAAAATGATAATGGAACGGGTGGGCATGGAAGATGGGGAACCCATAGAGCACAAGTACACCACACGGGCAATCGAGAACGCTCAAAAGAAAGTTGAAGGCCACAACTTTGATATCCGCAAGCATCTCCTCGAATTCGATGACGTCTTGAACAAACAGCGCGAAGTCATCTATTCTCAACGGCGGTTCATTTTGGGTGGTCATGAACTGAAGGACGCAGTTCAGGACATGATGGAAGACATAGTTGAGGAACTTGTGGATCGTTTTTCCGACGAGCGTTCCCACTACGAGGAGTGGGATATCTCAGGTCTCCTCGAGGCTCTTTGGGGACAGTTCGGTCTACGTTTCGATGTTGAGTCACTACCCGCCGAGGAGAAGACACGCGCCGGCATTACCGAATACTTAGTACAAGAAATCCGGCAAGCGTATGAGCGCAAAGCGCAGGAAGTGGGACCCGAGCTTATGGATGAGCTGGAGAAATTCATGATGCTTCAGGCCGTTGACAACCAATGGAAAGACCATCTGTTGAGCATGGACCATCTTAAAGACGGCATTGGGTTGAGAGGTTACGGACAGCGGGATCCGCTGAAAGAATATCAAAAAGAAGGCTATGAGCAGTTCCTCGACATGACTGCTCGCATAAGGGAAGAAACGGTCAGAACCCTTTTTCTCGTTAAAATTGCCAGGGAAGAAGATATCCAAGAAATTGCCCCAAGACATGAACAGGAACTGGTCTTGTCTCATGGCGGTGGATCAGATTCCGGTGGAACTACCGTCCGACGACAAGTTGAAAAGATTGGCCGGAATGCACCGTGCCCATGTGGATCTGGGAAAAAATACAAGAAATGCTGCGGAAAAGCGGCATGAGCGTAGCGGGGTAATTCTGTCAAATTGAATGTCTGTAGTAATTACCAGGAATCCAGTGATATCCTCAGGTGGAAAAATGTTAGGGATTGCGGCACGTGGGACGTAATGACACCGTTAGACATCTGAAGACATTCAAGGGTGTAAGAGCCGGTTGAGTCGTGTTTACATTTTTCATGCTTTGAATTATTTATGTGGCCATACACACTGAGATGGGGTGTGTGTGAGCCGGACAGGAGGTTATGACAGATTATATCTTATCAAAGAGACAAGTTTGTTGACACAACTGAACTCGTTCTTCCCTTCCTGGATGATGTAGGCGGAACGGTCCGCGGCTACAGGATTTTCACAGCTTGTCGAACTGTGAAAAAAAAGATCTTCCGTCTTGAAGATCATCTGGACAGACTTTACTATTCAGCTTCAAGCCTCCAAATGGTTCCTCCTCTCCAAAGGGACCGACTCAGAAATCTTCTCAACGAGATTGTCAAAAAGAATCTCGAAATTAATGACACGGACGACCTCGTAATTGATGTAATTTTTAGCGGAGGCCTCTCTGGAAACACTATGAAACAGTCCGGTAAAGGAGCCCACCTTTATGTCGCCGTCCAGGAAATGGAGCGACCGCCTTCTGAGTTGTACGAAAAAGGCGTCTCCCTGGCTACGTACGTGCATCAAAGAATGTGCCCGGATGTAAAGCTTATGAACTACGTGGGAGCGGTTCTCGCGCATCAGACTGTGATTCCAATGTATGAAGCTTACGAGGTCCTCTTCGTTTGCCCTTCGGATCACCGGACTGTGCTTGAAGGTTCGACCTTTACCATATTTTTCGTCAATTCCAATGGAAAAGTGCTCACTCCTCCACTAGACGGCAAAATCCTTGACAGCGTGACACGTAGAGCGATCCTGGAGATTCTGAGGCTTAGCAAACAGTTCAAAATCCTCGAAGCACCCATCACTCTTGACATGATTCCGTCGTGTCCTGAAGCTTTTCTTGCTTCTACCACGCGAAACGTGCTGCCTGTGACTCGGATTGATGACAAGACTATCGGAGATGGTATGCCCGGCCCTGTCACGAAGGCAATCATGAAGATTTTTGAGGATTACCTCAATTCCTGTTGAATTGTCCGGTCAGAGCCGAATGAGTGTGCCAGCGGTATGCAGGGTTCTGCATAGTGAACATCTGGGTCGCGTCAGACGGGCCGTCGCCTACAAAATTCGCTTCTTAAATTAACAATATGTTTGCCTGGTGACTGCTGTTGACCTGATCCACTATTTCGCTTGACAGAAGGATGCTGTTCACAATATCCTGGTGTCAAGGATAACTCTCTCGGATTTTCTTTTCCAAACATCATTACGTCTTTTGAGTCGTGGGAAGTGTTATACCCTCCCAGACACCATTAGGAGGTGAACTAATGAGTATTCCCGACAAAATTCAAACTTGGCAAATGGTGAAGGGTCCGACTTATGACAAAGAAGCCGGAAAAGTCACAGCCCCCGGCGAGTTGCAGAAAACCGAAATTCCGGTTCCAGCATTGGGCCAGGGCGAGGTCCTGGTCGAGATAGCTGGTTGCGGAGTATGTCACACGGACATGTCTTACTTTTACGATGGGGTGCCGACGATGACCAAACCGCCCCTCACCTTGGGTCATGAAATATCGGGCACTGTCGTGGCGGCTGGTCCTGGAGCTGAGTCGTGGGTCGGCAAAAACGTGATTGTTCCTGCAGTCATGCCATGTAACTCATGTGGTATTTGCGATGAAGGCCGCAACAATAGGTGTTTGGCTCAAAAAATGCCTGGGAATTCCTTAGGTATTTATGGCGGTTTTTCGAGCCATATTCCGGTACCTGCTCAGGATCTTTGTGTCATTGAGGATCTTCAGGGTCGACCTCTTGCAAACTACGCTGTTATCGCAGATGCAGCCACCACGCCTTATCAAGCTGCTGTTCGAGCGGATCTTAAAGAAGGCGATCCGGTGCTCATAACGGGTGTAACGGGAGGCGTTGGGGTTTACATGGCTCAGGTAGCCAAAGCGATGGGAGCCAAACCTATCGTGGGAATGGCTCGCAACGAAGAAAAATTGAAAAGGGCTCTGGCCCTTGGCGCCGACTACGTAATAAATACTAAGGACAAGGATTTCAAGGCTATCCAAGAAGAATTCAGGTCAATAGCGAAGCAAGTGGGTGCAAAGCACAACGTGGGGTGGAAGATCTTTGAATGTACCGGCGTTGGTGCAGCTCAGGATATCGCACTTGGACTCCTTGGTTTCATCGGTAAGCTCGTGATAGTAGGATTCGGAATGCAGAAAAATACCTATAGCATGTCCCGCCTTATGGCCTTTGATGCAGACATTATCGGGACATGGGGATGTCTCCCCTGCTACTATCCAAAGGTTCTGGAAATGGTGCAATCGGGCAAGATCGAAATAGATCCGCTGCTTGAAACCAGACCAATGTCCCAAATCCAGAAGGCTTTTGAGGAGGCTCACAGTGGCGGGTTGACGAAACGAATCGTTCTCACACCGGATTTTTAGGTAGGAATGCCGTCTATGGGAGGAGCCCTGTCGCGTACCTGTGAAGGGCCTTCTTCCAACCCAATGAGATCAATGAACTGAGGCCCCCGGAAAAACATTTTTCGGGGGCCTCAGTATTTACGAAAACTCTTCGACGCCAGTCCGTATCGGGCGTTATTCGGGTCGTCTGGCTACCGCAATTCTATAAATGTCATAGACGTCATACAATACTATGTCTTTGAACCCAGACCCGGTAAGATTGTCTTCAATCTCTCCACGGGTTTCGTAGACGTCACACACTTCACCGCGTGACCCAAACAGCCCCACTGTTCCCCCAGGCTTTAGAAAATTGTACATACAGGCATAGATTGCTGGTCGGAACCTAGGTCTGACATGTGGAATCATGAAAGAACTGATCACTTTGTCGAAGGATTCGTCCGGATGATAATCCTCTACGGAGGTGGCAGCCAATCGGCAGTTTTGAATACATTTCTTGTGAACTTTCTCTTCTGCAAGTTCAATCATGTCCGGTGACAAATCTATTCCTACCACTTCCCGACATTTTGTGGCGGCCTGTATCGTTGCAGAACCGGTCCCGCAACCCACATCAAGTACCCGGTCATTCTCCTCAACGGCCAGTTCCACCAGCCGCCTGAGGCCCTTCCTGTATCCGGGGTCCATTGACCATTGGAGATCATAGCTCTTGCGTCTGTACTTATAGTAAAGCTGGATCGCTCTTTCCGAAGGCATCAGTTTCACCACGGTGGTGCCTTGTATGTAGGCTGTCCTAAGGGCTTTGACCACCGGGCGCATTAATTTGCGGAACGGAGCATTATCCTCACTGACCATTGTTTCACTCATCCGTATACCCCCTTGCAGTAATGAAGCAGGTCCAAAGACCATTGAAACTATTACAACACGACGGAATTGGCAAGAGAAAAACCAGTTTCATGACGTTTCGGACACCAAATCCGAGGGTGATCTTACTGAATGAATAATGTTTTTGCAATGTTCCACCCCGTGTACAACCAACAGATGCAGGGCTGATATTCCTGTCGAGACCAGGTGCTCCGCCACTTTCGTCTCATCAGTGGAAAAGTTCTGAAGCACGAATTGGTCAGGCATGACCCCCTCTGGTGGCCTGCCTATACCGAGGCGAATCCGAATAAAATCTCGGAATCTCAACGAATCAGCAATAGACCTGATCCCTTTGTGGCCCCCGTCACCGCCTCCGACCTTGATTCTCACGCTTCCTCGAGCCAAATCAAGATCGTCATGGACGACTATCATTGCAGTCGGATCCACATTTAGCCTTCGCACCAGCGGATGGACAGCCTTGCCGCTAAGGTTCATGTAGGTTTGCGGTTTTGCCAAAATGACCTTCCGACTGTCGATTTCGGCCTCGCAGACAACGGTCTTCTCTCTGTTGGTAGTCCATGAAAGGCGCTGAGCCTTTGCAATTTCATCCAGGACCATAAATCCCACATTATGGCGGTGCCGCTGGTAAGCCTTTCCCGGGTTCCCAAGACCAACTATCAATAAATCACATCCCAAGGAGGTGAGCCCAGCCTTCCCATCTTGCTACTTTTCTGTTACAGGTGCGTGTATGCGCGCAGCGAGCCCCGCCTGTCAAGTCGCTGACGAAAATTGGGTGCAGTCCCCTATGCTGGAGGATTCTTTCGACGCACAGGTAGCCGAAGCTCTGGAACAACTGCCCAAGCAATTCCAGGACAAGATGGAAAACCTGGAAGTGCTGGTTGAGGATTTCGCGGATCCCGATACCCTTCGCTCTTTAGGAGTCGAATCCAAGTGGGACATCCTCGGCCTGTACGTCGGGGTCCCTCTGACGGGCAGAAGTTTCTTCACAGTAAATCTTCTCCCGGAAAGGATCTATCTTTACCGTCGTCCGATCATACGTGCGGCAGGTGGAAGGAGGAATCTTACGGCCCATATCAGAAGCGTCGTGGTACACGAGGTAGGACATCACTTCGGTTTCGACGACAGCCAGTTGGCACAGATAACAGGAGAACCGGAGTGACACGAATTTCCCTGTGATGGAAGATGGCATGAGGGCTAAAGGGTACCTGTGTTCTCAATCAAAATATCGAAGCAGTCGAGAAGGAACGGTTTCCTCTCTCCGGTTTAATCGATTAATGGCTGCAAACACGATAGCGCATGAAACAATTTCTAACAATTGATCAGGAAAAGGCAAAAAGGCGGCGGGAGCTTCTGGTAGCGTCCGGCGCGGCCTTACTGATAGGAATAATTTTCCTGGTGGAATCGCAGATCGCCCGTTCAGCCGAAGACATCCCATTTGCCGGCCATTTATTGCTTTTCTCCCTACTGTCAGTGGTCACGCTCCTGCTGATACTTATGATTTTCTTTCTCATACGCAATCTGTTCAAGCTTTTCTTCGAGCGTCGCAGAAAACTTCTAGGATCCAACCTTAAAACTCGCCTGACGCTGGCCTTCGTGGCGTTAACCCTTATCCCAACCGTAGTTCTCTTTATTGCGAGTGCGGGAGTGCTCCACACAACCATTGAGAGCTGGTTCAAGGCTCAGGTTGAAGAATCTTTGCAGTCTTCCCTGGTGGTTGCCCAGGCCTACTATCAGAACGCCTCTGAAAAAGTTCTCACGAGCGCTTCCCGCCTGTCCGAATTGGTTGAATCCAGGTCGTTACTTGATAGAGGGAATCACGAGGCATTGAAAGCTGCCATGGAAGCCGGACGCGCTGTGGAGGGCCTGAATTCAGTCCAGGTCTATTTCCGGGACGGCTCAACACCCATACTTCAAAAGGATTCTGCCTTGGAGGGAGTAACCATTCCCCCTCCCCTTCCCAGTTTTCTCAAGATTGCTTTCAAAGGAGAAAAAACTTCACAGATTATTCCGCTAGATGGCGGTGGCGATCTAATACGAGGTATTGCTCCCGTGAAGAGTTCGAAAGGCGACGTTTTTGCCGGCGCTCTGGTCACTGATTATTTTATACCCACATCCCTGGCAGGCAGGTTGCTGGCCATATCAAACGCCTTTGTCGACTATCAGGAGGCAAAAAGGATGCGTGGTCCGGTCAAGACCATTTACGTCCTCATACTGCTGGTAGTTGCCCTGCTGGTTATTTTCATCGGCTTTTGGTTTGGGGTCACCATGGCTAGAGACATAACCGATCCTATTTTGGGTTTGGCGGAAGGAACTGAAAAAATCGCATCCGGCAACCTGGACGTCTACGTCGAACCTGTCGGAGACGACGAACTCGGTGTGCTCGTCCGTTCTTTCAACAAAATGTCTGAAGACCTCAGAAAAGGGCGCGATGAACTGGTGCGCGTGAACTTGGACCTGGAAAATCGACGCAAATACATAGAGACCATCCTCAGAAATATAGCGGCCGGGGTGATGGCTCTCGATCCCGAGCGCAAGGTGACCACCATCAACAATTCGGCCCGAATTCTCTTGGGAATAAGCGAGAAAGATCTGCTCGGTCGACCTTTCGCCGACGTGCTTCCCCATGTTGCATCAAAGGTGATCCAGGCGACCCTGAATGATCTCTTCAATTGTGGAAAAGAAGCGATTGAGCATCAAGTCACGCTGCCATTCCCTCAAAAGGCATTGACGGTGCTCTGTTTTGCAGCGCGTCTGAGAGACGAGGAGGGCGGAGATCTGGGCGTTGTGCTGGTTTTTGAGGATATAACATACCTACTAAAGGCTCAGAGAATGGCAGCCTGGCGAGAAGTCGCCCGTAGGATAGCTCACGAAATAAAGAACCCTCTAACTCCAATCCAGTTGAATGCCCAGCGGTTGCGACGAAAATATATGGATACCCTCGGCGAGGACGCAGAAGTCCTCAATAGGTGTACTCATACTATTATCGATCAAGTAGAACAACTCAAGAAAATGGTAAACGAATTCTCCAATTTTGCCCGTATGCCTGCCGCCAACCCAGTGCTCAACAACCTCAACGTGCTTGTACGTGAAGCAACGGAACTGTACCTTGAGGGGAATGAGTCGGTGAACTTCCAGTTCGAACAAGACGACACGATTCCCATTCTCGATCTGGACAAGGAGCAGATGAAAAGAGCGGTAGTCAACCTAATCGACAATGCCGTGGCAGCAGCAGGTGAAGGTGGTACAGTAAAGGTGAGAACACGATACGACAAGGACCTTTCCATCGCTTCAGTTGAGATCGTTGACAATGGTTCCGGAATAGCTCCGGAGGACAGAGAGCGTCTTTTTGAGCCCTACTTTTCAAGAAAACCGGGGGGGACAGGGCTCGGGCTGACGATAGTCAGCACCATCGTTTCAGATCACAATGGCTTTGTGAGGGTTCGGGACAATCCCGATGGAGGCGCGGCTTTTGTCATAGAACTTCCCGTGAGAAAGAAATGAGGATCACACCAGAGAAGAACCCCATCCTGTTTTCGGCGGCAAGAATTGTGCGGTCGGGCGGGGTGGTTATCGTTCCTACTGAAACTTTCTACGCCCTGGCAGCAGACCCCTTCCAGGAACACGCAGTCAGAAGGATTTTTGAGATCAAAAGTAGACCGGAAACCATCCCATTACCACTTATTTCGGCACACAGGGCCGTGGTGGACAAGATGATTCCGTCGGTTTGCCATACTGCCGAAGAACTCATGAACCTCTTTTGGCCAGGCAGTCTCACCATTTTATTGGAGCCGACATTCCAGTTTTCAAGACTCGTGATAGGGCCAACTGGAAAAGTCGGGGTCAGAGTTCCTCCTGACTGCCCGGCAAAACAATTGGCTGAACTGGCAGGCGGCTGGATAACAGCTACCAGCGCCAACCGGTCCGGCGAACCAAGCCCAGACAGGGTCACTCGTATTTCAGCGCCCGTCCTCGATGCAGTCGATCTGGTCGTGGACTCGGGACGGTCTCCCGGAGGAAAACCATCTACAGTAGTGGAACCTCTTGCAGACGGTTTACGATTTGTCAGGGAAGGAGCGATATCCAGGAAAGTTATTCGGGGAAAAATGAGAGTCTTGGTTTCCGACAAATCGTCTTGACACCCCAAACTCCAAAATACTATTATACCCGCGTGCCTTGGGGGATCGTCTAGCGGCAGGACGACGGGTTCTGGCCCCGTTAACCGAGGTTCGAATCCTCGTCCCCCAGCCATTAACTAGCTGATATCGTTGACTACAATACCCCAAAAATCCGTATGCAAACCGTATGCAAATGCCTTAACTAATTGACATCTCATAACATTATCCATTTATCAGGCTAACCATTTAATTAGGTTAGCTAATCACCGTCACATTAACCTTTTCAGTTAATAAGGTAAACTGGCTGAAATTGTTAACCTGAAGACCCTTTTCCTACACTTCGGTATCCCTACTTTTTCATGGCCGAGAAGGGGGATGAACCTCTCCGTTCTCAGAAAAGTGCGCGTACACTCCGCTACTCTTTCCTCACAGTCAGACGGGATTACCAAAAGGAAGAATTTGTCGTGCCTAAAATTCACATATCAGGCAGAGGTATCTACGATCAGATCATCAGCCGGCACTTTTCCATATTGCACTTGAGGCCTGCGGAAGGCTGAATGGCTTATCAAGCGTCTGATCAAGGTCGCATCACCGATCCCTCCGCCGTCGTCACTGTCTGACCAACGTTTCCAGTGCCAACACTACGGAGGAACAACTCCAAAAGCTACCGCCCCAATCTCAGCAGCATCCGGAAAAGCTCACCCTCAACAACGTCAATCTCCCGGCCCAGAGCCTCTCCGGTGACGAAGTATTACCTTGTTGAATTCTGCCTTCGCTTCCAGTATAGTCTCCTCCATCCGGGGCCTCCTTGCTCAATGATTTGTACAAAATGGCCTCGGAGAACATTTATTTTTTCACTCAGCCAGAACTGAAAAGCGCGATACTCAAACCCCTACACCACCACCGTATCAGCATCATCGCCGTGGAGGGAGACGGTCTATACTCAGTGGGACATTTCCGGGTCAATTCCTTTCCATGAATAAAATGATCAAGAAGAATAACATCCTTGGTGCTTTAATATTACTGCTTGCCTTTCTATTGGTTTCTTTTTCAATGGTAAGAAATACTGGCTCTGATCCGTGTGCCACTTTACTTGTTACTGAGTCCATCTTAACCCATCGAACAATAAAATTGGATCATTACGGTCAGGAAGCCCTACAGCCGTATGGTTCAGTTCATCAGAAAAATGGGCATTATTACTACCTTTTCCCAATAGGAACGTCGATTGCCAGCATTCCCTTTGTTGCACTAGCGAATGCCTGGGGTTTGAGGATGCTTCAGTCAGAGCCTGCTGTGCAGACGGGCATTGCCTCGGTCACTGCGATACTCACACTGATTTTCTTTATAAAGCTTGCAAGGATTTTCTTAGCGCCGCTTGGCGCACTTTTAATTTCTGGGGTGTTTTGGTTCGGAACATCACTTGCTAGTACTTCAGGAACCGCACTTTGGTCTCACAATTTTGCAACCTTGTTCGCACTATTAGCCATATACAGCTCGATCAAAGCAACCAAAGATGGAAACAATAAATACTGGCTACTAATTGCGATATCTTTATTCTCCGCTTACCTCTGTCGCCCAACAATGGCTTTGCTAGCTCCATTTGTGCTGCTATTTTTGTTCACCTATAATAAAAAAGCTGCATTTAAATCCTCCGCGCTGCTAGCATCGTTGATAGCTTGTTTTGTTGGGTTTAGTCATCACGAATTTAACCAGTTTTTACCTGATTACTACCTACCAAAGCGGTTGGCTGGAGGACGTTTTTCTGAGGCTCTCTATGGCAATCTCTTGAGCCCAGCCAGAGGTCTGTTAATTTACTCGCCATTTATACTGTTTGCTTGGCTTTGTTTTCGGGACTCCACTAAAGAATTCAAACTTAAAGCTTCTTGGCTTTTGATAGGAGTTGCCTGGCCTATTATGCATCTAATAGTTATCTCTCGTTTTCCACAGTGGTGGGCGGGTCACTCATTTGGCGCCCGTCTTATGACAGATGTTTTGCCAGGCCTTTTCTTGCTCACCATCCGGACATGGCCCGTCGCCCCTAGGAGCGCCCGCAGTAAAATTGGCATCATGATTCTAGTGGCCTCAACAGCATTCGCTGTTTATGTAAACTCATATCAAGGTTTGTTCAATCAATATACCCAACAATGGAATGGTGAACCGAATATTGACAGATATCCAGAGTACTTGTTTGACTGGGAGTATCCGCAGTTCATGCATAATTGGAAAACGCACGAGTCGAGATTGATTCAACATGGCATAAAATTGCTTCCGTCAATTTCACCAGCCGAGGTTTTTTCTCATACAACTGATAAGGTTCTATTCATTGATTGGTCGGGAGCTGAAAGCACACACAGATGGTCTTCTGGGAAGTCAGCAAAAATTTTTTTTGTCTTGAGCAACCAAGAGAAGCCACATTTCAAAGGGGAGTTTTTTATGAGAGCAGGCTCCCTCGGAAAGCAAAGGCTGGATGTTTATCTGAATGACCTAAAAATCTATGACGGTCAGTTAAATGCGTTGGACGAATCTTTAAATATTACGTTTGACCCCTCTTTACTAAAAGAAGGCGGAAACAGCCTCCGTTTTGATTTGCCCGATGCTCAGCAGCCTGGAACATCGGATACTCACGTCTTGGCCTTGGCAATTAAATCATTTTCTCTTCGTTGATGCTCCGAAGCGTACACATGGAACTGTAAGTCGGTATGGCAACGATTCGTTCGTTCGACCGCAATCAGGACAAAGGTGAATCAGTTAAATGGTGGCGTAAAGCTGCCGATCAAGGGAATGCTGATGCTCAGAGAGAACTTGGGTCCATGTATTATTCTGGAGAAGGCGTTTCCAAAAATCTGATAGAAGCAAAGAATTGGTTATGTGCTGCTTCCTCGACCATCGTGAGCGGCAGCAGCTCCCAGATTGCCCAGCGGATCAATTCAAGTATGGTGATGTTCCAGTGTGGATTATTTTCTCAAGACTCCCGCCCACACCCATGTCGGCTCTTTGTTGCAATGAGCCTCGGGTCTTCAGAGGCGCAGGCGGTCATTCATGCGTTAGGATGCTTCGGGCGGGCGTTTTACGATGGCGGGTGTTATGACGTTGTAAAGTTTATACAGGTCTTTCTGTTGGATCTGGTTGCTGAACCGATGACCGACTAGCTA
>JAPLJK010000093.1:0-30706 GCA_026388625.1 Deltaproteobacteria bacterium | reverse complement strand
GATCAAGTTTTCAACGTCCTGTTTGGATGTGACTTCTTTCTCAGGGACAATGACGCGGATATTGTAGTATCTGTCACCCTCCCGATATCGGGTCGCTACAGCACCTGTGAGGAGGGCCCGTAGTGTAGTGGCAACATCTGAGACTGAAATCCCGAGGTCCGCAGCGACTTGTCGGTCCACTTGCACCCGGTATTCCGGTTTTGTCATATCCATTGACACATAAACATTGGTGAAGTGCTGCAATTGGTTCATTGCCGCAGCGGTTCCCTGAGCCAGCTCAAAAAGCTTGCTTATCTCTTGCCCCTTTATCTTGACTTCAATGTCAGCATCGCCCAGTTTTCTGATTCCTTTCACATGCGGTCTCATCACCATGGCCATTCCACCAGGAATGCCTATTTTGGCTATCGTAGGTCGAAGACGGTTCATGTATTCCTTCGTAGATTCCTTTCGATTATGCCTCGGCACGAGTTGTATGTTGATTTCACCTTCATTGGCGATGAGATAGGTATAGAGTCCCCATACCTTTCCTCCCGCAAGTGTGAAATAGGAGTCTATCAATGGATCGTCACCCAGCAAGGCTTCCACCTTACTAATGGCCTTGTCCGTCTCCCACACAGAGGCTCCGGTGGGCAAGCGGACTTTGACCATGACTCGTCCGTCGTCCATCTGAGGGAGAAACTCGCTGCCTATCTTGGGTACGGCAAAGACCGCCCCGGTCAGAAACACTATGAACACAACAACGACAAGCCACCGACGACTTAACGCTGACGCGAGGAGGTGGCCGTATGACTCCCTAACCCGCATGAACATACGCTGGAAACGAGAAGATTCGTTTTCTCGGACAGGCTGTCTGCCCAACAAGACGGAGGTGAGCATCGTCGTTTGAGTTACGGCTGCCGCAAGGCTTATGAGAATGACGCCGGCTATGACCAATATCAATTCTCTGAATAGCAAGCTGACAAGTCCTGGAACAAGCAGGAAGGGAACAAAGATAGCCATAAAAGACAGCGTTGCGGCAACAATAGCAGGCCCAACTTCCGAAGTGGCAACAATGGCCAACTCATCGGCAGGCATATCCGGCCTTTCGTGTCTTAAGCGAGTAATGTTTTCGATCACAATAATAGAGTTGTCCAGGTCTACGGCTATGGCAACGACAAGTCCCCCGAGTGAGAAGATATTCAGGGAAAAACCGGCGAGCTTCATGAGACCGAAGTTGATCACCAGGGTCACGGGCAAGGCCATTAACATTACCAGAGTCTGTCGCCAGCTTCCCAAGAAAACGTATATGATGAGGATGACCAGTATGGCGCCCTCAATGGCAGCATTCCGGACACCAGCCAGTGCCGATTCGATGTAGTCAGCCTGGTTTTCCACCATGCCCAGTTGAATGCCGGCCGGCAGAGACGATTCGAGTTCTTGAATTCTTCCGCTGACGGCCTTGGCAACCTCTACGGTATTTGCATCCGCCTGTTTGAGGACGCTCAACTTGACGCAAGGTTTTCCATTCAGCCGAGTAATGACCCGAATCTCCTCGTTGGAGTCCTGCACTTGGGCTACGTCCCTGATATAAACCTTTCCTTCGTCTTTTCTGGCGAGAATGACCGACTTGATTTCCTCGAGCGAGGAGTATTCGCCCATCGTCCTCGCAATGAACTCACGAGGTCCAACGGTTACACGGCCACCGAACTGCTCAACATTTTCGTCGCGGAGCCGCTTGACTATCCCGGAGAGAGACAACTGGTGTTTTTCGAGCGCATTGGCGTCAAGATTTACACGTATCTCCCTCTTGAGTCCTCCTACTATCTCGGTCCCGGCTACGCCAGGCACAGCCATGAGCCGATCCTGGAGCCAGTCTTCCGTCCAACTCCTAAGTTTCACCAGATCCCATTGATCCGAACTGATGGTGAGTTGAATCACGGGCAACTGGGACGGGTCCGCCTTGATAACTATTGGCGGCTCAATGTCTTTCGGCAACTCTCGTGCAGCTCTAGCCATAGCAGCCAGAGCATCTTGATAGGCAACGTTGACGTCTACTCCATAACGGAAGTTCAGCAGGGCGGTGTACATTCCTTCAATTGCTGATGACTCCAGATAATCCAGGCCGTCTACACTTGCCAATTGACGCTCTATCGGGTCGGCGAGGTTCTTGTCTATCTCTTCAGGCGTGGCTCCTTGCCACCAAATATGAATTCTGATCAACGGATACGTGATGTTGGGCAAGAAATTCACGGGCAGTCGCCAGAAACCATAAGCTCCGAGGGTAACAAGAGCGATGACAATGACACTGGTGGCGATGCGGCGCTTAACAGCCGATTCGGTTATCTTCATCGCCCGGTGCCTTTCTCTTCAGAACTCGCCTTTGGCTTCGCTTTTTCGCTACCTTGTTTTTCCGTTCCTTGCACCCGAACTTCGACCCCGTCTTTGAGCTTCTCGTTTCCAGCAATCGCGATCTGCTCGCCGGGCTTTATCCCAGCAAGGATCTGGACTTTGCCACCCCCTTCGATACCGACAGTAACCTTTCTCTGAAACGCTTTGCCGTCCTCGATGACATAGGCCACCCGAAAGCCTTTTGGTGTAACGATTACAGCCTCTGTTGGAACCACGACGGTATCTTTCTCACTTTTCAAAATGAGTCCAAGCCTGGCGAACATGCCGGGAACAAGGTCCACCTTGTCGGTGACTTCCACTTCGGCTGTACGAGTTCGCATCCTCCTGTCCAATTCGGGGTAGATTCGAGAAACCCTGCCCCGGAAAGTCTTCCCGCCGTACGCGTCCAGTGTGGTCGCAACCTCCATGCCTAAACGGATATCCTGGCTATGAGCCTCCGGAACTGCCATGCGTACAACGAGTGAATTGGGATCAAAAACCTCAACCAACACGGTCCGTGCAGCGACATAGTTCCCTTCGGCAACGTGAACTTTGGATATGACACCATCCCATGGGGCTATGACCTCGTAATCCTCTGAACTTTCCTTCATCTTTTCCAGTTGTGCTACCATGCGAGCCTGCTTCGCGCGAGCCAATTCCAATTGATCTTTGGGAATAGCCCCACTCTCAACCAGCTTTTCGATGCTGACCAATTCCTCCTGCTCAGTCTTGAGATCCTGTTGAGCAGACAAGAGCATCGCGTCCGTAGCTTTTTTACGCCCGATGCTGAGTATTTTTGCTCCTTGTCGGACAGTGTCGCCCTCCCTGACTCTGCAGCAGTTAGTGATTGGCCCTTCGGCCGGAGAAGCTAAACGAGCCACTCGCGTGGCCTCGACAGAACCGGTAAGTTCAAGGGTACTGGTAATTTCACCGAGTTGCACGGTCTGCGTAGCCACCAAGGGCTTGGGCTTCTTCGGCAGCCCATTCTCTGCGCTCCCTTTGGAAGCGATGATTCTTGAGATTCCCCAGACAGCCAGCGCAAGTATTATCACGCCGGCAATTATGGACACCGACCGTTTCATAATATTTCTCCAGCGGCCTTGTAAGCCGAGCCATCAAGCACTTGGGATCTTGACAGTTTCATGTCCCCACAAACTTCATGTGCAGTACGGGACTATAAAATAATACGACTACAGGGTCCAATGCCCGCGTTCTCTATTTGATCATTTAATCTTTTGGTCAAATTTGAGGGATTCTCATTGCACTATATTGAGTAATTTCTACAATACGTTACCTTTTCTCGCCGGTGGCCAGTCCCAATTGCGCCAATGCAATGTTGTATTCAGACAGAGCCTTATAGTAATTCGTCTGAGCATCCAGCATGGCTGATTGCGCATCGAGGACATCAGTAATGGACCCTTTTCCCAGATCGTATTTCTCCTGCTCGATCCGGTAGCTCTCCTTGGACTGTTCGATCGCCTTCTGAGTTGCCTCAGCTCTCCGACGGGCTGACGAAATGTTCAACAAAGCGGTTTCGACATCCAAGCGGATCTGAAGTTCCAGCTTCCGCAACAGTTGCTGAGCCGCTACCAGTTTCGATTCCTGCTCTTGAACTTGAGACGAGATCCGCCCCCCATCGAAGATCGGATAATCAAGCGCCACACCGATTTGGCCTACGGGCAGGTTCGAATCCGGGTTCGGCCATGGACCTCTTAGGGGTTTGACCTCGTTGAGTTTCTTCGTGTAAGCCACACCGTTGTCATCGATCCCTTCTGCAACTCGCAGGCCGTATGAGCCGTCCAGGGAGACCTTCGGCCACTTCGCGGCTCGAGCGGAATCGATTTTCATGACCTGCGCGTCGAGTGATGCCCTTGCAGCTCGATAATCTCCCCGTTCCGAATACGCCATGGAAAGTGCCCCGTTAAGGTTCGGTGAAGAACCGGTAAGCCTCAAGTCTCCTTGAACCTTTACAGGCCCGCCTTCAACAGTGATGCCCATGAGAGTAGTCAAAAGACGATGTTGGATTTCGAGAACGGTTTCCTCTCTCACGAGACGTTGCTCGACGTCTGCAATTCTCACCTCGGTGCGCAGGACGTCTACTCTTGCAGCCTTGTTAGCGGCCATCATGTCCAAGACACGTCTCTTGTGTTTGGTCAAGACCTCACGGGAAAACTGCAATGATTCGATGAGACGGTGCTGGCCGAGAATCGTGTAAAATGCGCTGGAAATGTTGAAGATCAGCTCTTCCCATGTGCGAGCTAGACGATTCTCGGCGGCAAGAGTGAGGAATTCGGCTGCACTGATTTCGCTCCTGATTCGGCCGCCTGTGAATATGGGCATCTTGAGTACAAGATCCATAGCCAGAATACTCGTTGAGAACATCCCAGGTTCAGCATTTATCCGAGCGGGTTGGAGTCTTTGGGTTTGAACGTAATTACGATAACTATCGTTTGTGCTGATTTGAGGCCACTTCTCGGAAGCGGCAACATCCCGCTGGGCCAGTGCAGTTTGAATATCCCAGGCACCGGCTGCAAGGCTTGGATTGTTTCTCCTGGCAACTTCAATGCATTGGTCCAAATTCAAAAGTCTTTGGGTCGGGTTTGAAGAAACGAGTCTCGCGGGAAGAGGCGCTGCCGGTAACGCTGCAGGGGCAACTGCAACCCTTTGCTGAAATAAAGTTGGAACCCCGATGCAGCCGGATGATAACATCACGAGCAATGTTACAATGGCAGGCCACGCAGCCTTCATATACCCTCTCAAACACTGGAACATCAACCACCCGCAACTTTTTTCAATTCACCGAAGTAAGTAGCTCGGTCTTTGATCGTTCCAGAGAGGCAGAGACAAACCTCTTTCGATCTTCAATATAGTTCCATCAGAGAAAACGAATCGTCGAGCGCGTACCCTATCACTTTGCACAGGAACCTGTCATGGGAAAAACATTCGCAAAAAAGCACGCGGCTGACTCTGCCAATGCGCCAGGAAAGGGTGAAATCACAACAGTTGGGTGCCTTGCCCAAAACTCATCGTCCTGCGAGGATGAAAAGATGAGCAAGCCGAACAAAGAAAAGGCCAAACCCCCTCATACGGGCGAACATGAAAAAATTAGCCGATTATGCGAGGGCATAATCGCCCTGGTAACCATCTTGGCCCCATTGAGGCAAAACTCTATCAGTATCAGTAATAGCCGCTGGAAGAGCTGCTGGCCGGCCAGTACCACCCACTACTTGAAGAACTGGACGGAGAGTAGTAATACCCGCTGCTGCTGGAGGCATTATAGTAGCCGCTGCTGCTGGATGAACTTGAAGGCCAGTAATATCCGCTGCTGGATGAGCTGGCGCGGTAGTAGCCACTACTCGATCCGCTGCTCGATGACGCGCCGCCCCAAGAGGAAAATGGCGCCCACGCAAAGAAGGCCATCGCATATGATGCGAACAACACCACCAGACCAACCACTGCCAAAACCATTGCAAATCGTTTCATTTAAACAGATACCTCCTGACTGGATAGATCCTTTCTCTCCCTATCTCTCCACGGAGAAGAGCTTGAGCACGGTTTGAATCAAATCCTCAGTTACTATTTCTCAAAGTCTTCAAGTCACAATCCCAGGAGAAAATAATTCAGGGTAAAATTTTCGGTGCCACTATTTCACCATTACGTAAAATTGTCAAGACGTTCTTGGGATCCAAAATCCTCTACCTAATTTTTTGGCGGTTTTTTCTCAGGTTCTGTGAAGGTGCAGCTATACCCACCACTGGATTTACTGCTCGAAGAAGCACCGATGCAAGAAAGCATTGATGTTTTAGACTGACTGGATTTGATTCATCTTGTACGTCATCGGTAATTGCCTCAGTAGTGAGACCGGAAATGAAAGAAATCTCTGGATCGCAAAATTAATAGTACTCCGAGGCTTTTGATTGAAGTTGTCCAAATGGGGGTGATCTTCAACTGCAACCGGTTGAGAACACGAATAAATCGTGCAGCGTTGGTGTAGTAACACTTGTTCGATTTCGTTTTTCTATGAAAGCGCTGACCTTCAGTGTAGGACTTTCATGGTTCTTTGTGGTTTTCTAACCATGGATGTCAATGTGAAGAACAGCAACTCTGTCTCTTTTGGGGCTGGTCCCACGTCACCGTCGCTTCACTGGGGGGAGGAATGAGATTTGAGAGGGTCTTTAGACCAGGAATTTTCCGTGTCATCCAGCCATCATTCTCGTTGGCTTCGTATGCGACTTTGACGGCATTTCCAGACCGCAGTGAGGAACAGGACGTCGTGAAGGTAAGGACCATCAGGCCCAGCACGCAGCAGGCTGAAACGATTCTCATTTAAAATTCTCCTGATCACATAAGGTTGATGCAAGGCAACCAGTCAGGAGTGAGCTTATATCTTTTTGTGTTTATTATTACAATAATTTTATGATTGATACTATGAGAATAGAGAAAGAGACTTCATTCCTGTGCGACCGACTATGCCAGTCGCGCATATTAATAGCTGAAATCGCGCTCACATTCCAATTTGTTTAAGAATAGGAGTTTAATTTAAAAAAACCGAGCAAACGCTACTGGAATTCCTAACGTTGAATAGCGTATATCTACCTCCGTTCATCTACCATAACGAAGGGCCGAGAACTCTGCTCGACGCCTGCGGACGATTGCTTAACCCCAGCAGTCGGGTGAGGCCGACCGAATTGGCGGAAGTAGGACCAGGGCTCACGAATGGTTTGAGGTTTTCGGTCGAGGGCAAATCACCGTAAGCCGTCTTGAGAGCTACCGCTGGTTTCCCGGCTCGAGTTTCAGCCTGACCTGACCTGGCCGGAAAAATCTGCTTCACCGGCTGACTACCGTAGGTGTACGAGGTCGAATTATTGACGTTCCCAGTAGCAACTGACTGAGTGGAGTTGTAATTAGTGGAACCACTCCACCTTTGTTGGTCAAAGCTGCCGTAAGCTTGTGATCCGCCGGAAGAATATCCAGAGCCTCCTGACCAGGAGTCACTACCGCCGTCACAACAGCCGGCGTCGGCAGGAGAAGAGAAGGCAAAAGTCAAAACAAGTGCTATCAGAATTGCTCTAAACAGGCTTGAGGCAATCATAGAACCCTCCAATATTTGAAGTTGGACAAAAAAAGTACGTTTAACTTACTACTTTGCAAGTCGTTTTGCCACTTCTTTTTCAACTATGTTGTAAGCAACATAAAAAGGATCAACGATTCAAAATTCTATTTCACCCGGTATTACAGGTGGACCTGCACAGGAGAGTTTCCGACGGATTTCTCTCGCCGTGGGAAAGGGAATAGCTAACCGAAAACCTGAACCCCTTTAAGCGCTTCAGCGACTGTCGCAACATTCTTCCCGTGGTTTCTTGAGGAGATGAAAGTGTACCTTATACCAACTACTTCAAACAAGTAGCTTTGTTAAGCTCAGATTACAGGCGGGTCCTACGCTACGGAGCGCAAGACCTGACTTCGCTCCGGAAGAACACCGGAAACGAAGTCAAGCTTGGTTAATCATTTGAATGCTAGATGGTTTTAATTTGCGGTTGCTGCTGCACGATCCTCTTTGGTCATATTGGCTAGTCGTGCGACTTCTCTCATGTCCAAGGCAAGCCCCTCGGCTATCCGCTTGCCATAATCCGGATCAGCCTTGAAAAACAGGGCAGTCTGCCTGAGTTGGATTCGCCTCTGTGCTCCACCCAGGTGACCGACGATATTATTGATAAGGTTCTTCTTGTCCTGATCGGTCATGACTTTGCGGTAAAGGTTGCCTGCCTGAACAAAGTCGTCATTGGAGTGCTGGTAGGCGTGACGTCCGGCGTGCCCTTGGACCTCGAAGGTTGGTTCGGTCGCCTCATGATCAGGAGCGACACCGCCGAAGCTGTTCGGCCAATAATTGGGGCTGATTCCCCCGTTGGCATCAGTCCGCATAAAACCATCGCGCTGATAGCTCTTCTCCGGTGCACACTTGGGCGCATTGACAGGGATCAGGTGATAGTTCGGCCCCAGTCTATGTATATGGGTGTCATGGTAGGAGAAAACCCTTGCTTGGAGCATCTTGTCCGGTGAGATTGTAATGCCCGGCACTACGTTCCCCGGGCAAAACGCTGCCTGCTCCACTTCTGCAAAGTAATTGGCAGGGTTACGGTTCAGTACCAATTTGCCGATCGTAATGGGCGGAACTTCGGTATGCGGCCATACTTTTGTGATATCAAAGATATCCCATGGGAAGTTCTTCTCTTGCTCCGGCATGAGGATTTGCATCTCCAGAGTCCACGAGGGAAATTCGTCTCGCTCTATAGCCTCGTACAAGTCTCGTGTGGCATGATCGGGGTCTGCTCCGGATAGCTGCCGAGCGTCCTCACGAGTCAGGTTCTTGATACCCTGATCTGTCTTGAAGTGGTATTGCACCCAGCAATACTCACCCTTGGCGTTGTACCATTTAAAAGTGTGGCTGCTGTATCCGTTCATATGACGATATGTTGCGGGTGTGCCCCTGTCGGAGAAGAGGATCGTTACCTGGTGAATCGACTCTGGAGTAAGAGAGAGGAAGTCCCAGAACATGTTTGGATCCTTGCAGTTCGTGGCCGGGTTGCGCTTCTGCGTATGGATGAAGTCGGGAAACTTGAGCGGATCGCGAATGAAAAAGACCGGAGTGTTGTTACCCACCAAGTCATAATTGCCCTCCTCGGTGTAGAACTTCATGGCGAAACCGCGCGGGTCGCGCTCCGCGTCCGCTGATCCCTTCTCTCCCCCAACCGTGGAAAAGCGCACGAAGACTTCGGTCTTCTTACCAATCTCCGAGAGGAATTCAGCCTTGGTGTATTTTGTCACGTCGGCTGTGACCTCAAAGTACCCGTATGCTCCTGCCCCTTTGGCGTGAACCACGCGCTCAGGGATACGCTCACGATCGAAATGGGCTAGCTTCTCAAGCAGGTGGACGTCCTGCATAAGCACCGGGCCTCGAATCCCCGCTGTCATGCTATTTTGATCGTCACCTACGGGAATGCCGAAAGCGGTCGTCAAACTATCGCCTGGCTTTGACATGATTTGCCTCCTTTTTTTGTGATGCTTTGGGAAAGGGAACCGGAGGTTCCAGAATTAACGTAGTTGAAAGTGACCCCAAAGATAGTAAAGATTCCTACTTCGTGAAATTTCTGATATAATAACCGCAATAAAATACTGACGCCTGATATCCAACATTCTACTCCTGCGTCTCTTTGTGGTTAACTAATTCATCTTCAACAGGAAAGCTCTTATCGGTATTGGCTCAGCTTGTCTTCCAACTGAATGTTGGACGGCTCAATGAGAATTGATCCGTCGGGAAAAACAATAACCGGTATGATCACCTTGCCTCCATTCGTCTTCTCTACGAATCCCTTTGCTTCAGTTTCTTGGTCGATGTCATGCCACTCGTACGGTATCTGATGGTCGTCTAGTACTTTTCTGGCTCGACGAGCGTCGGGACACCAAGCAGCACCATATACAAGGAGTTTCAATCGCTGTCTTTCCATCGTATACTACCCTCCAAAATCTTAGGCCTCCTGGACCCTCTTCGTACAGTCGGCAATTCTTATTACGCTAATGATTCCTGTTATGATAGACTTTTCGGGAATCAATTTTCCGAGGATAGTATCGCACACTCGCTATTCTATGAACAAGGCCCCTGAGGTTATCTGTAGAAGACTCGCCAAATTCTGCCGGGGTGGCACTTGACGCTATCCGCTGTTGCAAGCTCGCTCTTGAGGTATGATCGAATTCCGGCATTAAGAATTGAAGCGATACGTTCAATCCAGTCCATTCCGCCAGGAAATCGCCTTGAGACCTTTGAAGGTAAAGGGCTGTTCAATGTTGGCGATGATCAGCCCGCCGTCCGCCGCCTCACCAGCCAGTTCCTTCCACTTGAGAAGCGGTTCGGCATGCCCCGGAAGCAGTGTAGCCGTCGTTTTGATCTCCACGGGGTACAAACGGCCGTTGCGGTCAATAATCAGGTCTACTTCCAGCCCGCTTTTGGATCGCCAATAATATAATTCAGGGCGTTCACCCCGGTGACAAAAGGCCTTCACCCATTCAGAAACCACCATGGTTTCAAAGAGAGGTCCAATCATCGGCCCCCGCCTTAATGGTTCTTCAGCATGTAGTCCCATCAAATAGCTGGCAATACCGGTGTCTAAAAAATAGACTTTAGGACTCTTGATCACTCGCTTGCCCAAGTTGTTGAAGTGGGGCGGTAAAAGAAAAATTTGATAACTGGCATCCAGGATGCTTATCCATTTCTTAATCGTGGGAACACTCATTCCGACGTCTCGGGCCAGGTCGGACATGTTCAGGATTTGTCCGGTCCGTGCGGCTATCAGCCGTAAAAATCGGTGAAAGGTATTCAGATCTCCAATGTTGACGATCTGTCGAACATCCCTTTCCAGATACGTCTGAATATAACCGGCTATCCAAAGCTGCCGATTGACCTCCGGATGCAATCGAATTTCCGGATAGCCGCCCCTGAGAATCCAATCTTCCAAGGGGATTGACGAGTGCTTCAGCTTCATCTGGGCCTTCCTCATAGGCTGGGAAAACAGCTTCTCAAGGATAGATTCCAAATCGGTGGGATTTGCTCCCGATTGATGGCTTTCTCCAAGGGAAAGGGGCAACAGGGATAAAACCGCAACCCGACCTGACAGGGACTGGATGACTCCCTGCATAAGGGAAAAACTCTGGGAACCGGACAGAAGCCATTGACCGGGTCGGCGATCTTTATCAATGGCGGACTTTATAAAATGAAGCAATTGGGGAAGGTATTGAATTTCATCCAGAATGACCGGTGGGGGGTTTTCCGTCAAGAAACCGCGCGGGTCCTCTTCGATCAGTCGGCGGAGGTCGGGATCTTCCAAGGAAATAAAACGATGCGTATGACCAAACCTTTCTTTTAAGAGGGTGGTCTTTCCCGACTGCCGGGGACCCGTTACGAGGATCGCCGGAAAAGTTTTCATGGCTGATCGGATTGTTTTTTTCCAAGGTTCTGGGAATCATAGGCTGGACCCGTATCATAGCCATATTTAATGTTCAAGTTTAAATTGGCCGAATCAATCATGCAGCGGGAAGAAAACCTTAGTCTGCCTAAGACCGGCAAGATGCGGGTCCTTCGCACACGTTCGAGTTGTTCCAAGTCGCACTCCAAATCCATCTCCCGGAACATGGTTTCGGCCTTGTCCAAGTACGCCGTTGCGGTGATGCCATTAAGCTCCCTGTACTTGCTGTGTAGCTCCAGCAGGCGTTTTCCTACCTCCATATATATCCGTGACAGGTCAGGGCGTGCCCCGAGTCGCTCGCCCTCCTTGATGGATTTGTCGATAATGAGTATCAATGTTTGAAGTAGACAAAAAAAGTATGTTTAGCTTACTACTTTACAAGTCATTTTGTCACTTCTTTTTAAGGTATGGGGTCAGGTCTTGAAATATTAGTTTGTCTCTCTCTCAGACCACCTTGCTCAACGTCGTATAGTGGATTCTCAGGACACTGGTTGGGGACACGACACTCAATTCGTGCCACGTCTTCAGATTCAAGCCTCAGGCTTTGCCGTAGGTCACTGACTTTGGGGCAGGCTATAAGCCTTTGTACGCTGACCAATACGAGTACTCTTGACAGAACCTATTCATCATCATCGATCTTGAGGACGGCCAGAAAGGCTGATTGCGGGATTGACACGTTCCCGACCTGCTTCATCCTTTTCTTGCCCTCTTTCTGTTTTTCCAGCAGCTTTTTCTTGCGAGTGATATCACCGCCGTAACATTTCGCCGTAACATCTTTTCTCAGAGCAGAAACAGTCTCCCTGGATATGATTTTTCCACCAATAGCGCCCTGGATGGCAACTTTGAACAGTTGCCTCGGTATTTCATTTTTTAGCCTTTCGCATGCCCTACGGGCTCTCTGGTAAGCCCGATCCCTGTGTACCAGCATGGAGAGGGCATCAACCTTTTCTCCCGCTACCAGGATGTCAACCTTGACAAGGTCGGTGGGCCTGTATTCCAGGAAGTCATAGTCGAAGGAAGCGTACCCTCGAGACACGGATTTGAGTTTGTCGTAAAAATCAAAAAGCACTTCTGCTAATGGAAGATCGAAAGTCAATTCCACCCGGTTGGAGTCGAGATAGTTCATGTTCTTTTGAACACCTCTTCGGCCTATGCACAAACTTATTACGCTGCCCAGGTATTGCTCCGGCAATATGATCGACGCCCTTATAAAGGGTTCCTTGGTCATTTGAATAAGCATTGGGTCCGGGTACTTGGCAGGATTATCCATTATGGTCTCTATTCCGTCCCTGAGCACAAGAGAATATTGCACTGATGGAGCAGTCAGGATGAGAGAAAGTCCAAATTCTCTTTCCAGTCTCTCTTGCACCACCTCCAGGTGCAGCAGTCCCAGAAAACCGCATCTGAAACCATGCCCCAGAGCAGTGGAATGGTCTTTCTCAAAGGTCAGCGACGCGTCATTAAGTTTGAGTTTTTCCAGAGATTCAGCCAGTTCTCCGTAATCGTCCGACGAAATAGGATAAAAAGAAGAAAACACAACAGGTTTTACGATCTGAAAACCCTTCAGAGGCTCGAGGCACGGATTATCGTGAAGGGTTACCGTATCACCGATTTTGGTATCGCTCACTGTCTTGATCCCGGCAATCATGTAACCAACTTCGCCGGCGCTTAATTTTTTTTGCGGCTTTCTTTCAATAAGAAATATCCCGGTTTCCTCAACCTTGTACGAAGAGTCGTTGGACCAGAATCGAATAATCTGCCCCGGACTTAGTACTCCGTCAAAAAGCCTCAAATGGACTATAGTCCCTCGATAAGGGTCCCAGTGAGAATCAAAGATAAGGGCTTTTAGTGGTAAATCTGGATCTCCCTTGGGCGGAGGGATTCTCTTAACAACGGATTCGAGAATTTCATCGATACCGGTTCCCTCCTTGGCGGAGATGGCCACGGCAGTTTCCGAATCAAGGCCCAGGTCTTTCCGGATCTGGACTTTAACTCGTTCCACATCGGCTGAAGGAAGGTCGATTTTATTAATCACGGGTATTATTTCCAGGTCCTGTTCCAGTGCCATGCAGAAGTTCGCCAGGGTCTGGGCCTGGACTCCCTGACAGGCATCAATGACAAGCAGGGCTCCTTCGCACGAAACGAGCGCCCGGGAAACCTCATAGGAGAAATCCGCATGGCCTGGAGTATCTATGAGGTTCAGGATGTAGTCCTTTCCATCCTGCGCCCGGTAGGGTAGCGCCACGCTCTGGCTTTTTATTGTAATGCCGCGTTCACGCTCTATATCCATAGTGTCGAGCATCTGCTCACGGAATTCGTGGTCCCCCACCACTCCCGTGATCTGGAGAAGCCGATCTGCAAGCGTCGATTTGCCGTGGTCAATATGTGCAATAATGCCGAAATTTCTTATGTGATCCATTCAGATCTTTCCAGATTTATTCCTCTATTTTTTACGACGAAATTCGTGGTCTTCGGGAATATGATTTGATGGGCAGCTTGTAAAGTCTACCTGCCGGCGACAACATAATGAGGTCTTCACCTGCTTTGACTGGGCCGATAGAGTCTGGATGGGGCGGCAAGAACGACACGGTTGCCGCATCTATCAGGTTTTTTCCTGCGAGCATTCGCTTCAACGGCGCTTGAAATATGAGGGCGTTGAAAGGCGACTTGTTAAATTCGAGGACGTCGTTTTCTACAACGGTCATACCTGACGGAAAAGCCCCGTTGGTGTACGAGGCTACCACCCCTCCCAGAATAAAACCTTTTTTCAGAGCCTTGTCAGGATCCACGACGTAAGTCCGTCTTGTGTACAGGTAGTTTGCAGCCAGCCAAACTTTCTTTTGCTTCCAGTCAGCTACAGCCATGGCAGTGACCCTAAGGTATCCGAGGGGCAGAGTCAAAACTGTGACAGCTCTTTTTGCAACGAGTGAAGCCTCTATATCCATACCTATCAAAAGCCCGGTGGAGCTATCAGCTATGAGTAATATATTTTCGTAGACCGGGAAGGTGCTGATAGCTGGAGTCACGTGTTCCGGTACCACGAAAGACTCTATTCCATCACCCTCCAGTGTAGAGAAGCGTCTCAATTCCAAGGAGCCGTCTTCAAGTCGCAACAAAACCAGAATTTTCATGTCTTGCACACCAAGACCTAAAATCTCTGAGTTTTCATTTTCATGGACAATCTGAGGCCCTTCAATCCAGGAGACCTTCACCTTCGGGCTTAAAAATATTGATCGGATTGGAATCAGGTTCGCACACACGAGAATCGCCACCAAGACAATGACAGGCACAGCCACATTCAGAGCATAATTTAGTCTTCCGCTATAAGGATCCCCTTCGGTGAATCTAACTTCTGAATCAAACTTTTTTCGTATTCCCCGTTTGAGACGCAGGTAACCTATGACGACTTCTATGGTCATGATAACAGAAAAGAAGTACATCATCCATGGGAACCAGTTGATTTCCCATCCCGCCCAAATGCCGTAAACTGAATACAGGAAGTATTTGCTCGTAATGGTGACACGAGTCCCGAGGCCCATCACGTTTATTATGACACCGAATACGACGACAATTAGGTAAAGAGCGATGTAGACAGTGCCCAATAGAGGAGAAACCATGTGGTGGAAAATAGCCATGAGGCCGACTACCACCATCCCCAATTGATCGCAAACCAGATCTGTAAATGCTCCTGACTGGGAAGCCTTGCCGGTGTGCCTGGCGAACGCTCCGTCAAGGCCGTCGCAGATTATATGACCGGCCAAAAAAAATACGGCTATTTTGGGATCCCTGACGAAATAGAGTATGACCCCTGCCAAGAAGGAGATGCCGATATAAGAGACAGTGTCCGGGACAAGGCCAAGGCGTTCGAAACGCGGAAACACCGCGGCAATAAGGCGTGTCCTTTTCTCCCTGAACCAATATTGCAGAAATCGGTCTTTGCCAAAGTAGTTCAGAAAATCAGCAGGGACCTTGGCGCTAAAGCTTCCTGAACCTTCTTCCGGAACTTTTTTCATCTGCTATCTTTGAAGGGAAAGTTTCGATTTGATCTTCTCCGCCGTAGCGGAAATATCCTTGATGTCGCCCATTATTGGCTCCCACGCACAAATTGTCAGGCCGTCTTCCACCCATCTGGGAACCAGGTGCATGTGGAGATGAGGCACGACCTGGTTGCCTGCTTTCCCATTCAACTGCATGAAGTTCATTCCATCCGGCGAGACCGTTTCTTGAACAACTCGTGCAATGATTGCTACCATAGAAGCTAGACGGCCGTACAGATCAGGCGGTGTCTCCAGAATGTTCCCATAGTGTTCTTTCGGAATAACCAAGAAATGTCCTTTGTTGAGAGGGGCGATATCCATGAAAGCCAATATGGAATCATCCTCAAAAATCTTTGTGCAAGGCACTTCGCCTGCAACTATCCGACAGAAAATACATTCTTTGCTCACACGCATCCACCGTATCTCCTTTGGACCATTAGTTTCTGCAAGCCCTGCAGTACATTTGTCTTACCCGGTTATCCCATCGAAAAGAACGGAACTTAGATATCTCTCTCCTGCACTGGGCAGGATGACAACTATCGTCTTATTCTGAAATTCCTTGCTCTGAGCCAACCTGATTGCAGCCAAAACTGCGGCTCCCGAGGATATTCCGCTTAAAAGGCCTTCGGTGCGTGCCAATAAGCGGGCATACTCAACCGACTCCTCGCTGGAGACTTGCATTACCTCGTCTACAAGATCCAAATCGAGAATATCTGGGACAAATCCTGCTCCTATACCCTGAATCATGTGAGGGCCCGGCACCGGGGTCTTGCCTTGCATAGTCTGGGTTATCACCGGACTTTCCGAGGGTTCGACCGCAACAGAGTGAATCTTCTTACCCTTTTTGTTCTTGATAAAACGCGACACGCCCGTGATGGTGCCCCCGGTTCCTACACCACAAACCAGGGCGTCAATTTCACCCTGAGTATCTTCCCATATTTCAGGACCGGTGGTTTCTTCGTGGGCCAGTGGATTGGCAGGGTTCTTGAACTGCTGAGGCATATAGTACTTCTTCGGATCTGCCGCGACCATCTCCGTTGCCCTGTCCACTGCCCCTTTCATGCCCTTGGCTCCGTCGGTCAGGACCAGGTTGGCGCCAAACATTTTGAGTACTTTGCGGCGTTCGATGCTCATTGTCTCAGGCATAGTGAGGGTCAATTGATATCCTTTAAGGGCGCACACGTAAGCCAAGCCGATGCCGGTATTCCCACTTGTGGGTTCCACAATCTCAACATCCGGTCTCAGTAATCCTTTTTTTTCAGCTTCCCGCACCATGTACACTGCGATTCGGTCTTTGATCGAGTAGGCTGGGTTGCGTCCTTCAACCTTGGCCAGAATGACGGCTTTCGTCCGACCGCAAATGTTGCCGAGCTTCACGAGAGGAGTCCGTCCGACCGCGGCCGCATTATCTTTGAAATATTTTTTCATGAGAAGCGCCTCGTTCTTGGTTGCGTGTATTCTTTTTGGCATAAGAGGATAGAAATTTCTTGTTGCTCAAACTCTACCGCCGTTTGTCACCACGTCCTTCGATGTAGGAAACTCTGAGCGGTTTATTGCTGCAAACGCAGTTCAATAATGCAATTCTGTCACAATAACAGGTCTCGGTAAAGTGAAAAGCGTTGCGTCGGAAAAGCCGAGCGAACTGTGGCGAAGAAAAAATCCAATAGCGGACCGTTCCTGCCGGACCCATATCCAAGCTTCAGTATGCCGAACACAGTGCATCTTCAAGGTTTGAGAGGGCAAAAAGTTACTAGTATCAAGTGTCTTGACAAAACCAGGCCCCCTCAATATGTTGGCCAAACCATTACAAGTGGTACACAAACATCGATGATCAACCATACCCTTCCGGGTTCTCTCGATGAGTAGTGCGGATTTGTTTTCAAAAGAGAAAGCCTATCGTGTCTATATCCTGCGCTTTGAACATCAACAGATGAACGTCGATTCGGATACGTGCCGGCAGGCTCACAAAAAAAGTATCAGTTAATTCCCCTCACCATTTGAACGTGAATCATTACAAGGTGTAATTAACTGACTTTCGAATTACAATCTTGTCTTGCGGGAAAGGCGAGGGCAAGAATAAGGAGTTGATTCTTGAATTTTCAGCCGGATTCTGGTCCAAAAAAGACTGTCGTGCTACTTTCCGGTGGGATTGATTCTGCCACTTGTCTCGCCATAGCGAAAGCCCGAGGATTTGACGTGCATGCGCTGAGTTTCAACTACCAACAACGCCACGTTATCGAACTGGAAGCTGCTCGTAGAGTGGCTCAAGCCCTCAAAGCATCCGATCACGTGATTCTTGACCTGCCTTTAGGGAAAATTGGGGGATCCGCCTTGACCTCGAACCTTCAAGTACCAAAGAATTCGACTCTGGAGGAGATCGGTAGCGGGATACCCATAACGTATGTGCCGGCGCGAAATACCATTTTCTTGTCTTTCGCCGTAGCCCTCGCGGAAGTACTGGATACGGGGGACATTTTTATTGGGGTAAACGCCTTGGATTATTCTGGTTATCCTGATTGCAGACCTGAATACATTAGAGCTTTCGAGAAAATGGCGAACTTGGCCACAAAAAAAACCGTCCAGCAAGAACTACGGATTACAATACATACTCCTCTGATAAATCTGACGAAAGCCCAGATCATTCGGAAAGGTATAGAACTTGGTGTGGATTATGCCATGACTCATTCCTGCTATGATCCTGATCCTGATGGGGTAGCGTGCGGCGGTTGCGACAGTTGCATCTTGCGCAGAAAAGGTTTTTCAGAAGCAGGGGTTTCCGATCCGATTAATTATCGCTGAACCAAGGCTTTTCAAATCCGACAGGTGTTGAACCGAGGGTTTTGAGTCAGGTTTTTCTCATCTCTCCAGTCTGTCCGGTATCGTAAAGAAAAACGTGGACCCCTTACCTGGTGTTGACTCTACCCAAATTCGTCCACCGTGATGCTCCACTATTCTTCGGCAGTTAGCCAACCCGATGCCTGTGCCTGGGTAGTTCGCCCGGTTTTTTATCCGTTGGAACAGAAGAAAAATCCGATCAAAATAGGGAGGCTCGATACCGATGCCGTTGTCCTTGACGAAATATTGCCATTCATTATCATTGCGCGTGACTCCGACATGTATCTTTGGGGGGGTGTCGCCTGCGAATTTGATCGCATTGCTTACGAGATTTTGGAACAGTTGGAGCATTTGTGAGGGATTGGCGATCACTGTCGGAAGGTCCTCGACAGTCACCACTGCGCTGCTTTCTTCAATGAGCGAAAGTAGATTTGCGAGAGCCGTGTCAAGAATCCTGTTGCAATCCGTTCTTTCAAAACATTGAACTTCATTACCCACGCGGGAGTACGCCAAAAGGCTTTGGATGAGGCCGTCCATCCTGAGGGTGGAGTTTATCGCGCCAGCGAGAAATTTATTACCATCAGCACCTAAATTTACTTTGTAGCGTCGTTCGAGCAATTTCAGGTAGGCCGCAATCGCGAGAAGCGGCTCCCTCAAATCATGAGCCGCGATGTAAGCAAACTGCTCAAGGTCTTTATTGCTGCGCTCGAGTTCCTCTGTTCTTTGGTGCAGGGCTTGTTCCGCTCGTTTCAGGTCGGTGATATCACGACCCACTGACTGATATTCAACGATATTTCCCTGTTCGTCAAAGAGCGCTCGGTTGGTCCATTCTTGCCAACGGATTTCCCCATTGGGAGCGATGATTCGATGCTCATGTGTTGAAACTGGATTGGATCTTGACAGCCGACCGATGTTGTCAAAAACCTTGTCCCTGTCGGTCTCCGGGATCAAAGGGATGAAATCCTTTCCTACCAGGCTGTCCCGATGCCGGTTAAAATAACGGCAATAGGCCTGGTTGACAAAAGTAATAGTTCCGCCGGGGAGGAAGCGACAAAGTAGCTCGGTCTGATCCTCGACGATCTTTCGGTACCTTTCCTCGCTTGTCTTAAGCTCTTGTTCGGCCAGTTTGCTTTCGGTTATGTCCCGGATCATGGACATCTTGGATATTGATCCGTCAGGATGATAAACCGGAGTGTTGATAACATGATAATAACGATTATCTTTTGGGCTGAGAACCTCGGTGTGGACAGTCTGTCCAGCCTGGACCCGATCATTCACACACCAGGGGCATACGTCGTTTCGTTCATGAAGCGCCGGGTAGCATTTCTCCCCGACAGGATTACGGCCCGTGCGCTCCACAAACCGGTCGTTCATGAACTCGATTTCCAGGTCTGCCGAGCAAACATAGATCAACCCGTCAAATGCTTCTATGATGGCTTCCTGCCGCGCGCGAATAATCTGCAGGTTCTTGATTTCGTACGTGAGTCTGTCAATCGATTCTTCTGGTTTGCGGTGTGATTGCAATATCGTCAGTTCGCTAATCGAGTCTTCCGCGAATTTATCTTGATGGGCCATGAGGTGGCGCCTCTAACAAGTCAGAAGCTCAGGTGAGTGGTAGATTCAGACGCCTAGCGTTTGTTTCCAAAAAAATTTTACTCCAAATGAAAGCAAGAGTAAAGTGGCTAAAGAAACATTTATTCGGAAAAATATCAGGAAAGCCCTATCCCGGTATCTTAGGCAGTGGGGGAAGCTACCCAGGAAGGTTTTGAAATGGATCAAAGGTAGAGACTATTGTCACTTATCGCGACAATCCTGCTCTTTGGCATCTTCCTTTTCATCGAAACTAAATCTGATATCAACTACTCCGTCCTCGAACGTCTTGTGAACAGCATAGGGCACTGAGTCATAAACCCTGAGAATGGGTTGATTTCCGAAGATGACGTCCCCTCTGAATCCCTTGATTCCACGTTCTTCGGCAATTTCAATCAGGTAATGGAGAACAAAAGTGGCAATGCCTTGGCCTTGGAAGTACAATATGTAATGACCCAATCAAGTCAAGGGCTCATCTGCCCCCTTGAGTTTGATGTCGAGACTTGACAGACCACGGGATATGCCCTTAGATAATCACTTTAGAGATCGCGGTAAAAGGCTTCAATCGTTTTCCGATGAAGGAGTTTTTTGAACCGGCTCAAGCTTCATCCGTTGCCGAATGGCCTGGGTAGTGTATACATTGAAGCATTCCGTATTTACTACTTGATTATCAGGAAAAGAACAATATGTGAGTCGGGTTGGCTTTCTTGATTCCAGCGGTTCCCTCACAGCCAATTATAGAAAAAAATGCACTGAATGGAGCAAAAAATGACAAAAAGTGAGGTTCAGTCCCTGAGTGAAAGAGAACTCTGGACTTTGAAAGAGTTCGTAGAAAACACTCTCCGAAAAAGTGGCACACTGCTTTTGGAAATGTATGGCAAAGGAGACAAACAGCTTAAATTCGATGATGAACTGGTAACGGAAGCGGATAATGCTGCCTGGAAGATTATTTTTGGCAAGATTCAGGGAAGCTTTGAGGGCCATGGATTCCTCAGAGAACTTTCGCAAGGGGACATATCAGGAGAAAATTGTCCCAGATTCTTATGGATCGTAGACACGCTTGATGGAGCCGCGTCGTTTCAAGCAGGCATGCCGGTCTGGGGAGTGAGCGCTGCTCTTTTTGAGCTTTTTTGGCCCGTATTAGGATTCTTATACCTGCCCGTCACGGGAGAGTTATACTCGGCTTATGCCGGCCGGGAAGCGCTGTTGAACGATAAACCCATTAGGGTAAGAGAGGATCCAACAGTTGACAATGAGAGCCTTGTGCTGGTCTATTCCCGTTTCCATCAGGATTTTGTAAGTGATTTTCCCGGCAAGATCCGCAACTTCGGATCATCGGCCGGCCATCTGGCATACGTGGCCAGAGGAGCCGCTGACGCCTGTTTTTTTAAGAATGTAAATCTCCAAGACCTGGCCGCCGGCAGCATAATCTTGGAGGCGGCAGGAGGAGAAATCAGGCATCTCGACGGGCGTTATTTTCACGTGGGAGAATACCTGGACGGGAAGAGAATTGATGAACCTTTGGTTGCAGCTCCGAAGGACTCCTATGAGTTCTTTGTAAAGTACTTTAAACGGCTGTGAGTCATGTCTCTATCTTCCGGCACGGCCGGTTCTCGAGACTGTCGCGGCTACAAAGGTCTATTGATCAGTCGTTATGTGCAGGCGAGTTTTCCTTGACCGGCGATGCTTTGAGAGTTAATGTTCATGATGTAGAGACGGATTGAATTTCTCCCAAAGGACTTTGCTCATGGATGGCCTCGAAAGACGATCGGAAAGAATTCTTGAGGCTATCGTATCTGAATATATAGCTTCCGGTGATCCTGTAGGATCTCGCACCCTGTCTAAGAAAAGAGCTATCGGGCTTTCCGCGGCATCCATCAGGAATATCATGAGCGATCTCACGGAATCCGGGTACATCACACAGCCTCACGTAAGCGCTGGAAGGATTCCCACCGATCTCGGGTACCGCGTTTACGTGGATGCCATGCTGAGTCACCGCGAGCCGGATCAGAGCGAGTACGCCACCATAGAATCGCTTCTTAGAGCCGCTGGTCTGGACATCACAGATTTGTTGCGCCAGTCCTCTACAGTACTGGCGGGCCTATCCAATCAAGCGGGGGTGGTTTCAGCCGGCCCTGTAGTCGAACAAACCTTCAAGACCATTGAATTGATCAAGGTAACGCAAGACAGAATCCTGGTGGTGCTGATTTCAACGACCGGATTGGTCCGGAACAAAATGATCTACGATGAAGATAATATCGATCAACAGACTTTGGAGAGTTACGGACGAATGCTCAATGACATGCTCAAGGACCTTGACCTTCGGCAGGCCAAAGAGCGGATCGAACAGGAGTTGGCACGTGAAAAGCCTAAAGTGGATGCCATTCTGGCAAAAACTCTTCGACTAGGTCACATCGTGCTTTCTCAGAACATTTTCAGAGAAGTCTATATTCAGGGTCAAACCAATATTCTCGACGACCCCGAATTCTCCCAGGTTGAAAAGCTAAAGGCTCTTCTGACAACCTTTGAGGAGAAGAGTAATATATTAAAAATTCTGGATAAAACCCTGGATGCGGAGGGTATCCAGATCTTTATTGGCTCAGAACACGGTCTGAATGAGTTGGAAACCTGTTCCATCGTTGCTTACCCTATTCGGACTCAGGAAACTGTTGTCGGCAGCATTGGGATCATCGGCCCCAAGCGGATGGACTATCAGAAAGTGGTTCTCCTGGTGGACACCACCGCTCGTGTTCTTACTCGCCTTCTGAAACAAATTATCGAACGGGCCGCCTGACAATAATGCCAATACTATCGAGCCTATTGCAAAAGTCCCTTTTCGTCATTGGGAGAAAGCCGGAATCAAGGTTTTCAAGGACTTCTGGACCCCGGCTTTCGCCGGGGTGACGGTTTTACCGAGTTCTGCAAGTAGCTCTATCTAAACACTATTTCAAATCGTTCAAATATTAGGCGCTTAAATCCGGGCAGGCACGCGGGTCTTCCCCTACGTATTAAAGGCAGTTTCCAATTCATCGGACATTTGTGTCGCAGTCATTATTCTAAAGATCGGATCCAGTGGAAATTTCTCGTAGTTTTTCAGTGTCATTTCGTGGACTTCAGGCCTGTAGCAGGCACACGCATCTGAAATAACGACTGCGCTGAAATCATTCTGGATCGCATCCATCGCTGTCATCAATACGCATACATTTGTAACGATCCCACACACGGCGACAGTATCGACACCCCAAGTTCTGAGGCACTGGTCTAAATCGGTCTTGTAAAAAGCGCTCATACGCCTTTTAGGGAGGTACAGATCTGACGGCTGCATTTCCAGCTCTGGAATAGGGTAATCTCCACCTGTACCTCGAATCGCATGAGGGGGCATTTTCCCCCTGAAGATAAAATCTCCTTTCATAAAACTGTCGCAAGCAAATACAACTTGCCCACCGCACCGTCTGAACAGCCTCGCTAAATCCAATATTGTCGGGATGATCTTTTTTACCTCGACGTCCAACATTCCGTGGCCCTTCGTATTTACGTTGTCTCTTATCATGTCCACTACAACCAAGGCATAATTTCTCACTTAGGACTCCTCTTCTTTTTGGCCCATACCGCGTAAATGGGATCACTGGGAATGCCATCGGTTTTCCTGAGACTTAATCAGCACATTTTTCTGTTGCCCGATCACAGCATTTCAGGTCTTTTAACGCATCTGATGACCAGACAGCCAGAGGCCCGCAGACGCCGCGCGGATCCATCCGGCAGCGATAGCCTGTTTTTTCTACGCCCTGACTATCCAGAACATCCCAGCTTTTCCGATAGTAGGAGCAATCATCGTTAAAACACACGTAATGGATTTCCCCGCCCCAACTTGATAGTGCAGGGGTCTCAATCGGATCCATTGTTGTTTTGTAGCATGACATCATTTTCAGGTATCATCGAAATGAGCGACCTTCCTTTTTCTATAGGTAATTATTTCTTTAACGATTCGCAAGGCAACAATCCTCCAGTTTCCAGAGTCAGGATTCCCGGAATAGTTGTCGGCTAATCTTTAGTTGCCTGAAAAAAGACAAGCAATGAACATGGAAATGACCACCAAAGACCCTTTCTCATGGGATCAGGATCCAGTTGAGAAAATAATCCTCAGGAGCATGAACGAGGGTGTCATTACCCTGGAGTGCAATGGAAATATATTCACTACAAATCCGGCGGCCACTCGGATACTGGGGCTTGGCGAAGCCGACGTCAAGGGAAAGAACTTTCGGGAAATACTTACCAAGGACATAGATAACACGTCTTTCACGGCTTTTTTCGAAAAGGTAGTCAATGGCGGCAGCCATTCTCTGCATGAGGAATTGACTTTTCAACGATCCGACGGTCAAAAGGTTGACCTCTCAATTGCCGGATCATTCCTCGAGTTTGATCAATGTCAGCCCGGAATGCAAAGCGTGGTCGTTGTATTCAGAGATATTACGGCCTTCAAATCTCTTGAGCGCGCAAAAATGAGAGCCATGAATCATCTGTCTCATGAGATCAAAACACCATTAGCGATTATTCAAGCTTCCGTGGAATTGCTTATGCGCAGGGACCAATTCTCCGAATCGTCTCTGAAATCAATCGAACGTATTCGCCGCAATCTTACAAGATTGACGGATATTCAAAATATAGTCGAGGAGATACTCAATCCGGCTCCATTTAACCCACAGAGTTTTTCCCTGACGACCTTCGTTGAGCAAAGTCTTGATAAGCTCGGAAACCTGTCACTTTTTCGAGCGGTATCGCTGGTATCTCGAATCGATGAGGTCAATCAGGATTTTATGGATCCGCACATTTTGGACCTGATTCTCTGTACCCTTGTAAAAAATAGTATCGAAAACACCCCCGACCAGGGGGAAGTCATAATCTCCATTTCTTCGATTGCTTCCGGGTCTCTTCTGCAAGTGCAGGATTACGGTGTTGGAATACCACTATCCGACCAGGAATTCATTTTTGAGGCGTTCCACAATACACAGGCTACGGACTATTATTCCAGCAAAGAACCCTTTCAATTCAACGCGGGTGGAAAAGGCTAAGACTGAAAATCCAGTCCGAGACCTGTTTCTTCGAGATATCGTTTGAGAGCAGGCGCTGCAAATATATTCCTACAAGCATTGACATGTGTCCTGGACTCATATCAGCATGTCCTCATATTCGAGAACTCGAAGATTGCCGAAAATCCGGTGGCTCGACTTTCACAGTGCTGTTCTTTGAACGGCAGTAGTTGTCCAACGGGTGTGTGCGAGCGTCCGACGATACTATAATCCTGTTGCCAGGTGGAAAATGATATGAATGAAGCTTTCAGAAACAGACTTAACAGAATGTTTTCCCCACGGTCTGTGGCCGTAATTGGAGCTGGAGCGTCGCCTGATAAAGTGGGTCACGCAATTGTGGACAGCATTGTTACCGGGCAATTCCCCGGCCCTGTTTATCCGATCCATCCGCGTCATGATGAGATTCTTGGGCTGCGGGTCTATAGGAGCCTTGATGAGTTGCCGGAGATTCCTGATTTGGCCGTAGTGGCTCTCAACCAGCATTCCACAGTTAAGACCACCGCAAGGCTACGAGAAATGGGCGTTGCAGGAGCAAGTGTTATTGCCGGCGGGTACGCTGAAATAGGAGATGATGGCGTCAGACTTCAGCAGGAACTGAAAGAAGCCGCAGGTGACATGCCCGTGGTAGGTCCCAACACCCTGGGATTCCTCAATGCAAGAGCAAAGCTTAACGTAACTTTTTATCCAAGAATTATGCATCCCGGCCATGTATCTTTCCTGAGCCAGAGCGGCGGGATAGGGCTCGGATTGAAGGGCCGAGCGGACGATGAAGGCCTGGGCATAGCCAAGTGGGTGGGAGTAGGGAACAGAGTCAATCTCGAATTTCATACTCTACTGGACTATTTGAAGGATGATTCGGATACTCGCGTCATCGGAATATTTATTGAGGGCTGCTCAGACGCCAGGGCACTCGTCGAGCAGTTGGCCGACACTACACCTCGTAAACCGGTTGTGGTGTACAAAGGAGGACGTGGCGCAGATGCGAACAAAGTCACCGTCACTCATACGGGAGCTGTGGCCGGGTCGGATCTCATTTGGGAGGGTGCGTTGAAACAATCCGGTGCTGAAACAGTGTCCTCTATTTCTGAAATGATCTCCACCTGCAAAGCCCTTTCAGTGGGCAGGGTTCCATCCGGCAAGAAGCTCGGCATTTTCACCCATACCGCAGGGCCAAGCATTGTAGCGTGGGATGTGTTACAAAAAGAGCCGGGTTGCACATTGGCCGATCTTCAGGACCAAACCATAGACAGAATTGCTAAAATTTTAGGCCCTTCTGTTCCTGTGGTTTACAAGAATCCTGTAGACGGTGCCGCTGGTGCATTTCTTACTGAACCGTTTCATGATATTGCAGAGGCCATGCTTGAAGATGAGTCGGTGGATGCGCTTCTGGCCATTTTCTGCGAACACAAGAATTGGCCTTACCCATCCGACGCGCTTATCCAATTGGCCAGGAGATTTCCTAAGACCATAGTCGCTTGTTTCATCGGCTCTCTTGGAAAAATCGAATCCGATAGAACTCGGCTACATGAAGCCGGTGTTCCAACCTATGTCCTTCCTGAAGAGGCGGCCATTGGCCTTCGAGCGCTCTTACGAAGATAATGACCTTATTCCTTGAAGCCTGTGACTGCTATGTGACGCCCTGACGGCACTCCATCTCTTCTGTGAGAGAAGAACAGGTCAGGGCGGCATGATGTACAGAGGTCGGTTGAGTATATATTCGCCTCTTGTACGCCCATTGAAGTGAGTTCGAAACGATTGACGCCTACGAGGTCCAATCGGTACGATTTCCCTCGTGCGGGATTTCCGGATTCGTGATTCATTTCAAGCGTGACAAAACTATCAGCCCATGGAACGTTTCGGCTGACCGGGATGAGGACATTGTCGTCCACCTCGTAACAACAAGGACCTATGGCAGGGCCGATTGCCGCAACGAGGTCAGAAACATCCGTCCCGAAATCTTCTTGCATCAACCGAACTACCTTGCGCGTCACCCTCAAAGCTGTCCCGCGCCATCCTGCGTGAACTGCAGCACAGACTTTGTGAACAGGATCCATCAAGAGGATCGGCACACAGTCCGCTGTCTTAACCGCAGGAAAGATTCCCGGCTGAGCAGCCACGATTGCGTCGGCTTTCGGGGGAGAAGACGAAACCGAATTGATCACCGCTACGGTGTCTCCATGCACCTGATTGCACGTTGCGATGTTGCCGGCATCAATATTGAGAAATTCTGCAAGGACTCCGAGGTTGGTTCGAACATTATCGAGACTGTCGCCTTGTTTTGTCGAGAAGTTGAGGGAATCAAGAGACGGCGGAGACTGGCCCCCTTTCCTTATGGAAAATGCCGCGACGGCAGAAAATTTCGCAACTTTCGTAAGGACCAACGCCAGAGAGTTCAAGATTTTGAAGGGGTTGTCATCCATGCGGTTTCTTTGTTTTGCCAAAGAAATCAAGCCACTCGGAAACGTCTACCGACTCCCGGCATCCGGATTTGCTGTCAGGATTTTTCATGTCAATTGACTCGTTGAGCATTCTATTGAACTGATGCGATGGCATGACCCCTGCACCTAGTCCGGAAACTGTTGCGGCCAGACTACGATCCGATGAGACCACTACAATGTCCCGTCTGTACGATGATCTGCGGACCTTTTCCTTTATTCTCGAGTCTGCATCGGAACCACGTTTGGAATAATAAATTTGTACACCCCTATACTTACATCCATCAGGAAACATCGGGTCAGGTTCCCCGTCGAAAAAAACCACCACTTTGGCTGGCTGAATCGATATAAACCCGACCAATTTGTCGATCAACTGTCTGCGCGGCGAGGCCCCGCTCTGAGAATAGTCTCCACGAGCTGCTGTAACATTGTTTCCGTCTACGAAGTAGTGCATGTTTTTGCGAGTTCCGACAATCGTTGCCAATCCATCCAGGTGGTAAATTGTACATAATATCATATTCATTTAGAATCAAGGGACGGCACATTCACACACAGCGTGCTTGACACAGCACCTATAAGATGGAAAAAGATATTTATTTTGCTATAAATATCCTGTTAGCCCTCGGGAAGGGCTCTTGGAGAAGTTGTGGCGCAAAACCTTTCAAGGATAAGAAATATAGGGATTACGGCTCATATTGACGCGGGAAAAACCACCCTGACCGAGAGAATCCTCTTCTACACTAAAAAGATTCACAAAATAGGGGAAGTCGATGATGGTTCGGCCACAATGGACTATATGCCGCAGGAACAAGAACGCGGTATCACCATTACCTCAGCCGCTACCACCTTCAATTGGAAGGGGCATGACATTCATTTGATCGACACCCCGGGCCATGTGGATTTTACCATTGAGGTGGAGCGTTGCCTCAGAGTACTCGATGGAGTGGTCGCGGTTCTCTGTGCAGTAGGCGGAGTTGAACCGCAAACAGAAACGGTTTGGCACCAGGCAGACCGATACAACGTACCGAGAATAGTATTCGTCAACAAACTCGATAGGGTTGGAGCCAATTTTGAACGTGCTCTATCCATGTTGCGCCAAAGGTTGGGAGCCCATCCGGTTCCGGTGCAGATTCCTATGATGGCGGGAGACGAATGTCTGGGAGTGGTGGACCTGATTCGTATGAAGGGAATCATCTGGGATCAGTCATCTCAAGGTTCGGAACTGGACTACATTGACATACCTTCTCAGTATCTCGATGAATCCGTTGCAGCACGGCAATTCATGCTGGAGTCCGCAGCAGAAATGGATGAAGACCTTCTCGAATACTATCTGGAACACGACGATCTTGACGAGAAGCAAATCATAATGGGACTCCGTATCGGCACCTTATCCAATCGGCTGGTACCCACATTATGCGGTTCCGCTCTGAAAAATGTCGGCGTTCAGCCCGTTATTGATGCTGTAATAGACTTTCTTCCCTCGCCTTTAGATGTTCCCCCCGTGGCTGGAATAAATCCGCTGACAGGGGCTCAGGAACAGCGGTTTCCCAAGTCCAGGGAACCCCTTTGCGCATTCGCTTTTAAGGTTGTGATGGATCAAGGAAGAAAAGCCACCTATCTGAGAATTTATTCAGGAGACTTACTGGCTGAAAAGGAAGTTTATAATGCAACGAGAGGGGTCCGAGAGCGAGTGGCTCGCCTGTTCTTAATGCACGCCAACAAGAGAGAAAAGATAAGTTCGGCTCCCCCCGGCACCATAGCCCTCGCAGTGGGCCTCAAGGACACCAAAACGGGAGATACTCTGACTGATCAGTCTGCCCCGCTTATCCTTGAATCTCTCGACATGTATAAGCCCGTTATCTCAATAGCCATAGAACCCAAAACCCGCTCGGATCAGGAAAAACTCCAGGCAAGTCTCGAAAAAATTGCGGTTGAAGACCCGACTTTCGCGTTCAACGAGAATGCAGATACTGCACAACTCCTCATATCAGGAATGGGCGAACTGCACTTGGAGATAATTGTCGATAGGCTAAAAAGAGAATATGGAGTTGAAGTCAGGACCGGTAAACCCCAGGTTCTGTACAAGGAAACTGTGCAGGCTCAAGCAAGGGCTCACGTCATATTCGATCGCGAGATCCATGATGTGCGTCATTTCGGGGAAATTACGCTTACCGTGTCCCCAACGTCCAGAGGTGAAGGTTTTCTGTTCCAAGCCGCCTTAGGGCCTGAATTTACCGGTTCGGAAACGATAAAACACGTTGAACAAGGTGCTAGGGAAGCAACTTTGGCAGGTGTTTTGGCCGGCAATGAGGTTGTCGATGTACGGGTAGTCCTCGAAGCGCTCGGGAATGATGTTTCTTCAATGAGTGGCCTGGGGTTGAAAGTAGCCGCGTCTCAGGCTTGCAAGGAAGCTTGCGAAAAGGCATCGCCTGTGCTTCTCGAACCTTACATGAGCGTGGAGGTAGTAGTTCCTGAAGAATTTGTAGGAGAAGTCATTGCTGATCTTAATAGCCGAAAGGGCAGGCTTGAGGAAGTCGTCCCCCGCGCAGGAACGTCCCTTGTCAGAGCAGGAGTTCCTCTGGCAACAATGTTCGGCTATTCCACGTCATTGAGATCAATTAGTCAAGGACGAGGAATATTTACCATGCAGTACTCGCATTACGACGTGAAACTCTGATTCACCCGTATTTATTATGGCATTGGCGTGAGGACGAGTGATAGCACGAGGTTGTTACGGCAATTGGAAGGGAGGCTTTTCCCCTATATTATTTGACTTGGGTTAATGAGATGATCCGAACGATCATGGTGATTTGGGTTTTATCATGGAAAGCGACTAAATGCAACCAGAAACCCGTTTAGTCGCGCTATGTGCTCTGTCCAGATTTTATAATTTGGCGAGTTTCTTCCAAGCCGAGCTATATTGTCTGAGGATTCTTTCAAGGACTTCCTTATCAGGCATATTACTATTCTCTATGCATGGCAAACTTCTAGTGACCTTAGCAAGCTTCACTTTTTTGCGTGAGGAACATCCGCGGATATCGCACCTTAAACTAGGGCATGCCGTTTTCTTTTAGGTATGACCATTTTAGAGGCCGACTGGAGTTTTCCAAATGGGGGTGGTCTTCACCTGCAACGGGTTGAGAACACGAATGAAATACTCCGCGTTAGTGTAGTAACACTTGTTCGATTTCGTTTAATCTAAAGAGGTGCCATAGCTTTTCCTGTACTCTGCTTCGTTCAGTGATCTTCCTGTGGGCCTCTGCCTGGTTATAAACCATGATGACCTCTTGGATGTCGGACAACTCATCCTTGAGAAACTGAGGGCTCATTGTGTATCC
>JAPLJK010000028.1:0-6484 GCA_026388625.1 Deltaproteobacteria bacterium | reverse complement strand
TCGAATCATGTCTCGGTTATGTTTTAGTCGTTACCAGATAAAGCACATTGAGTTTCTTCGCCTACCTCGTCTTGACGACCGCCAAATGGCAGTCTGTGCTGACCTTGAAATCCGCCCACCTTCCAACAGGTCCTCGGCTCGGCTGTCGGCAGTAGCGAAATCCCTATAACCACATACATTATTAGGTGATATCAACTTATTAGCCCAGTTTTCTCCAAAAAAATACCCGGAAGATGAGTCTGACAGAAAATCGCGGCACTCTATTTCATGGCAGCTGTATTATCAATTTCTCGGCATATAAGTCCCACTTAGAGTAATATTGTGTGCAGTTTAGGCTGATCATTCGAGGAAAGACAAAAAAATGTCTCTCCAATGCGTCAACATGAACCATTTTTATTATTAACATCGCATTTTAACATTTAAAGTTAAATTATTATGGTCAAAACTTAATGTAGCTATAGTCCAATTGCTGATAATTATTACAGATTGACACTCCATTATCTCTATGATATTATATTTTTCATCTCGACTAAATCTTAGGAATTGTGACCGCCGGGTTGTGCGGCAATGGCCTCTGAGGGATTCGCTCTGGATAGCAGGCTGTTGAAAGCAAGTTAAACGGCGGCGGCGCTGTGTGCAACGGCAGACAGTGCACAAGATTCGTTTGTCTTGAGTGTCAACGGTTGAGGCGCCTGTGAATCTTACGTGTTGATCAGTGGGATCGGGCGACGTTCATTTTGTTTTTGTTTTGTTACCGGGCCTCTTTGGCTCCGTTTGAGAGGAAATGGGTGTTGGTATGCGGCTTTTCCGTGCCGTTTCGTGTTGCGTTGTGTTGATTATATTTGTACTTGCTCCGGTGGAGACTCAGGGTTTTGATGGGTCTTGGTTGACCCTCGAACCCTTTGCAATGGGCATCCTGAACGAGGGTCAGCACCAGCATTACGGCTCCATCGGGGCCAGGAAATACCTCAACAGTTTCACTTCTTACCAGTTCCCCAATCCGTTCTGGCCTCAGCAAGACCCGTTGAGCCGGTTGGAATTTCCCATCGACCAGTGGTTTGTGGGAGTCATGGCCAGGTATGGCGGTGCGGCCTGGTCTGTGGAGGCCCAGGGCTGGATAAATTTTACCCGTGAAGCCCGGTCCCTCATGCAGGACAGTGACTGGAACGATGATTCCAACCCTTCCCAAAAGACCATCTTTAGTGAATCCAGGTGCAGGCTTAACCGCGGGCTCTTGTTCGATGTACGCCTGGATGTGGCCACCAGCCTGACTGCACCGCTGAATCTGAGGCCGGTCGCAGGCTGGCGGTGCGAAAACTTTAATTTCACCACTTACGATGGATTCCAGGCTGCGATTGACGGCCCCTCAACATATTTGGACGGTGACGGCATAGAATTCAGGCAAGTATTCTATCACTATTATCTGGGCGGGATTATCAGAACCGGCTGGGATCCTGGTCGGGTTTGGCCCTGGCTTCCCAGAGTAAAAACGGATCTGCAATTCGATTATGCGCTAGTCACCGCGAGTAACGAAGATCTCCATCTCCTCAGGTCCGGCGAACGAGTCACCAGGGAAAATACTCGAGGACATTGCTGGCATGTCGCCACAACCTTGAGTTTCGTTTTCGGAGATGCGATCAGAGCGCGTATAGAGGGCGATTTCAAGAGACTGCTCACGAACGGGTCTCACCGCTTGACCAACCCGCTTTTCGAGATTGATTTTTCCTTTGACGGTTCAAACGTATGGTCCGATCAGGCTTCCATTTCTGCTGTAGGCGAATTCTTTTTCTAATTGGACGAACCAACTCCCCGAGCTATACGAGACGACCGTCACAGAACAATCCGTCATTCCTGTCGAGACTCGCAAATTGCACCACGCTCCAGATGCGCTCTATACTCGTTGCCGGAATTCTTGACGAGGTTGCTTCGCTTGGCTCGTAATGACAAACGACGCCTAACTCTCTTCCGCAAAAGGATTGACCGCCATACGACAAGAGCAATTTCCCTCACTGCCGTCATTCCATTTATGCATAAGGATCCTCAAGCCATCGCGATCGAGATTGAGGTATTTCCTAATCGCTCCTTGGTTGATCACCCGCATCTTGTAGGCGAAAAAGACTGCCTCTTCGAGTAACGCCGGGGTATAGGGAATTCGTTCAGAGAGTAAACCGTGGCTTTCAAGAAGGTTCAGAATTTCCCCGTACGAAGCCAAAGACTCGTCGGTATCTTGAAAGCCCAATTCTCAGCTCCTTCCTCATTGGATAATGTTCTGGATTTGATTATACTAGAAGTGATTTGAAAGAGAACCGCACCGAGAGGAATGAAAATGTGCGAATCTAACGCCTATCTTATTAGAGACGGCAAAGAAGAGTTGCTGATGGAAAGCGTCGGTCTCGTTAAACCTGAACCTGAAGGCATACTTCTGAGAAGTATCTTCGGAGAGCAAACCACCGTAAAGGCCGCGCTCATCGAGATGGACCTGACCGGTCACCGCATAGTGCTGGAACCACGATGACTTCCGAATCTGCCGCAATGAATTGTCTCCAGGTCACTGTTTGACGAAGGCGAAAAGGTTTAGCTACAGGAGTTTTTGCTTTCTGCTTGACACGCATTCCTGAGCTTTGTTAAACGGTACGCAGGGCAACGGCATTGGAAAGGTCATTGATTCTGAACGAGGTTTGCAACTGATGTCGTCCATGGAGGCGGTAATTGTACTGAATGCCGGTTACGAATTCCTGGGGTTGATTTCGTGGCAGCGAGCTATGGTCCTCCTTTTCAGCGGTAAGGTGGAGGTGGTAAAAGAGTCGGACCGACTAGTAAGAACGGTTTCGAAGACCTTTCGCATCCCGGCGGTCATACGGCTTTACAAGTTTATCCGTCAAATCTACCGGCGAGAAGTACCTTTTTCACGGAAGAACATCCTTGTTCGTGATTCTTTTGTGTGCCAGTACTGTGGCCGGGAATTTCCCCCTGGTGATCTCACCATAGATCATATAATTCCCAAGGTTCAAGGGGGAGACAACCTTTGGACCAACGTCGTAGCCAGTTGCCGGTCATGCAATGTCAGAAAGGGCGGTCTGACCCCGCGACAGGCAGGGATGCAGCTTGTGCGCAAGCCGTTTAAGCCCACTATAATGGAGTTCATCAATCTCTACATGAAACGGAGATTTGGCGTAGAACTGTCCGAGATCCTACAGTATTAGCTTAATTGGCGCGGCGCCTTGTACAACGTTCCCCGGGTAATTGCCGGGAACCCACTATCACGTGAAGGGTGAAGCGATATCCGCCAAGTCCAAGTCTTCCCTGGATATCATATCGAGATCACTGAATGTTGACGTTATTGCAGAAAAAAGGGCAGGAGGAGGACCGATAAGTCGTTTTTTAATTGACACGGAATCCCCTTATGATAAGAGGAACCCATTTCTCATCACTTTTCCATCCCAGTGGAATACACGCAAACGGCCATTTAGATGCCGTTTTCGTGCTTTAGGGCAGGCCGTGTCCCAGTTTACGACCTTACCGAAGCAACCCGACCAGCAGGCCGAAAAAAAGTCAGATCAATGGCAAGACCTAAATTTCATCAACCAAACCCAACCTCCGATAGGGATGTAAAATGTGTGCTGAAAAATGTCAAGAGTTTTTTCACGCTTTTTGAATAGTTGTTTTGTTTTACTAGAATGAATTTGATATAAACCTAATGTCATTTGTAATTAAGACCAGTTCATGACGCTCCAGATCTCAAAGGGGACACGTATATCTTATCCAACACTATTGAACAGAATTCTTTCCGAGAAATAGCGGATGCCGTGAGAGGTAGTTATTCCGTACTACGCGGAATTACTTTAGCTATTGTCGTCCTTCTCATGTTCTGTCTCGTGATCAACTCCTCATGGAAGGCCATTCCTGACGGTGCTCTCTACTTGGAACTGGGGGAATCTATTGCCCGTGGACGCGGGTACATGTTCAACGGGGAGCGCCATACTTACGTGCCGCCGGGCTATCCAATGGTGGTGGCAGGTATGGTTGCAGTCGTTGGAAAAAGTTTTCTGGCTTACCGCATCCTTATGGCCTGTATCGGTCTCCTGACCGCCGCGGCGGGTTATCTTCTCATACTGAGACTTTGCGGCAGGGACACCGCCTTCCTTGCAGGGGGGCTCTTTGCCCTCAACCATGTCCTTCTTTACAATTCCACGTTCACGTCTTCGGACGTTCCTTTCGCGCTGGCGGTATTGCTGGCCTTGCACGCAGTTATCAGCCTCCCCCGTGTGAAGCGTATCTTTTTATGGAGCGTGCTTGCGGGCATCATTGCCGGGCTGCCGGCCCTGATACGCGTTAACGGTTGGGGAGTGCCTCCGGCTATCGCATTTTTTCTGTTCACTGCAACTCGCGGCCAATCCATAGCCAAACGATTGGGAACCGTCTTGCTTTTGATTGTCAGCTCCGTGTTACCCGCGGGTAGTTGGGAAATGTACAAGAGTTCCTTCCCCGTTTCGTTTCAAGAAGGAACTTACTTGAACGCCGTCACAGGACGGACGTTCAAAACGCAGGCGGACATAGTACTCCGAGCCGCATGGGATTACATGCACGAGACCACCTATGCGCTCAGCAGCCTCTCCATCAAGACATGCGTCCTGGAGTTGGTAATCCCGTGCTTCGTCATCGTTGGACTCGTAGCCGCCATCAGAAAAAATGAGAGGCTGCTCGCACCTTTGACAGTGATCCAGTTTGGAGGTCTCTTGTTGAGTCCTGCGGGAAGCCGCTACATTGTCGCACTCATACCTGGGCTGTACTTGTTCTTCGCCCTTGGAGTATTGCGGGTTAGTGACTGGGCACGAGAAAGGTTTTCAAAGCGCAATCTCGAATTTCTGAGGCCACAGCTACTGCTTCCCCTCATGTTTGCAATATTGGCAGGCCTTAATTGCGCACACAACATGGTCACAATCATTCAGGCCCGGACTGCGCTTGAATCCAACGGCGCAGAATCTTTGCGGGACCTGCCTTTTTTTACAGCCGGTCGCTGGCTGCGTGACAATGCGGGCAATGGAGCGGTGCTGACCATGCATCCCAGGGTGATCCACTATCTTTCAGGGCTTCCTACGGTTGAATTGGTGCGCTCCGGTGTTCCTGAACACCTTGTGTGGATAGACGTCGCGGAACAGATTGAGCCATTGATCGCGCTTCGAGGCCCTACATATTTCTTTTCGGATGCCGACCAGGCAAGTCTCTACAATGAAACCCTGGAGGCACTGAAGGTTCTTGGCCTCACGGTGGAAAACGTCGACCGGACCGCGTCTTCACAGCGGTTCAGGTTGTGGCGGATTGTCAAGATGCAATAGCCGCAGCACCGATGCCGTTACCCAGCCTCCGGGAGCCGCCGGGTTTAGCTGGAAACAGGACCCAAGCGAGAGGCTCCCTGACAAAAAAATACCCTCTGGGCAAAGGTGTGGCTGTAGATTAAAACCGCGTGATATACTTGGTGTAATTCAACAACGGACCATGCATGGACTAATGCGAAGTTGCTTTCAAACACGTGACTTGAATACGCCGGGATTGCCGACGAATCCTTTTCACTTCAGGCGGCAAGGCGTGACTTCACTTCAGATGCCCATCGGTAACCTCTGCTGCTCATGTTCACACGTTCGCGGCAACTCGGTATCTGCCTCGAGAGAAGCTGGATGAAAAGGTTCCTGCCTCCAATAATCCCTCTTGCCATTACGGCCATCCTTTTCCTGGTCATGTACAACAACCTCGACAACGGAAAGCTGATCCTTGTCGTGCTGCTGCTTCTGAACCTGGGCATTTTCGTGATACCGAGTAAATATCTCCAGGACCTTTGGATAGTATCCGGTGCAAAGCCGGCCTGCGCGTGTGCAGCATGCGCATTGGTGACGATCTTGGCGCTCGAGGCCGTCTTTCCAATCGTGTGGCCACAAGAATACTCACAACTACTGGATCTGACCAAGAAGTTCAGCCGTAATGCGCTCGACGTGACCCCTGGAACTTCATTGATCTTTGTCAATGAGGACCAAAGGAGGGTAAGGAAGAAAAACTCCGGTAAACCAGCAGAAGATTTGTCCATGGGGTGGCATTCACCCGGCAAAGTGTTCGTTTATTATGGGTACGAGCCGAATCTCAAGACTTCGTACGAGAACCGGTTTCACTGGAACTCCTCGGGGTATTTCGACCACGACTATGATTTCAATAAACCTGAAGGGAACAGGCGGATCGTCATCATCGGTGATTCTTATGTAGAAGCGGTACAAGTACCTTTGAAAAGGACTTTTCATAAGCTTCTAGAAGAATTAGCGAATCGAGGAGTACCGGAAAACGGGAAACAGAGAATGGAGTTGATAGCCCTGGGAAATTCGGGAACGGGGCAGGTTGAGCACTTCAAGGTCTTGCAGTCACAAGCATTTGCATATAACCCTGATGTCGTTATCGTGACGCTGTGCAGCAACGATTTTTGCGATGACGACCCGGAACT
>JAPLJK010000123.1:0-7469 GCA_026388625.1 Deltaproteobacteria bacterium | reverse complement strand
TAGGGAACTCTATTATCAAAGACTTCAGTCAAAAGTATACTGCTTCGGCTTCTCCCTGTCAAGGCAAATCTCCCGGTTATCTTATCAACAACCAAAAAAGAACATAGTGTAATGTTTTTATCACATTTATAGCTTTTTAAGCCGCCTTGGTCCGGGGGCTTTCCCCTCCTGACTTCTGATTTCTGTCTCCTGATTTTTGCCTTCTCTCTTTCTGGCTTCTGTATTCTGACTCCTGACTACTGTCTTCTGACTTCTGCCTCAGTCACTTTCCCCTTTAAAAAACCTCCCTACCCTGCTATAGTGCTTTGCTTAGGGCCGTTAACTCAGGTGGCAGAGTATCTGCCTTTTAAGCAGAGAGTCGCTGGTTCGAATCCAGCACGGCCCACCAGCATTATCATGTCTTTCAAGAATGCTGTTGTATCAGCGTTTGAAAGGCGGCCTTTGTGCGATTCAGATGACCGAGACGTCCCCATCGTCTAGCCCGGCCTAGGACACCGGCCTTTCACGCCGGCGACAGGGGTTCGAATCCCCTTGGGGACGCCAAAAAAGCCTTTCATTATAGGTTGTTATTTTTGGATCCCAAAAAGGTAGATTCGAGCAACGCCGAGTTTGCCCCCGCTTTGCCCCCGTTTTCTGAAATTGGCTTAAAATGTGGGCTTGAACGACCTTGATGTTTTTGGCATGAAAGTCTCATTCTGAGCCTCTTTTAGGCACAAACTCCAAGCAGGAAATTTAATTCTCTCGCCGTTGTCAGAAATTAGAATCAGACGGTGGTCGTCCCCGCCGGCAAATTCAACGATTGTGGGAGCCGTCTGATGTCATACGAGAGTTGTCAGAGACTGTCGGCTATTCTTTTGGTTGGATTGTGGCCCCTTACCGGACTGTTGGGGTGCGGGAGAGTGCCGTAACCGGAGGTACCACCACCACCCGAGGTCATTGTAAGCCATCCGTTGAACAAGAAGGTGACCGAGTTCCTGGAGTTTCCCGGAACAACTGCTGCCCTCGAGTTTGTAGAGATTCGGGCCAGGGTGGAAGGATGGTTGGAAAGTGTCGATTTCGAGTCTTGGAATTAACATCAGATGTAACGATTTCTTCAATTGCTCATTCTCGTGAGGAGGAGAACAATGCCGAGCACGGTCACCTATGCAGAATCAGGATTAGTGAATACGCAGGAGATGTTCAAGAAGGCGATGGAGCGACAATATGCGATCCCGGCGTACAATTTCAACAATATGGAGCAACTACAAGCCATCGTTCTTGGCTGCGTCGCGTCTAGATCACCGGTGATTCTCCAGGTCTCCGGAGGGGCAAGAAAGTACATTCATCCTTCCCTTCTCGTACACATGGTTCGCGGGGCTCTTGCCATGGCCCGGGATCTTGGCGCCTCCATCCCCGTGGCCCTTCACCTCGATCACGGCGATACGTTGGAGCTGACCAGATCCTGCATTGAGACGGGCTTCTCGTCGGTGATGATCGACGGCTCGCACCACACGTTCGATGAGAACGTCAAGCTGACCAGAGACGTCGTGACGTACGCCCATTCGCGTGATGTCACTGTGGAAGGCGAATTGGGAGTGCTTGCCGGCATCGAAGACCAGGTTTCCTCCGACGTTTCGCACTATACAAGGCCGGAAGAAGTCGAAGAGTTTGTTCAGAAAACCGGGGTTGATAGCCTAGCCATTTCCATCGGTACCTCACACGGCGCTTACAAGTTTAAGCTCAGAACTGGTGAGGAGCCTCCGTCTCTCAGGTTTGACATTTTGGAGGAAATCGAGCGTCGAATTCCAGGTTTTCCCATAGTGCTCCACGGCGCTTCCTCCGTCATGCCGGAGTATGTTGCAATGATCAACAGATTTGGGGGCAGGATGGAGGAAGCGGTTGGTATACCGGAGGAACAGCTCAGGCGGGCCGCTCGATCAGCGGTCTGCAAGATCAACATCGACAGCGATGGCAGGCTTGCCATGACCGCAACAATCCGGAAGGTCTTTGGAGAGAAGCCAGGGGAGTTTGATCCACGCAAGTACCTTGGACCGGCTCGTGACGAGTTGATCAGAATGATCAAATACAAGAACGAGCGTGTCCTGGGAAGTGCAGGTCGGGCATGAAGCCTGGCCAGGCATGGTGCGGGGGAGATGGAGATCTCATCAATTCAAAGGGGTAAAATTTCATGATGGAATTGAAGAGTTCTGATTTCGAAATACAAAGGCTCGGCGAATGCAGGATTCCCTCTCCCATGGCGGCCGCCAAATTCGTCGGGGATGACGAACGGGTCCTCTATCATACGACGCTTGCAGAAATTCAGGGATTCCTCGGTTCCGGCGAGCAGCCACCTGCTTTCGAAATGGCGGGCCCTAGGCAGCGAATCTTCTTTCATCCCTCCAAACTCAAGTGCGGAATCGTTACCTGTGGGGGATTGTGCCCAGGCCTTAACGACGTGATACGGTCCATCGTGCTCGGCTTGTACCACCATTACGGAGTTCGAACCGTCTTCGGATTCCCCTATGGCTATGAAGGACTCACGTACAGGCACGGGCACGAACCTATTGAACTCACCCCCGACCTCGTTGCCGAGATTCAGGAGAAGGGCGGCACTATTCTCGGATCTTCCCGCGGGCCGCAGGATGTTGGAGAGATGGTTGACACACTCGAACGCATGAATGTGGGCATGCTGTTCGCTGTGGGTGGAGACGGAACACTCCGGGGAGCCGGGGCCATTGCCCAAGAGATCGGCCGACACAATTTGACCACCTCTGTTATCGGCGTCCCGAAGACCATCGACAATGATATCTCCTGTGTGGACATGTCCTTCGGTTTTGTCACGGCTGTTAGCGAAGCGAGAGGGTCCATCTATGCCGCTCATGCGGAAGCCCTCGGAGCGAGAAACGGAGTAGGACTGGTAAAACTGATGGGGAGAGAGACAGGTTTTATTGCAGCCTACGCGTCTCTCGCCACGAACCATGTCAACTTTTGCCTGGTTCCTGAGGTCAGGTTCACTGTAGAAGCATTCCTTCTAGCGTTGGAGGAAAGACTGACCCTTCGCGGCCATGCGGTCGTCGTCGTGGCTGAAGGAGCGGGGCAAGATCTCGTTCAGGCCACAGGAGAGAGAGACGCATCGGGAAACGTTCGGTTCAGTGACGTGGGACTGTATCTGAAGGACCACATTATTCAGCACTTCAAGAAGATCGGCACGGAACTCAACCTGAAATACATTGACCCGAGCTACACGATTAGGAGTATGCCGGCGAGTCCTTACGACTCCGCCTTCTGCTTGATGCTGGGGCACAACGCGGTTCATGCGGCAATGGCGGGGAAGACCAATATGGTCGTGGGCAACTGGCAACGTCAGTTCACGCATGTACCCATTGCCATGGCCGTTGCGGCTCGGAAAAAGATAGAGCCCGAGGGAAGGCTCTGGAGTACCGTGCTCTCCTGCACAGGTCAGCCACATCCAATGGTATAGGACGTTCTCAAAACCGACATGAAATTTTCTAACTCAACATACGGTAGGTCGTCATGAAAATCCTTCGCGCCACCAGAATGGAACGCTGCATTGGATGTTACTCTTGCTCCCTCGCATGCGCAAGACTGTTACACCAGAGCCTATCTTGGCATCGCAGTGGGATTCGAATCCGCTCTGCCGGCGGTTTGAGCACTGGATTCGAAGCCCAGGTCTGTCTCGGCTGCGACCCTGCTCCCTGCGCGGAAGCTTGTCCCACTGACGCGTTCCGCCAGCGAAAGGGAGGCGGAGTGCGGGTGAAACGGGATTCATGCATTCGCTGCGGCGAGTGCTCTCGGGCCTGTCCCGTAAATGCGGTGTACATGGATTCGGAAACAGGGCTGCCCGTCGTGTGCATCCATTGCGGGCGATGTGCGGCTTTTTGTCCCCATGAATGCCTGGAGACGCTGGAATCGGCGGCTGGAGAAGAAGATGATCAATGAAGAAGCATTTCGGGTGCTGGTGGTAAACCTGACCGAGGGCAAGAGCGAACCCGCTCTCTTCGGCAGTCCGTCGGAATTGCTTGGTGGGAGCGGCTTGGCTGCTGGTCTCTTCGCTTTGTACGGCATCATGGACGCCCCTGCGGATCATCCGGATCAGCCGTTGATCTTTGCCATCGGCCCACTCACCGCCTACTTTCCCCTTATGAGTAAAGTAGTCTTGGGTTTCAAGTCCCCGTACAACGGGCAATATGCGGAGAGTCATGCAGGCGGACGGCTCGGATTGGCTTTACGTTTTGCCGGTTATGACGCCTTGTTGATCAAGGGCTTAGCTCGGACGCCTTCGTGCCTGATCGTGGGCAGCCGGAGCATAGGAATCCGAGACGTTCATTATTTGTGGGGTCTGGATGTTTTAAATACTGGCAAACATCTCAGGAGGTTTTCCGGTAAGGACTCTGGCCACCGGAGTATCCTCCGGATCGGGCCGGCCGGAGAACGCGGCGTTGCATTCGCAAGCATCAATGTGGATACGTACCGCCATTTTGGTCGGCTCGGTGGCGGAGCAGTGATGGGAGCCAAGCGACTCAAGGGAATTATTGTGCTCGGCGACGGAAGTTTGCCCCTTCCGGGGGGAAAAGCTTACCGGGACTTGTACAAGACGGTGTACCAGGAAGTTACCCAAACACCGGCCATGAAGAAATACCACGATCTGGGGACTCTTGAGAATATGCTGCCTCTCAATGAACTCCATGCCGTTCCGTGGCGAAATCTCCAGGCCACGCATGACGAAAATGTCCAAGGGATCACCGGCCAACGATTTGCCGAAGAATTGCTCCTGCGAAAGACAGCGTGTTCGGGATGCCCGGTCGGATGCATCCACGTGGGACTCCTACGGGAGAAGTTCGCGGAACAGAACGAGTTCCAGTATCGTCAGGTCTCGTACGATCATGAACCCGTTTTCGCTGCAGGCTCCATGCTTGGCGTCACCAATGCGGGCGGCGTGCTCACGCTTCTCGAGGAAATGGAACGCCAGGGACTGGACGTCATGAGCGCCGGCGTCGCCCTTGCATGGGCAACAGAAGCGTTCGGGCGCGGCATCGTTACAGACAAAGAAACGCTGGTTCCTCTGTCCTTCGGAGACGTTGAAAAGTATCGTGAGGCTGTGAGGCATCTGGGGTTGCGCACAAACGATTTCTATCATTTTCTGGGGCAGGGGACTGCGGCTGCCGCTAACCACTACGGGGGGGGCGACTTCGCGTGCGTGCTCGGACAGGAGATGGCGGGATATGCGACCGGCGAGGTGTTCTTTGCCTCCCACACCTACGGTTTTCGACACTCGCACCTTGACAACGCAGGGTACAGCTACGACCAAAAGGCAGATTCCAAGAAATCCGAAGATGCTGTGGCCTTCCTGATCGAAGAGGAGCGGCGGCGGGTGCAGCTCACCTGCATGGTTTCGTGCCTCTTCGCCCGGAACATCTATTCCGAGGAACGTCTCCAGGAGTGTCTTGCGTCTGTGGGACTGTCTCGACTCGCTCAATCCGTAGTGCCCCGCTCAAAGGATGTTCAGGCAAAACGTTGGCAGTTAAAGTACATGACCGGGTACAACCCCAAGGATATCTCGATTCCAAAGAGATTCGGAGAAGTCACTACTTGGAAAGGCGCGATCGACACGGTCTTCATGGACTCGGTTGCAGCCGACTACCAAAATGCTGTCCGCAAATTGGCAGAGTCAGGGCAAAGCGTTCAGAGTTCGTGAGCAGCGTCGCACGAACTTACTCCCCGGAGAAGAACGAGTTTGGTTTCTAAAGAAATTGAGGGGTTTGTGATGGGCAAAAAAAGCGACAAACAGGAACAGACACAAGATGTGTGGGGAAGTCGGAGGGGCTTGAGTCTCGGTGCTCTCAAGCGTGGTTTTCAGGACCACCTGAGATACACGCAAGGACGAATCCCAGGAGTAGCCACCCTGAACGACTACTACATGGCTCTCGCTTACACTGTGAAAGACCGGTTGCTTCATCGTTGGATCCTAAGTGGAGAGACGTACTTGAAAGGCGACCATCGCGCAGTCAGTTATCTTTCCGCGGAATTCCTTCTGGGGCCGCAGCTTGCCAACAATCTGATCAACCTGGGGATTTATGAAGATGTACGCGAAGCCTTCGAATCATCCGGCGGTGATTGGAATGCTCTCCTGGATCACGAGCCAGACCCCGGGTTAGGTAACGGAGGTCTTGGTCGCCTCGCAGCATGCTTCCTGGATTCCCTTGCCACTCTCCAGATTCCCGCCATAGGATATGGGATACGCTACGAATTCGGGATCTTTTCCCAGCGCATTCAAGACGGCAAGCAGATCGAGACCACCGATAAGTGGCTGTATTTGGGGAATCCCTGGAAATCATTCTTGAGATTAATCATCGATTTCTGGAAAAGGTTCGAGCGCAGTACGTGGGAGATGACGATCGCGCAGCTCGAATGTCTTTGATCGACGAAACCGGAGAAAGATACATTCGCATGGCAAACCTCGCGTGCGTGGGCAGTTTGTAACAACCCTGCTGATCCCGACGCTCAACGACTGGCAAACCTCGCGTGCGTGGGCAGTTTCGCAATTAACGGGGTGGCAGAGTTGCACACGGAGCTACTTAAAGAGCACGTGCTCCGCGACTTTTACGAATTCTTCCCGAAAAATTCAGCAACAAAACCAATGGCGTGACTCCCCGGCGCTTCATGGTGTTGAGTAACCCTCGACTGTCAGACTTGATCACCCGCAGGATCGGAGATGGCTGGATCAAGGACCTGGACCAATTCCGGAAACTTGAGACTCTTGCGGAGGACAAAGAGTTCAAGACCGAGTGGAGTCGCATCAAGAGACTTAACAAGACTGATCTGGCGGAAGCGATTCGTAATCGTACGGGTATTGTCGTCGACCCGGACTCGCTCTTCGATATCCAGGTGAAACGTTTTCATGAATACAAACGACAACACCTCAACGTGCTGCACATCCTGACCCTCTACAGCCGTATTAAACAGGATCCGGACGTGGACATTGTACCCCGAACCTTCATTTTCGGAGGGAAAGCCGCTCCAGGGTACTTTATGGCCAAGTTGATCATTAGGTTGATCAACGCAGTGGCGGAGATCGTGAATCACGATCCGGACGTACGAGATCGCATCAAGGTGGTGTTCTTCCCCAACTTCAACGTAAAAAATTCCCGGTTGATTTACCCTGCTGCAGATCTCTCCGAACAGATTTCTACAGCGGGCAAGGAGGCTTCAGGAACCGGGAACATGAAGTTCGCGATGAACGGAGCGCTCACCATCGGGACACTCGACGGAGCCAACGTCGAGATCAGAGAAGAAGTTGGCCCTGAGAATTTCTTCCTGTTCGGGCTCACGGCCGAGGAAGTCTACGATCTGAAATCTAGAGGTTATCAGGCACGTGATCTCTATGAGGGGAATGATCAATTGAAAACCGTCATCGACCTCATCGGGTCCGGGCATTTTTCTTCAGGGGTTAGTGAACTGTTCAAACCTCT
>JAPLJK010000037.1:0-20820 GCA_026388625.1 Deltaproteobacteria bacterium | reverse complement strand
AGTATATCAGTGGTAAAATTCAAGAGCATCTGTCGAATCATCAGCCTGCCATATCAGTGGATACGAAGAAAAAAGAGTTGGTGGGAAATAGTCAATTTGATATAGCTTCAACCTGTACTGAAACGGGGCTCAGAGTTCGTTGCGAACTTGACACGCGTACCTATCCTAAAGGACTCAAGGTGGTCGAACAAAGAGATGGCTCAAATCAAGATCACAAGACATGACTTCCATGGAGAATGGAACTACACCATGAGCCCAAAGAGCACATAACCGTGTCAGAGTCAATTCCCGTTGACGATGGGCATGAGTTCATCATGTGTATTATACAACCAACGTAGCGGGCTCGGACTAACCGTACCGGGGCTCACGTTTCGGAGGACTTGCTCCCACAATACCCGGCGACGTGGTATGCAGCAGGACGAATAGGACATTAATTTTGGCACTGGTCATAGGTTTTCATTCTTGTTTTTCATGTCTTTACCGTGACACAACCAAGTCTCTCTCCCAACCTATTGCGGAGACATAACACGAGCGAGGCAGTCATGACGAAGTCGAAAAATAAAACCAGGACCGAATCTGACAGCATGGGTCCGATAGAGGTCCCTGCGGACAGGTACTGGGGTGCACAAACACAGAGGTCTTTAAAATACTTCAATATCGGAAGAGACCTGATTCCCGAAGAAGTGATCAAAGCCTTTGGGATAATTAAGAGAGCAGCGGCCCTCACCAACCGCGATCTTGGAAAGCTCCCTTCTGAAAAATCTGATCTTATTATCAAAGCTGCTGAAGAGGTGAGACATGGCAAACTTCAAGACCACTTCCCGCTTCATGTTTGGCAGACCGGAAGTGGCACTCAGACCAACATGAATGTTAATGAGGTCATTGCGAATAGGGCCATTGAACTGGCTGGAGGGAAGCTGGGCAGCAAAGACCCTGTCCATCCCAACGATCATGTCAACATGTCCCAGTCATCCAACGATACCTTTCCCACCGCAATGCACGTGTCAGCAGCGATGAAAATTCATGACTCCCTTCTGCCGGCAGTAAAAAAGATGAGGGATGCACTGAATCAAAAAGCTGAGGAGTTCAAGGATATCGTTAAGATAGGACGAACTCATCTTCAGGATGCTGTGCCGCTGACTCTGGGCCAGGAATTCTCAGGATATGTGGCCCAGTTGGACGCTGATTTGGAATGCATCAAGAGAGTTCTTCCCGATTTGTACCAGCTCGCTTTAGGTGGGACCGCAGTTGGCACCGGCCTCAACACCCATAAGGAATTCGCCGAACGAGCCGCCAAGTATATCAGTGAAATAACAGATTTACCCTTTGTTTCCGCGAAGAACAAATTTTCCGTTCTTGCGGCGCATGATGCCATAGTGATGGTTAGTGGCGCCCTAAAGACGCTTGCATGCTCGTTGATGAAGATAGCTAATGATATCAGATGGCTGGGGTCAGGCCCTCGATGTGGAATTGGCGAGTTGATTCTACCGGCCAATGAACCGGGATCCTCCATCATGCCTGGAAAGGTGAATCCCACACAGTGCGAAGCCATGACCATGGTGGCCGTGCAGGTGATGGGATGCGACACTGCTATCTCTGTTGCGGGCAGTCAGGGAAATTTTGAATTGAACGTCTTCAAGCCGATTATGATTTTTAATTTGATGCAGGCCCTTGATTTGTTGACCGACACGTGCAACTCCTTCACAGATTTCCTCATTGTTGATTTGCGGCCAAACCTGAAAAGGATCGATTACTTAGTACGAGAATCACTCATGCTGGTGACTGCTCTCAATCCTGTGATAGGATATGACAAAGCTGCAAAAGCTGCTCATAGAGCCCAACACAATGATATTACCTTGAAGGAGGCCTGTTTGGCCCTGGGCTATCTGACCGACTCGGAATTTGAAGAGGCCATTCAGCCCTACAAGATGGCGCGGCCCCACAGCGAAAGTTAGTTCGGAGAGGAGTATCGAGAAACAGTATAAGCCTCAAGAAAGAACGCGGAGGTGACAAATTTACGGTTCGCTAGGTGATACATCCCCCACAGGAGACGGACCCAATTCCTGAAGTCGTGTTGCCATTGTCAGGACAGCCTGAACGAACTTTTGGGCCATAGACGCACTCATGTTGAACATCTCGAGACGACGAGGATCCATACCTCCATCCTCGAGCAACTGTTTCGTGTATTCTACAACCTGGCGAGCACGGAGGTTGCCCTCAACGAAATGGCATTCACCTTCCATGCAGCCGGCCACGAACACTGCATCGGCCCCATGGCGAAACGCCTCCAACAGGAGGATCGGTTCAATCTTCCCCGTGCACAAGAGCTTTACTATCCGCACATTGTGAGGATACTGAATCCTCATAGATCCGGCCAGGTCAGCAGCGTTATACGCACAATACGTACACGTGAAAGCTATAATTTTCAGATTGTCATGATCCATTGGAATTTTTCTAAATCAGATAGCCTGAATCTTCGCGAGTACCTGCTCGTCCGTATAATGTTGTAGTCTGATGGCCTTTCGTGGGCAGACACTGGCGCAGATGCCACATCCTTGACAGGATGCGGCCTCTATATAGGCACGGTTCGTTCCGGCATCAATCGTCGGAACGTTGTAAGGACATACTCGCACGCATGTCAGGCACGACGCGCAAAGGTCCGGGTCGACCACCGAGACTTCACCGGACACCTGGAGGATGTCTTTGCTCAGGACAGTGGCTGCCCTGGCCGCAGCGCCCTTGGCCTGGGCTATGGTTTCTGGCAGATACTTCGGACCATGAGCCAATCCGCACAGGTAAATGCCTTCGCTTGCGAAATCCAACGGACGCATCTTCATGTGCGCTTCCATGAAAAACCCCACGTCATTACGAGGGAGTTTCATTAGGGCTCCGAGGGCTTCTGTTTGAGGATGGGGCCTAATAGCGGCGCTGAGGACAACTCGATCAGCAGGAATAGCCACCTCACCTCCAAGGATCTGGTCGAATACAGTGATCATCAACCTCCCAGCTCCTTCTTCGACCACAGGCTTACGATCCCTCTGGTAGCGGAGGAAAATTACACCCGCCTCTCGTGCCTTCCTGTAATGGAGTTCCTTGAACCCGTAAGTCCGTATGTCTCTGTACAGAATAAAAACATTTGTAGTTGGATCCATTTGTTTGAGAGCCAGAGCATTCTTCACCGCGGTTCCGCAGCACACCCTGCTGCAATAGAGATTGTCCGGCTCGCGGGAACCCACACACTGTATCATGACGACGTTCTTTACTCCTGCCATCTTGTCCGGCTCGTCATAAATACATCTTTCCAGCTCAGTTTGGGTCCAGACCTTTTCTGACTTTCCTCTCAAATATTCGGTGGGTTCATATTCGATCCCTCCCGTAGCTGCTATGATTGCACCGATCTCCGTGTCGATCTCCTCACCGGTCTTACGGTTCCTGACCTTCACCAGGAATCGTCCCACGTGCCCCGAATATTCCCTCAACTCAGAATTCATCAACACACTTATCTTGGGGTGAGACAGTGTCCTCAGTTGGAGTCCTTCCACAAAAGCCGTTACATCGAGTCCGGTTAAGCTGCGACGCAGGTTCAAGGCCGTGCCTCCAAGGAGTCCTTCTCTCTCAACCAAAAAAGCCTCGAATCCCTGATCGGCCAAGGATAGAGCGGCTGTCATGCCTGCAACACCGCCGCCTATAACCAGCCCTCGCCGTACGACCTGAAACGAGCGCTCACGAATCGGCTCCAACTTGGCTGCCCGGTAGACCGCCATGCGGACCAGATCCTTAGCCTTTTCAGTGGCTGCTTCAGGTTCTTGCTGGTGAACCCAGGAGCATTGGTCGCGTATGTTAGCCATCTCAAACAGGTACTTATTGATTCCAGCATCAAGGCAAACCTCACGGAAAAGTGGTTCGTGAGTCCTCGGGCTGCAAGACGAAACTACCAACCTGTTGATTCCGTGTTCTCGGATTTTATCCGCAATAGCCACAGTGGTGTCGGTGGAGCAGGTAAAGAGGTTATGTTCGGCAAATACCACATGAGGAAGGGTCGAGGCGTATTCCATCACTTCTTGTACGTTCACAATACGTGCAATGTTTGAGCCGCAATGGCAAACAAACACACCAATCCTGGGGTCTTCGCCGCGCACGTCTCTTTCTGGAGTAAAGGTCTTCGCTGTAACTATGGTGTTGCGGACCTCACTGAGCAGCTCGCCCGAAAGCGCGGCAGCAGACGCTGCGCCCATTACCGATTCCGGAATGTCCATTGGCGCCTCGAACGCGCCTGCGACAAATATTCCAGGCTTGGTGGTCCTATTTGGAGAGAATTCGCCGGTTTCTGCAAAACCGAATCTGTTCAGATCGATTCCGCATCTCTGGGCAAGCTTCCTGGACGAAGCCGAAGGCTCGATCCCGATGGACAAGACCACCATCTCAAATGTTTCGTTAGTCATGGTTCCGTCTTGGCCCCGGAATGTTACTGCCAGGTTTTTTGTTTGCTGTTCCTCCTTGACCGTTGAGACAATACCCTTACGGTATCTCACGCCAAGGTTGGCCTCTGCGTTCTCGTAGTAGAATTCGAACCCTTTCCCGAAGGCACGAATGTCATTGTAAAAGATGGTAGGCGAAACTCGTGAATCATGTTCCCTTGCAATGATCGCTTCTTTGGTAGCGTACATGCAGCAAACACTCGAACAGTAGTCACGATCGCACGTCACGTCCCGAGAGCCCACGCACTGAATCCAGGCGATCTTCCCCGGATGACCGCCGTCGGAGGGTCTGCGTATCTCTCCAGAAGTCGGGCCGGACGCAGAAAGAAGGCGCTCGAATTCCATGGATGTCATTACGTTGGCCATGCGGCCGTAACCGTATTCACCCTTAATTTCAGCCCGAAATGTATCAAAGCCGGGTATTAGTATGACTGAGCCTATTTCGAGTGCTATTTCCTCCGGCATTTCGTCATGGCACGTCGCTTTAGGCTGGCAAACGCGAACACATTCAAGGCACTCGGAACATATCCCACAACCAAGGCAGCGTTCAGTCTCGGCTTGCACCGCAGCCTCGTCAAAACCCACTACAGTCTCCAGAAAATCTCTCTTTCGCAGATCAGCCGGGATTTCTGTCTTACATCTCCTGGGGGAAGGCACAACTCCCTTGATATCCGGTTCGGCGATGGGCCGCTCTAATTGTCTACCTGTTCGGAGGTCCTCGCCTTCCAGGAATCTCCGGATTGACTCGGCGGCTTCTTTTCCGCCGGCCAATGCCTGGATCACCGTCTTCGGGCCTGTTACTGCGTCTCCTGCTGAAAAAAGTCCTTCCACTGACGTTGCGCAGGTTAAAGGGTCTACGCTAATGCTGTTCCCGCGAACTGTCTCGACGTTTTCTAGTAATTCCAACAGCCTCTTATCGACTCTCTGGCCAATTGCTAACATCACGGTGTCCGCTTCCATGCCCATGGAGCACTGGTCATCGAAACTCGGATTGAATCTGCCATCCTCGTCAAAGACACAGACACACTGGTTGAAGCATACTCCTCTCACCCCAACACCGGTTTCACTAGGCACAAAATCAAAGGGACCCCAACAATTGTGTACAGTAACTCCTTCGGCCTCTGCCTCGTGGATCTCGTCTGGATGTGCCGGCATTTCGTCTCGATCTTCCAGGCACACCAGGTGCACCTCGTCCACACCGAGCCGGACGGCAGTTCGCGCAACGTCTATAGCTACGTTGCCGCCGCCTATGACCAGGACCCTTGTCCCCAAATCGGTCTTCTTGCCCTGGGCAGTGTCTCTAAGAAAATCCACGCCCTGGACAACTCCTGGCGTATCCTCCCCGGAAATTCCCAGTCTCGCTCCTGAAGAGCAGCCCACGGCCAAAAAAATGGCATCATAACCTCGGTCCCGCAGATCCTGAAGGGTCCTATCCTGGTCCAACGCGGTGGAGCATCGAATGTCCACACCGCAGCGTCTTATGTAGTCGATATCCCTTTTGAGAATAGCCTTCGGAAGTCTGTATTCGGGGATGCCATAACGAAGAACACCGCCGGGCTCCGCCTCCTTTTCGAAAACGGTGACTGGATATCCGTTGAGGGCAAGATAATAAGCGCAGCTTAGGCCGGCAGGGCCGGCTCCGACGACTGCGACCTTCCGGTCCTTTGCCGGCTGGATCTCCGGCGTATCCCCGGGGTCGTCCTGTTCCGAGAGGAACCATTTTACGTCATTGATGGCAATAGCTTCGTCAACTTGGGCCCTGGAACATTGCTGCTCGCAAAAACGCACGCACACCCGACCGCAAACCGACGGGAGTGCACAGTCCTTTCGAATCAGGCTAAGAGCTTCCTTATATTTTCCCTTCTTCGCCAGGGCCAAGTATCCCTGAACGTGGATGTGAGCTGGGCACGCTGCTTTGCATGGACTCACGCCGGCCTTTTGTATCACCGCTTTGTTGGGTATGGCCTGAGGATAAAGTTTGTGTATAGCCTTGCGAGGTTGAAGCCCCTCGTCAAATTCGTTAGGGATCTCCACAGGGCACACTTCAAAGCAATCTCCACATGCGTTGCATTTCTGCATGTCCACGTAGCGAGGATGCTTGAGTATCCGAGCGCTAAAATGTCCCGCTTCTCCTTCAACGGCGAGAATCTCCGAATTGGTCAAAATTTGTATGTTGGGGTGCTTGTCGACCTCGATCAGCCTGGGTGAAATGGTGCACATGGAACAGTCATTGGTGGGGAAAGTCTTGTCGAGTTGAGCCATGCGGCCGCCTATAGCGCTTTTCTCTTCCACCAGGTAGACTTTGTACCCGGCATTTGCCAGGTCTATTGCTGCCTGCATGCCCCCTATACCGGCTCCCGCGACCAATACTGCGCCAATCTTATCCTTATAATCGGGATGCTCTTTCACGCGCCCCACCCCTTGCTTCTCAAAAGCGGAACAGGATCCACAATATGTTTTCGCCACCAGGAACGCGTTTCAGGAACACTCATGGCGACCGCCAATAGCTCCGTGATGTAAACCACCGGCATCTGGTAACTCGTATTCCTCTCCCGCTCGATCTCCTTCTGTCTTGTGTCCAGGTTAGCCTGGCACATGGGACAATCTGTGACTATGAGTTCGCCGCCGGCCTCTCGAGCGGCTTCGAACAAATTACCCGAAAGCCTTCGGACCACATCCGGCCGAGTCATAGCCAGGCTTCCTCCGCAGCAGTCCGTTTTGTAACTCCAGTTGACTACGTCGGCTCCGAGAATGTTCAAGATGGCGTCCATTTCCCTTGGGTTTTCAGGATCAGGATGTTTCATTGCTCGAGGGGGGCGTACAGTCAGACAACCGTAATAGGGAACGACCTTGATGCCGGCGAGAGGATTATTGATATTTGTCTTTATCTTTTTCTGGATCTCGTCTTTCAATAGCATCTCGTTGATATGAACGACCTCAACCCGTGTCAGCGCTGCAGCGTGGGGATGATCTGCCGGATGCTCTAGTAGGTGCGCCTGGCAGAGCCTCAAGCGATGAAAACAAGCCGCACACGGGGTGAGGAGGGGCCTGTCGGATTGGGATGCAATGAGCAAGTTTCTGGCCGGCAGTTCCACAGCAGCGCGAGGATGCATTATATGGGCACTGCTGGCTCCGCAACAGTTCCAGTCGTCCAGTTCAATCAGATCTACTCCCAGATGCCGAAAGACGGCCACTATCCCCACATCGTAATCATGGGCTGTACCATGAAGGCTACAGCCAGGATAATAATTCAGTTCCATTTCAAAAATCCACGCGATCAGGCCACTATGTCGCGGACCTCTCTGCGGCCCTTAATTCTCTCCGGAATCAATCTTATTCGCCCTCGAGCGAACAACTCGCGTCCCAGTTCCATATCCTCAAAGAAAGTGCCCGTCTTGATTTTATACCTGGCGATCATTTCTATTTCGTGCACCCGCCCGTGGGTGCGGATCGCTTTCATGAATTCTTCGTGAAACGCCCTCACCCGAGGCAGGCTGACGGTTCCCTGTTGCATGGACATCCTTCGGAGGGCATCCATCACGTGAGCCAAATCTATGTCGTTGGGACAACGCGTGGAGCAGGTTATGCAAGAAGCGCACACCCATATAGTCTCCGATCCCAGCACCTTATCCCTTTGCCCAAGTTGAATGTGCCGTATCAAGAGATTGGGAGGCAAGTCCATGGCATAAGACACGGGGCATCCACTGGTGCATTTTTCACAGTGAAAACAGGCCGAGACCTTGACACCAGACAGGCCCTCGACCTCGGAAAGAAATGCACCGTCGTCTGGACGAATGGGCATAGAGTCTTCCAAGAGAACCTTCTCCATCAAACTTAATCGTAAAAACAAGCTTCACATTAGTCTTGGTAACAGGTGCTGTCAAGTCTGCGGGGAAATGGCGATCCGTCGTGTAAATGTAAATAGCTTCTCGCTTCGTGTCATGCTCAATCTTCCTATGGGCGGGTATTCTTTGGAATATGGTATAGGCTATCAATGTGTTCCTAGAAATAAGGACGAAGAGGTCGTCGAACTCTACCGTTACGTGGCCGAAGAAAAGAATATCGTTATCAGCACAGCCTTTTCGGAAGACTTGCAGGTGACTGTAGATCCCCACAGGATACGGCAGGTGCTGGCGAATTTGCTGGATAACGCAGTCAAATATACCCCGGACTGGGGGAGAGTCGATGTTGAGACTACGCAAAGCCCTAAACAGATTATCATAGCGGTCAAGGACACTGGTGCCGGTATCCCTGAGGAAGAAATCCCCAAAATCTGGAACCGTCTCTATCGGGGGGACAAAAGTCGCTCGCAACGGGGACTTGGACTGGGGCTCAGTTTGGTTATGTCCATTGTCAAAGCACACGGCGGATATGTCGAGGTTTCAAGCCAACCCGGAACCGGTTCCACGTTCACCGTATGTCTTCCCCAAGGCAGTTGATCATGTACCCCCATCCTCTTTCCGCAATTGAGATCGGCGAACCTTTCCAAAATGTAATCCTTGTGAAAGGTTGCGGTAATGTTCCCTCATTCATTATCAACGAGTGGCATATCAACACTGCTTCACCAGCCTTCAGGAGCACGTCGTCATGGGAAATCAATTAGCCGGAAAAGCTTCCTGCGATATTTCAAAAACTGCGGCGCTTAAATTCGTCGTCTTGCTGGGTGCGGTAAGCCTGTTCGCGGACTTTACATACGAAGGGGCCAGAAGTATCACCGGTCCCTTCATGGCTATACTTGGTGCCAGTGCAACTGTAGTGGGAATCGTCGCGGGCTTCGGTGAGTTGAGCGGGTATGCGTTGCGCCTTGTGTCGGGTTACTTGGCTGATCGAACGGGTCGATATTGGACAATCGTTTTTGTGGGCTACGCTATCAATCTCTTGGCTGTTCCTCTCCTTGCATTGGTCGGTCATTGGGAAATTGCTGCGGTACTGATGGTTACTGAAAGAATGGGTAAGGCTGTTAGAACGCCGGCCCGTGACGTGATGCTTTCGTGTGCATCTGAACCAATTGGGCGGGGTTGGTCCTTCGGACTGCATGAGGCTCTGGATCAGATAGGCGCTGTAATTGGCCCGTTGGTAGTTGCGGCGGTTTTCCATTTCAGGAGCAGTTATCGAGAGGGCTTTGGGATACTATTGTTTCCGGCCCTGATCGCACTGAGCCTGTTATTCGCAGCAAAGCTGTCTTATCCCAATCCTCGTGATCTTGAGCCCGCTTCCATCAAACTGGAAGGCAAAGGCTATCCACGTAAATTTTGGCTCTACGTGGTTGCTGTCGGCTTCATTGCTGCGGGATATGCGGATTTTGCCCTGGTAGCCTATCATTTTAAGAAAGCGGCCGTGGCTCCGGACTACTGGATTCCAATATTTTATGCAGTGGCAATGGGTGTCGATGCGATTGCCGCGCTCGTTCTGGGACGGGTATTTGACCGTATTGGCTTCTCGGTCCTGATTTTCGCTGTGCTGTTATCTGCATTTTTCGCTCCCCTGGTGTTCATGGGCGGCTTCTATGCAGCTCTTGCTGGGATGGCTTTATGGGGAATCGGCATGGGAGCGCAGGAGTCGGTCATGCGAGCTGCTATTGCGGATATGGTCCCCGTCCACCGACTGGGGCTAGCCTATGGAGTATTGAATACCGTCTATGGCTTTTTTTGGTTCGGGGGGAGCATCCTCATGGGGGTGTTGTACGATTTCTCTCCGGTAACTCTCATTTTGTTTTCTGTGGTTATTCAACTCGCTTCCGTTCCAATGCTGATACTGGCAAAGATCCAACCTCTACCCGCAAAGACGGCCAATGGGGAAAAAGAACTCGAATAAAAGGATATCGCTTCCTCTGACTGGAGCAGGTCCCCGGTCCGTTCCGAGCGGGCGCGCTCCGGTATAGCGACATTACTCGATGAAGCATGACCAAGTCCTCTCTGGAAACTTTTTGGATCTAATGTTTTTGAACCGTTATCCGAAACAGGAAAGCGCTGCACCCCAGCAACGTGGTTGCAGGGTATATTGTGCATGCTTGGGGCTTCAATGCAGGATTTCTGTTTTTAGGCTTTATTGCGGCGGCGGCATTCGTGGTCTATTACCTGTTTGTGCCAGAGACAAAGGGGTTTAGCGATTCCCAATTACCATCCGCCCCTCAGGTTTTCCTGGAAAAGGGATGAAGAATGACCATGAAACAGATGGAACGGTTCATTCCAAATGAGCCGCATACAAGGGGTATTGCATGAGGGAGCTTCCCGGGGTTGGCCATAGACAGAACAGGAATACGCCCGACTCCGGGCTATTTTCCTACTGGCAACAGGCACTCTGAAGGAAAACGAGCGTTCAACCTTTCAAAAATGTAACGTTCGTGAAAGGTTGCGGTAATCTCCCGGCAGTATACTCAACTACAAGAACAGAACGGGAGGTACGAAAAATGAAACCCAAAGTTAATTCGGCGTCATTGGCAGCGGTCATCCTCTTGGCCGTATCTATGCTGTTTACAACATCCGCTTTGGCAAAGAAAAACGGGGACAAAGGCTCTTCCATCAAACCGACGATAACAGCAGAACAAGCCATATCCTCGGTGAAAACCGCTTTACCGAATGTGACCGTCGGCAAGAGCTTTGTCAACACGGGCAAGAGAGGGGAGAAGAAACTCGAAGTCACCCTGCTACTGGACGGAAAAATCGTATCCAAAGTAAGACTCAATCCCGCCACTGGTGAAATCATGCCTAAGGGTCAGGACGTGATGGTACAAGAAGTATCGGCGTCACCGGAACAGGCAGTAAAGATCGTTCAGCAGGCCGTCCCGAATTTGGAAGTTGCGTCCGTACGGTTGGGCAAGCACGGTGAATGGAAGGTGGATTTGACCCTCAAGAAAGCCGTTGTTGCCAGCATGAGCGTTCACGGCGGCGATGGTTCCATCCTTCCTGACTGGAAAGCCGAAAGAGATGCAACGTTGAAATAGGTAGCGTCAGGCTAGTGAGAGCTTTCAACCTCCATCCGACGTCGGCATCGTCAGGGCAGCACGGTGTATGCTGCCCTGAGTCCCAGGCATTACCTCAATCTGTCGCTCCTGGGATTATTAGTGATCCAAAGAGTGTGGAGAATCTTGTGCTTTTTCAATACCTACACGCTGGCTGTGCCGTGCCGTACTTGGTAAGGACCATCTGCCAAAGCTGATTGTCGCGGGCTCGGAATGCTCCTGCACAGGAGAGTAAGTAATATTCCCACATCCGGCAAAATCTCTCTCCGTACTTGTCCTTGATCCCTGGTCGAGCCTTCTGGAAATTCTCGTTCCATGCCATGAGAGTCTTTTCGTAGTGTGGCCCGAGGTTGTGTAAATCTTCGACAACGAACAAACCCTCCACAGCCTTGCTGATTTGGGCAATGCTCGGCAGCAAGCCGTTTGGGAATATGTACTTGTTTATCCATGGATCGCTTCTTACCCTGGACTCATTACTGCCGATGGTGTGCAAAAGAAAAATCCCATCATCTTTCAGACAACGGTGAGCCACCTCCATGAAATTCCTGTAATTCTTATATCCCACATGTTCGAACATCCCTACGGAGACGATCTTGTCAAAAGATCCTCGAACGTCGCGGTAATCGCAATCCAGAATTCCTACCGGCAGTCCTTGGCAAAAGTCTTGCGCAAATCGCATTTGTTCGTGCGATATGTTTATGCCGGTAACCCTACAACCGCAGTTCTGAGCTGCGTATTTGGCGAATCCACCCCACCCGCAACCGATGTCAAGGACGTGGTCTATAGACTGCAAGTCTATTTTTCTGCAAATCAGATCCAGCTTATTTGACTGGGCTCGTTCCAACGATTCAGTCCCGGTGAAATATGCGCAACTGTATTGGTTGTAGGGATCCAGGAAAGACATGAAGAGTTCGTTATCGAGATCGTAATGTTCTTGTGCGACTCGGCGAGAGCGCTTTCTGGACTGACGGTTGAACAGGACAGCTTGAACAACTGCAAGAAGATGCTTGAGGTTTCCGCGTATCTTTTTTTCCAGATTACCTTTAAGAATTCTGCATATCAACTCATCTATGCTCTTGCAGTCCCACCAGCCGTCCATGTAAGACTCGCCGAGACCCAAATTCTTTTGGGCGAGCACGCGGGCACAGATTCGCTCGTCCTTAACCTGGATATCCCAAGGGTTAGAACCATTTATGGTAACCCCCACCCGCGCAAGCAACTCTGTGACTAAATGCTTTTGCCTGTTCATGTCTCAACCCCCGCGGTGGAAATTGAATCGCGTGCAAATCGAATTCAGATTATTCTGACGAGTAGTGGAGATTGTTGTCGGTTGCTCTTCGTCAAATCTGGGGACCGTCACAATCGAAACATGACTTTATCACCACTGCTCTCTGGACTGGAAATATCTACACCTCCACTTAGATTTTATTACTACAATTGTTGCCGTCTTGATCAGATTTAGACGCATTTTTTTTTGGTAAGTTTCCATCCGAGGGAGTACACCGAGAAAACGATTTACGATGGGGCACCGGTCAGGTTCGCGGATGTGAGGTTGAATAGGAACAGTCATCGCAGTAGTTCACGCCGGGAGTTGTTCTGCTAAAATAAGACTGATTTCCGCCCTCTTGACACGTTCTGGCATGTGAGTTATTTTCTTAGGCTGTTGTCAGGATGTTGCAGTAGTGTCGCTGAAAAGCGCCTTGAATTATTAGCCGGGGTGTAACCCTTGTACATTCTCGGAAGGCAGCCGGCAATTGTTTCCGTATTCTACTTGGCGTCAATGCCGCTCAGAATTGAATGAAAGACAAGGAGCAACTTGATGAGCCGCATCAAGCTTAATGAACTGGACGCATCTTTCAAAGATTTGGTGGCCCGGCAGCCGGGTGGAGAAGGCATCAAGGCTTGTTTTGCCTGTAAAGCCTGCACATCTGCTTGCCCAATCGAGGCAGTCGATAAGCGCTACGACCCCAGGAAGATCATAAGAATGGCGCTCTTGGGAATGAAGAAAGAAGTCCTGGAGAGCGACTTCATCTGGCTTTGTTCATCATGCTATGGCTGCCATGAAGTGTGCCCGCAAAACGTCAGATTCACCGACGTAATGTTTGCCATTAAGAATCTTGCCGTGGCAGAAGCGTGCATTCCGGCAGGACTAACCGCGCAGAAAACTCTCTTGAAGGATCACGGTCGACTGTACGAGGTCACCGATTTCGAGAACGAAAAGCGTGAAAAAATGGGCCTACCCCACATCGTGGAGCACGCAGAGGATTACAGCACACTCTTGGACTAAGAGTCTTCAAGGTAGTTGCATGGAAACGCTCTTATATCTCGGTTGCACTGTTCCTGTTCGAAACCTGAACTACGAAGTCTCGGCAAGGCTGACGGCACAGGCACTGGGTATTACATTTCGTGATCTCGAATCGTTTGGTTGCTGCGGGTTTCCTTTGAAATCCATTAATGCCCGAGATACCATGGTAATTGCGGCCCGCAATCTGGCACTTGCAGAAAGGGAGGGGCTCGAAGTCTGCGGGCTCTGTAATGCCTGTGTGGGCACCCTTACCGAGGTAGCACACGTGCTCGAGAGCCGACCGGAGTTAAAAGAAGAGGTCAACACTCGTCTGGCTTCTATTGGGTTGAGATATGAAGGGCCCGTCCGAGTGCGACACTACATGCGTCTTCTGTGGGAAGAGATAGGTGTTGACGCTATCAGGACCGCGGTTAAGCGGCCCCTGGCTGGTGTGATTTTGGCCCCACACTATGGGTGCCATTACCTAAAGCCATCAGAGCTTACGGCAGGTTTCGACTCGCCCGAAGTCCCCGTTACTTTAGCTGAATTGATTCTTGCCACAGGGGCTGAAGTAGTGGATTATCCATCACTGAAAGACTGTTGTGGCGGGGGCGTTCTGGGGATGTCGGAAGATACCGCCAATGCATTGGCAACAAAAAAATTGAAAGACGTGGCGCAGACCGCCGCACATGCGCTCGTCCTGGTGTGCCCTTTCTGCAACGTGATGTATGAGGGCCAGCAGAAAAAGATAGCCAAGAAGGCTGCTCTTGACCTTAAGGTTCCTGTGGTTTACTATCCGCAAGTCCTCGGTCTGGCCTTGGGTCTGTCTTCCGAGGAATTGGGGTTCAAGATGAACCGTGTGAAGCCTTCCACCGTTCTGAAGATAGTCGAAGGCTGAACCGGATACGAGATATCACTGGCGCATGAAACTGTGTAATGGCATCTGTGAGGCTGATAGGAGGTTGATATGGAATATGAAGGTTACGTGTTTCCTGATGACCTTAGATATGAACAGAATCATTATTGGGCAAAAAAGGACGGCGATTTTATAGTTACTGGAGCCACTGAGTTTATATCAAAACAGGCAGGGGAAATTACCTTTGTCGATCTTCCCCAGGAGGGCGACGGACTCACCCAGGGAAAGCCCTACGGATCAATTGAGTCGGGTAAATGGGTCGGCAGAATTTATGCAGTGGTTTCAGGAGTTGTTGCCGAGGTCAACCAGGTTCTTGAAGATGAGCCGGAAAAAATCAATGAAGACCCGTACGGTCAGGGCTGGATCTGCAAAATAGAACCCTCCAACCTTGAAGCTGACATGGCGGCTCTCATGGCCGCGGATGAGTCTTTCAGGAAGTTCGTCTCGGAAGAAATTGAGAAAGTCGAGGCCCAGAAGAAATAACCCACTCGGTCAATGGTCCTATTGGTGGAGGGGCGGTTTTTCCTCACAAAGGCTTGCCTCTCCTATTGTCTACCTGGCTAAGTGATTCCGCGGCCCCGGCCCTAAGAGTTTGCGCTCGACGGTTCTCAATGATCGGCTCGCAGGTCGGTGCGAAGTCAACCATACCGAACCCCTGCTCATTGTCTTCATTTCCGTTGACGCTACACTTCATTCCTGGTAGGAGTCAGACGTTATCTGATGGGCAATTTCATGTCGTCTATTCCGTAGAGGAGTTTTTACATGGAAACCATGAACTTGCTGGACATAACTATAAGGTACTTTAATGTAATCGTGTTCGTACTTTGTGTTCTCTTCGGCATGATTTCCCTGTTTGCTTCCTGGATCGCATGGCGTGAAATTCACCGGAAGAACAACATAGTCAGGAGCGTGTTGGCAGCCTACAATATTGCGGAAGAAACTGTGGAAAAAGGGAGGACTCCGGTAGGAGACTTACAGCTTGATCCCGCTGTAGTTGAGACAGTTTTTAACAGCCTCCAGGAAATACTTAATGCCATTTACGGGGAAATGACAGGCAAGCCCATTCCTTCTCAGGAGGACCGCGGCCACGGCTCACGCAGAATAAAGGCTAGTCGTGCCAGGAGAAGGCTGTGGGAGAGGAAAGGTCGATCTGAAAAACCGGATGTCGATGAAGTGGTTCCAAATTATGTTTCGGACGAGGACGAGCACCGCCATCATGCTTACCATCCATAATCGGCGGCCCTTACAATTCCGCAATCGGAAACTCATGAGAGCTTCTTTCATTTGAATCAATTCACGTGTCCTGTTAAAGTGATATACTACATTATCGGTCCCCTTCATGCGGGGATATTCATGTTCATAGCCGATCAGAATTGGGGAGACAGTAGATGGAAACCGGCACAGAGACGGTGAAACGTGGGCACGCCCAGATGCTGAAGGGCGGGGTGATAATGGATGTGGTGACTCCGGAACATGCCCGGATAGCGGAGGATGCGGGTGCGTGTGCAGTGATGGCCCTGGAGCGGGTGCCCGCGGACATTCGGGCCCAAGGGGGAGTAGCCCGTATGAGCGATCCGGGCCTTATACTGGAGATAATGAACGCAGTCACTATTCCAGTCATGGCAAAGTGTCGAATAGGCCACTTTGTGGAAGCCCAGATACTCGAAGCCATCGGAGTGGATTATATAGATGAAAGTGAGGTTCTGACTCCGGCGGACGAAGAGCATCATATAGACAAGAGACTTTTCAAAGTTCCTTTTGTGTGCGGGTGTCGCAACCTCGGTGAAGCTTTAAGGCGTATTGGAGAAGGCGCGGCGATGATACGAACAAAAGGTGAAGCAGGAACAGGCGATGTGGTGGAGGCTGTGCGGCACGCACGCGCGGTCATGGGCGAAATCCGACGACTCTCTGGGCTGCGTCCCGATGAGCTGCCGGCGTATGCCAAGGAGATAGGCGCCCCTCTTGATCTGGTCCAGGAAACGGCCGAAAAGGGCTGGCTCCCGGTCGTCAATTTTGCGGCAGGCGGTGTGGCAACTCCCGCTGACGCAGCCATGATGATGCAATTGGGAGTGGATGGTGTGTTCGTCGGCTCGGGGATTTTTAAGAGCGGAAATCCCGCCCTGAGGGCAAAAGCTATTGTCGAAGCGGTAACCCATTACAATGATCCCGCCATACTAGCTGAAGTGAGCAAGGGTTTGGGAGAGGCGATGGTTGGTATCGGAGTCTCAGAATTGCCGGAAAACGCCCGCCTTGCCGTTCGCGGTTGGTAAAATGGCGATGTTGATCGGGGTTCTGGCCCTTCAGGGCGATTTCTACGAACATTGCCTGGTCCTCAGGCGTCTAGGAGTCGAACCGCGGGAAGTAAGGCTGCCGGAACATCTCCAAGGCCTTTCTGGTCTCATAATTCCTGGCGGTGAGAGCACAACCCTTGGAAAGCTTTCAAACACATACCGCCTTACAGAGCCGTTGAGAGAAATTGCCGGAAGTATCCCGGTTTGGGGAACCTGCGCAGGTCTTGTGTTCATGGCTAAGGACGTGGGAGCGGACCAGCCGATTCTGGGCATACTGGACATGGTTGTCCAAAGGAACGCCTTTGGCCGGCAGGTAGACAGCTTCGAGGAAGACATTGACATCAAGGGGCTGGAAGGCGGTCCATTTCACGGGGTGTTTATCCGGGCCCCGGTAATAACTGAAATCGGGCCGCGAATCGAAGTACTGTGCCGCCTCAAAGACGGCAGGGTAGTAGCCGTGCGTCAGGGCCGACTTATCGCCACTTCGTTTCATCCGGAACTCACCAATGATCCACGCTTTCACAAGTATTTTCTGAGCCTTGTGGATTCCCCATCATGAATTACAAAGTAGTCGTGGAATACGACGGGACTCTATACCACGGCTGGCAGGTACAAAGGGGGGTGCTCACGATTCAGGGGAGGATGGAAGATGCCTTGGGACGCATCCTGCGACGTCCAACCCGCGTGCATGGGGCAGGCCGTACCGATGCGGGGGTTCACGCGGTAGGTCAAGTGGCCCATTTTTTTGCAGACTGGCCTCACTCGGCAGCGGATCTCCAAAGAGCCTGCAACGCACTCTTGCCTCCCGACATTACAATAACCAGCCTTCAACCAAACGATGACGATTTTCACGCCAGGTTTTCGGCCAAGTCCAAGACCTATATGTACACGATATTGAATAAGCCTCTCCGGTCGCCTCTGGGGCGTCTGTATTCGTGGCACGTTCCACAGCGGTTGGATATCAAGGGACTGAACGATGCCGCGGACCATCTAAAAGGAAGCCATGATTTCGCTGCATTCGGATCGCCGACGGATGGGACTTCTTCCACTGTCAGAGAAATATTCGAAGCCGCGTGGTCCGAAGGCGTCCCGCCGGGTATCTTGCTGTTTACGATTCGAGGAACCGGGTTCTTGAGGTACATGGTCCGTTCTCTGGTTGGGACTCTAGTTCTAGTGGGAAGGGCAAAAATTAGTCCCGACGACTTTCATGGCATACTCATTTCATGTGATCGTTCCAAGTCCGGCCCTACAGCCCCGGCAAGAGGGCTATGTCTCCATTCTGTGGATTATGAAGCTCGCTGGGAGTAAGATCTCTGTTATCATTCTACAATCGAAGTCGACAAATTGTCTTGGTAGTGCCCGGCGTCCCTGCCGGCTATCTTTTAGCGACAGTTTGGCGAATTTGCATAAGCGGGACCGGCCGATGGTCTCAGCCCTCCCTTAACAGGAGACTTACTGAATCCGCGTTCGTGTTGTGAATAGGACGGGAGAAGAGGTGTAGGCATGGCAAGACGGAAGTTTCGGAAAGAAGACGTAGTCCGCGACATCCAGAACGGCATGGGCAGCGCCGACATAAAAAAGAAATATAACCTGTCCGACGAAGAAACCAGGGCCATATTCAAGGAATTGATCACAGGAAACTACAAGATTGATGCCACACCGGAAAAGACCAAACAATCATTCCTGGCGCGGATGGGGGGTCACTTGGGCTCCGGTCTCACAATCGGCCTGGTGGCTCTCATCGGGGCTGCCGGAGGTGCCATCGCGTATAAAGTTCTCGATTTTTCAGCTCGGTTGAATTGGTTGAACACAGTCCCCGATATTGTCTCAACTATTGTAATGTCCAGCCTCCTCGGTATTGGCTATGGAATTATTGCATCCTTATACCAGAGTTCTCGTTTCGGCCTGCGCTCTTTGCTGAAAAACATTTTTTTCGGACTTCTGACCGGCTTGCTCATGGGGATTCTCGCAGGTTTCGTTGTGCAACTTGTGAACTTCGTCAGCCCTGAAGACATACTGAGAATTTTGATCTGGGCCTTGGTGGGCGGTTTTCTGGCAACTATTCTGTGCAATAAATCAGGACAGTTACAGTCAGGCAAGGCTGCTCTTGCCGGAGGTCTCGGAGGTATTGCAGGAGCCGTTGTTTTTGTCGCCTTGCCCTTACTGAGTCCAGGCAGCTATGGTCAAGATACCGCTTCATCTGCGATGGACGCTGCGTCCCGGGGAGATGTTGCAACAGTCAAGCGATTCCTGAGTGAAGGAGCATACGTGGACGTGAAGGACTCGGACGGGCATACCCCCCTCATGAATGCTGTTACGGCAGGCCATTTCAAGGTGGCAAAGCTTCTCCTTGAGAAGGGCGCATACGTAGATTCCGTTTCCCGCAAAGGACAGACAGCCTTGATGCTCGCGGCATCCAATGAAGGCAAAGGCTTGGTGGACTTGCTGATCATCAACGGAGCAGACGTCAACGCACGGGACCTGAACAACGACACTCCCCTCATATTGGCGGCTGCTAGCAACAGGACATCACTGCTAAAAGTGCTGGTCGAAAAAGGCGCTGATGTCAATGCTCGAAATAGTCAGGGCTACTCTCCCGTAATGGCCGCGGCCTCGTCGGACGACTCAGATGGCATACGGTATCTGTACGGAAGGGGAGCGAACATTAATTCTCCCAGTGAGGGTGGTCTTACCCCTCTCATGGCAGCTTGCGCTGGAGGCCGTGTGAATGCAGTGAAAGCCTTGGTCGATTGTGGAGCCGACATCCAAGCTCAGGGAAAGGATGGCGCCACTGCGCTGATTATGGCCTGCGGAATGGGTCGGACGGATTTGGTAAAATTGCTTCTGTCCAAGGGCGCTGTCGTGAATGTCAGAACGCAAGACGGGATGACGCCTTTTCTTGCTGCTTGCAGCAGTGGGAAAAGAGACCTCGTGGATCTTCTCTTGCAGAATGGAGCGGATGACAAGGCTAAAACTGAGGATCAACTGACAGGGTTAATGCTCGCCAGCGCCGCCGGGTCATCCGATGTAGCCAAGATCCTTGCGGAACGGGGCGTTGATGTGAACTCCAAAGCTAAAGATGGAGACACCGCCTTGCTGGTGGCGTCGGCGAAAGGCAGCGTAGAGATCGTAAAGCTCCTCCTATCACGCGGGGCTCAGGTTGATTCCAAGAACGGGCAAGGCACCACTCCCCTTATGGCAGCCTGTCTCGGGGGCAACAAGGAAGTGGTGGAGGAACTCTTGAAGCAGGGGGCTAATGTCAACGCCGGAGACAAGGATGGAATGACTCCTCTCATGCAGGCCGCGTTCAATGGACGATTCGACATGATAAGACTCCTTTTGGATCGAGGAGCTGATCTCAAACCCAAGAACACCACAGGCTACACACCCTTGTTGCTTGCGTGTTCGAACGGGAATTCGGATGCGGCAAGATTGCTTGTCAGTAGAGGCGCTGATGTCAACGTCAAGCTGCCAAATGGGGGGACCATGCTGATGACCGCTGCTCGGGCGAGAAGCCCGGAGACCATCAAATTGCTCCTTGAGAATGGCGCGGACGCAAACGCCAAGAGTAGAGAAAGCAGCACCGCATTGATGGAGGCTGCAGTAGCGGCTAACGCCGATTCAGTGAATGTACTCCTGCGTTCTGGAGCCGACGTGAATGCAAAGTCAGCCAGTGGAGGGACGGCTTTGATGTTGGCAGCCGGTCTGGGACATGTATCAATGGTGGAGGTGTTGCTTGAAGCTGGGGCTGATGTAAAGGCCAAAGACAGAGAAGGCAGGACGGCCCTTAAATTAGCAACTGACCGTGGCCATTCAGAGGTAACTGAACTGCTTGTGTCTGCCCAACGCCAAAAATAGCTTCTTGAATCACAGAGGAATCACTTCTCCCG
>JAPLJK010000035.1:0-60757 GCA_026388625.1 Deltaproteobacteria bacterium | reverse complement strand
GCAGTGACGTTGCCGTCTGGCGAATCTCTGGCCGCCTCCCCTCTAAGCCCTTTGATTAGGAAATGGGTGAATATGCTGTTGCCGAATCTTTGGTCCTCATAAGATTTCTCGTCAGGCCGGCTGGACGCCAACGCTACACGACCCTTGAGATCCTGAAAAAGTGAAAAGAATGTGCCGGCTTCCTTGGCAATCGCCTTTTCGAGGCCTGGGCTGAATCCCCCTGAATGGCACGCATCGGACAAAGCAGCACCCGGTCCGAATCAACACCGGCGAACAGGGCCTTTTGGTTCATCCAGACCGCGGTGCCGTAGAGGTTGTTCGCCTTGGTGTCGTGGGTGATGAAGTAGTACTCGTCCGGTCTTTTTGGGTCGGCCGCGCCATGCCCCGACAGGTATATCACCACGAAATCGTCTTTGCCGGCTGCTTTCAGTCCGTCTCTGAGCGCCTTCGTCACATTGTCCCGGGTCGCTTGCTCGTTCACGAAGAGGGACAGGTGAACCTTCGAGAACAGGCGTTTCTGTTCTTCGAGAAAAGCGTGAAAGTCCCTCGCGTCCTTGTCGGAGACCGTGAGCGGTCGGATTTCTGGGTCCTGGAATTTGGTCAGCCCCACTACAACCGCATAGAGTTCACCTTTGGCCTGTGAAGCAGCACGGAGCGGGGATGCAGCGGCAAGTACAAGCAGCACTCCGAGGGTAAGTGCGAAGCTTTTCACGGTTCCAGTGTGAAATCGGCACAGCAGACTATTGCCCATCTTTCAGTCCTTTCACTTTCCGGCGTTCTTTTGCAGAAACACTATTTCGACCCGTCTGTTCCTGGGGTCGTTGTCAGGAGACACTTTGGGCCTCGTGTACCCGAACCCCTGCACTACCAACCTACCCGGATCTATTCGGAACTTTTTCACGAGATAGTTTTTCACCGAGCTTGACCGATCCCAGGACAGATTCATATTCTTATCAAACGAACCGACTATGTTCGTATGCCCTTCCACCACGAAATCGAACCCGGCCAAGGCCGGCGATGATAGGGCCTCGCCTATCTCGTCCACCTGCTCGGTCGGTTCCCCTGGAGCGATTTGGGCGGACCATCCTGCAAACAGAATGTTTTCAAAACTCTCCCTGTCCCGTACGGTATGGTCTTCTACTCCCATGGTCCTGTCATCAGGGGCTTGGTGGGAATCCTTGGCTCGAGTGATGATGTCATCCGATTTCCTCAATCCGTGCTGCGGTTCTCTTGACAAGATTTCTTTTATCCTCTCCAGAGTCGATCGGGCTCTTTCATTACCAGGATCAAGATCGCAAACCTTCTTGAATTCCTCGGCAGCCAGCGCATACCTGGCCTGTCCGAGGTAGATTTCCGCCAGTCCCAGATGGGGCTGGTACATGCTGTTCTTCAGTTCAATTGCCTTCTGGTAATGTTTCACTGCCTCGTCCAGCAGGGCATTGCCCTGACTCAGACTCTTTTCATCAAAGTGCTTCTTGAGTACTCCCTGGTTTTCCAGGGCATCTGCCAGGTTACAGTGCGCTTCGGCATAGGATGGGCATAGATCAACCGCCTTCTGGAAGACGGCCTTGCGTTCCTCGTAGTTAAGCAGTTTTGTGCCGCGTGTATACAACTCTCTGGCACGGGAGCAATCTTCAGCAAAGGCGTTTGCCAATGATCCGGAAAGGAGAAAAATTATTGAAAAGAACACATAGCAGACCCTCTCCGAAATGTTTTTTACATAAGCATTGGCCGACATCAGTTCACCTCACCCACCAGGATAAACGGTGCCCAGAAGAAGGGATGGTCGAACCCCTGCTTGCGGATCTCTTCACGGGCTAGTTTCAAGGCTTCCAGCTTACTCTTGCCCTCCTTCAGGTTCCTAAAGAAGCTCTCAACCATGGAGGTTGACGATTTCTCCGAAACGGACCAGAGACTCATCAAGACTGATTTTGCTCCCGCAAACTGGAAGGCACGACCCATGCCCATTACTCCCTCACCGGAAAGTTCTTTCCCGAGGCCTGTCTGGCATGCCGTGAGCGCCACCATGTCCGCATTCATCTGCAGGCCCATCACCTCTGACATGCGCAGGTACCCGTCTGTGCCCGGCGGAACAAGGCTAAATACGATCACCGGTTCATTGATCCCCGGTAAGCCCTTCCCGGCGTATCCGTGGGTCGCAAACACAACCTTGCTATAATCGCTAAGACTAGGGACTATCTCTTTCATAAAGGTGTCCTTATTCGCCTTCAGTCCTGTGTACAGGGTGCAAGAACCCTTGAACGACTTGTTGAGATCATCAGCCAGATCCCCAGTCAACGGCAGTCTGGAGAACCTGAGTCCACCGACCTTGCCCTCCTCCACCGAAGCCATGAGATCTTCATACAGCCTCGCCTCAACCCCGGCGAGTTTCGTTGAAGACCTCCTCTCCTGGGCTCGGGCATCCTTCATCTGAAAAACCGGGTCGGCTATCACAAGAAGCTTCTCTTGCGTCTTCTTCTGTTTCCCTAAAGTACGTGCAAGGGTAAGGGCTGTAATGGACTGGTAGTAGCTAAGAGAGTTACGATCACCGAAGAACTCGACACCGGAAGTATACGGTACCTGGCGGTCCGTCTTGATCTCACCTCCAGAGTTGAGCACTAACATTTCAAAGGGAACAATGCCGAGGCAATCATCCGGCACAATGATTACCGGAGCACCTTTGGGAAGATCCGGAAGAATGTCTGCCAGCAGCAGATCTGAGAGGCGTTTGGCAGCAACAAGATCGAAAGTCTTCAGCTTGTCGGAGACCTTGTCCTTTCCAGGAATCACCTCCAGAGGTTCCCTCACCTTACGGACAAGCTCCTCCAGATCTTTCTTGGTCACGGGCTTGAACAGACCCTTCACCAGGGTCTTGGCCTTCGTGAGGTAGATGAGTACACCCGAATCGGTCACGTCATACTCGAGCACCCACTCGTCGTCCCTCACTGCCGTTTGCGTCAGATCCATCGGCTGAGGATACCGGGTTGCTGCAAAGAGCGGGTACTGCTTGCGAAGCATGTCAACGTGAGCGGCCAGCTTGGCCTTCATGTCCTTCACCTGGGGTTCGAGGACTGAGATCACTTCTTTGTTATTCTTGTCGTATGCCTGTTGCAGGTTCTTGGTCAGGGCTGCCAGTTGGTCGTTCAGCGAGGAGTCTTTTTCCAGAATATCTCGGGAAACATCAATCCTGGTACCTTCCATCCTTCTTGACAGGGCTTCAGAAAAGAGCCGTGCCTTGGTGTACTCCGACTGCTTCAGGGCCTCCACAGGTCGGTTCAGCTTGGATAACACCCGGGCAAGGCCTTTGTACGGGTCCGTACGGTAGAATCCTTTGGTCTTTACTGTGAAAAAGTTTTCCCGTTCAGAGGGCCCGAGACCTGACCGCATCTCTTCGACCCCGTTCACGGCCTTTCGGTAATACTCCTCGGCCTTCGGATAGTCTTGAAGAGAATCGTACACACGGCCAAGACCCGTGTACGCCGTGAAGAGGTTGTTCGAGTTGCGATTCTCCTCAGCCTTTTTCAGGACCTTCTCGTAGTGGGTTTGAGCCTGTTTGAAGTCGGATTTGCGGAGTGAGAGCATACCCAGGGACGAATTGTAGCTGGCCTCTTTAAAAAAAACCTCGGCTCTGGTAAGGTCGCCCATTTCCAGATATGCTTGGCCGATAGAATCTTTGACCTCGTCCGTGGGAACCTCCATTCTGGCGTACATCTCAAGGGTCTTTTCAAAGCCGGCAAGAGCATCGTCGTACTTACCCATGGCCATATGCACGTTGGCAATGCCCAAAATACCCACTCCCTGTTGTCGAAGATCTCCTGATATCCTTGTCATCCCCAGGGACTTCTCGCTATATTCGAGCGCCTTAGCATAATAGCCCAAGGATCCATACAACTCTGCTATGTTGTTGAGTGTGCCTGCCTCGTGGGCGATGTTTCCGGCCTCTTGTGTCTTCCCCAGTGCTCTCTGATAAAACTCCAACGCCTTTGCATACTGACCCCACCTTCTGTGGACCGCCCCAATGTTGATGAGAGTAGTCGCCTCGCCATCAATATTTCCGAGGTTCTGGTTTATGCCGAGTGATTTGTCATAAAACGCCAAAGCTGTGGCGTACTGGCCCAATAATGTATAGACAAGACCAATGTTGTTGAGGGTACTTGCCTCGCCGGAAACATCCGAAACCCTCCTGCTCATTGCCAACGAATTTTCCAGAAACTTTAAGGCGTCAGAATAACGTCCCATTGCTTCATAGGTCATTGCAATGTTGTTGAGGGCGGTTCCCTCGCCGGCGACATCTCTAATCTCCTTGCTTATTTCCCGTGATTTTTCATAAAACTCCTGAGCTTTGGCATACTGGCCCAGGGCTTGGTACACAGTTCCAATCAGGTTGAGAGCTTTCCCTTCCTGTTTGAGATCTCCATCTTTTCTTGTTATTTCCAATGCATTCTCATAAAAGGCCAAAGCCTCAGCATAGTTGCTCTTGGCCTTATGAGAAGACCCTGTATCCATGAAGATGCTCGCCTTGGTTTTGACTTCTCCGCCTTTCTTTTTTACCCGTTTAGATTTCATCACACCTTTGGACTTCTGAAAAAACTCCGCAGCCTTCTCATGGTCGCCCAAGGAAACATAGACTGAGCCAATTTCCTTGAGGATAAATGACTCCCGCCGAAGGTCCCCATCCTTCTGTACCAGTTGCAGGAGCATCTCATAGTGTTCCAATGCCTTTTCATGATATCCCAAGTCTTTGTACACCGTAGCAATCTGGTTCACGGCTAGGCTCTCAAGCTTATTATCTCCATTCTTCTCTGCTATGAGGCGAGCCTCCTCATATGACTTGAGAGCCTTTTCAAAAAATTCCGAAGCCTTTTCGTCTTTACCTGAAGACCTATACAAGCGAGCAATGCTGCCGAGGGCACCACCCTTACCGAATACGTCTCCTGTCTTCTTTTTTATTTCGAGCACCTTCTCATAAGATTCCAACGCTCTTGTATACTGGTGCAACCTCTCGTAGAGTTCGGCAATCTTTTCAAGTGTAACTTCCTGACCCTGGACATCCCCCAACTTGCTCTGAATCGTCAAGCACTCCTCATAGTACACGAGTGCTTTGACGGTGTTACCTGCAGCGTCATAGGCCTCAGCAATGTTGTTAAGAATCGCTCCCTCTTGTTGTGCATCACCAAGTCGCCTCATTATTTCCAAGGCCTTCTCGTAATACTCCAGGGCCTTGGAATACTGACCCCAGGAGTTGTAAACCAAGCCGATGTTGTTCAGGGTCACGCCCTCGCCCTTCACATCGCCGATCTTCCTGAATATGGGCAGCGACTTCTCGTAGTACTCCAAGGCCTTGGCATAATTCCCGAACTTATCTTCAATAAATGCTATAGAATGGAGAGTCCTAGCTATTCCCTTCTGATCGTTGGACTGCTCAAAAATCTTCAGCGCCTGCTGGAACTTATCCTTAGCCTTGAGAAAGTCTTCCTTCGACTTAGCCTGTTCCCCCATCTTTCGGGCGTTGTTGTACATCCCCCAGCCTTCACGGGATGACTGGGCACACGACACTCCATACCCCACAAAGACAATCAGCACGACCCCGAGGACCCTCAGCAACTGTTTCATCTGCCGTCCCTCTATCCCTGGACATCAACCAACGCGAACCAGTTGTAGGAAAAATTGCACCCCTGTTCCACTGATATACACTATAACCTCTTTCACACTCCGGCACAGAAAAAAAGTACCGTCCATGCCCATCGGAAACATAGCTACGGACGAAGTAGCTTCCCCTTCTCATTCTATATATGCTGAGTTCTGGCCATGAGGGGGCTCCCATTTCCAATGAATCTGTTGAAATGCCGGTTATGGCTGGTTCCTCAAAGTAGTTTAGACGATATATACTTGAGATTAGCTCAGGGAACCTTCTCGTTCAATGAACGTCTCCGTATAATATCGACGGTTGCTCGTTCATACCGAGCCTGAACAACCTCTTACTCAGACTCGTTACCCAACTTGTCCGTCAATGAATGAGTACCTGTTACCTCAATCTTGGAGTATCTGTAACCAGAAGACCGGATCTCCTTAAGCACGTCTTAACGCCGGAGAAAAATTGTACCGGCGTTTATAGGCGTTCCTGGTGCGACCAAATTTTCTTATGACAAACTGCGAAAAAGGGAGCGGCAATTTACTTTTTTACATCGTAGGTCGAGTTGAGGTTAGAAGAATCCGAAACGAAAAAGCCCCCTACTACGGCAGGAGGCTCTCATTGATATTTTTCCGACCAATCAGGGAAGCCTATTTGGAGTTCTCTTTCTTGTCGTCGCTTCCTGCGGCTGTCTTAGGGTGACATTTCGTGCAGGCCGTGGGCCCGGAGGGTTTCTTTTCTTCCTTCATCTTCTTGTGGCATTTGACGCACTGGTCATGAAAGACTGTATCAATCTTGACGACTTTACCCTCTGTTTCCAACTTGCGGCTCACTGGAGCTTCTCGAGAGTGGCACGCTTGACATTTTTTCACTTCCTGCCCTTCTAACCACACATTCTTTCCATCTTTGTATTCATGGTGACAATCGATGCACTTCAGTGCCTTGTGCTTGACGTGAGGAAAAGTTACCGGTCCCTTTTTGGGTTCCTTGATAACTTCTGTGGAATAAATGGTGATATCCTGTTCCGGCATTTTGGTCGCTGCGTATCCAAGAGTGAAAGCGGCTATGAGCGCAATGCTCAACAACAGGCAACCAATGACTCTTCCTCTATTCCTCATAGTCAAGCCTCCCGGGAGAAAATATGAAGCCCAGGGAACGCCGAAAACTCCGGCAGGCCCATGCCGTTAGGCAATACATCACCTTAACACAGACCCACTACTACCCAAACTTTTTCTTGGTTCCACTCCCAGATTTCGCAACTCACTGAGCACATTGAGAATAAGTTCTTCGATCTTGCCGCCGATTGTCTCCGTCAACTCAAGGCCGAAAGGTTGAATGTTTTCCGGTTCAACACCTACTACCACAACCGATTGGGGGCCCATCCCCATAAGTGAGCAAAGATTCAGGGCTTCGACGAGATCGCTATCATGAGCGGACTGTTTTGATCGCAAGCCCTTTGGAAGATCATCTCTTTCCAGGCGATAGATAGTCCCGGGTTTACCGCGACCGAGGACGGCATCAATTACAATGAGTCGATCGGCCTCCTGGAGAGTGGCCATTAACCACAGCCCCTGCGTTCCACCATCGACCAGCCGGACATTTTCTGGAAACGAATACCGGTCGCGTAATTCTTCCAAGACTCGAACCCCTACTCCTTCATCGCGAAGAAGTATATTTCCCACCCCGAGCACGACAATTCTATCTGAATTCATTTTTTTAATTTTTTTTCTTTGATCAGAAGGCCTGCTCTATTTCTCCCTTAAAAAGAAACGCCTTTTTTGGGGAGTGACCTTTGTTCCTTCAAGTTCGGCAAGACGGCGGAGTATGTTTTCCTCTTCCTTACTCAGCCGGGTTGGTGTCTCTATGTAAACGACTACGATAAGGCTTCCTCGTCCGCGACCTCTTATATGAGGCATTCCTTTGTTGGCAATTCGGAAATCCTGACCGGACTGAGTTCCAGTGGGAATGTGGAATTGTTCCGGACCTTCCAGAGTCGGTATTTCTATTTCGCCTCCAAGGGCCGCCTGGCTGTACGTCATAGGGACGTGGACCACCACATCGGAGTTCTGACGGTGGAAGATTTCGTGTTCCTTGACATGGAGAATCACGTACAGGTCGCCTGGAGGCGCATCCGGATCGCCCGGTTCACCCTCGCCTTGAAGACGAAGTCGGGACCCGGTTTCCACGCCGGCAGGAATTTTGAGGGAGAGTTTCTTGGTTACAAGCACCCTTCCTACACCATGACATTTTTCGCATGGATTAGTAATTACGGTGCCGCTGCCTTGACACGTGGGGCATGTTGTACTGATTGAGAAAAAACCTTGGGATCGCGTCACTTGACCCCGTCCCCCACAAGTCGTGCACGCCGCCGGCCGAGTTCCCTCTTTGGTCCCTATTCCGTAGCATCCATCACACAATTCGTGCTTGGCAATTTCTATCTCAGTTTCTTTACCGAAAGCAGCATCCAAAAAATCGATGCTCAGCTCGTAACCAAGGTCCGCCCCCCTGCGCACTGCGGACCGACGCGAACCCCTTGACCCAAAGCTGAAAAATTCCTCGAAAATATCTCCAAAAGAAGAAAAAATGTCGTCGAAATTTCGGAATCCTGTAAAACCGGACTGCTGTAATCCTGCATGACCGAATCGGTCGTACAACTGTCTTTTTTCCGGGTCACTCAGTACTTCGTATGCTTCAGCCGCTTCCTTGAATTTCTCTTCAGCTTGCTTGTCACCCTTGTTACGGTCCGGGTGGTACTGTAAGGCCAGTTGTCGATATGATTTTTTGAGTTCTTCCGGTGTCGCGGCCTTGTTTACTTCCAAAACCACGTAATAATCTCGTTTCGTCATTATATAATCCCGATATAAGTCTAAGTACCTCTGGGAGATGACACGTTTTTGCAGTGTCAATTATTATACTTAATCATCAAACGGATTCTTGTCATCCGGTAACCACGGATTTTTCAACATCCTCCACAGCCTCCATGTTCAATTCCTTGTCGCCACACGCTGAAAGCTCCCCTTCTCTCGTAAGAAGATTGATCAGACAAGCAGTTCGGAACTGGCAGTAAACTCTGGGGCTGCGGCAGCACGCACATTCTTCGCACATGTAGTTTGCATCCTTCTGGCAATAGAATGACCCATCTCTATCGGGATGCCGATAACATTCCATTTTGTACCCAAAAAAGAAATTCCGATGCCGGCGCCTTCGAGTATGCGGCTATTTGATCCAGGAAATTCATTTGGTTTTCACCTGCAGCCGAAGCTTTACGGCCTCACTGTCCAGACTTGAAATGGTAAACGGAATAATATACCTCGATTTTGGTGGGAGAAAAAGAAAAACGTTTCCAATTGGGGGTAAGCTTGGCATAAGGTTTGGCAATGATTGCCTTTTTGTGGCACCAGAAAGCCATTTCACCGGATCTGTAAACAGAAACGATTCTTGATAGAGGAGTTTGCGCCCAGGTTTTCTGTTCTCGGACTGCTCAATAATCGACTTGTTTAGGAGCACCTTGCCTTTTCGTACACAAGAGTATAGTGATGAACAACAAAATAAATGCGTGTGGAGTTCGGCGACCGGTGATGAATTCGCGTCTATGTCCGTTGCAACAATTGCCTGTCGATCCCGGACTATGCTGCGGCTTCGGTCTCAACAAAGACCATGAGAATAGATCTTCACTGTCATAGCAAGTTTTCCCAGGATAACCACCTTGAACCCGAAGAGTTGATCCGGCGAGCCTTTCAACTCGGCCTGGATGGAGTCTGCTTCACAGAGCACTATTCGCTTCAAGCCTCTTGGCTTGTAGACAGGATCAAGCGTCCCAACGGCTTTCTTATCTTCCGAGGTGTGGAGGTTTCTACGGAATCGGGACATCTGCTCGTTTACGGGGTGAAGGACGATTCATGGAATCGCTGGGGCAGAAACAATTATCTGAATCTTATCAAAGTGGTGGATAGCGTCCATGCCCAAGGAGGAATCTGTGTGCCCGCACACCCTTTTAGAGGATGGGAGTCCTTGGGAGACAAGATTTATTCTATCCAAAGTCTGGATGGCATAGAGACTCATAACGGGTCTAACGGCCCGATTCAAAACGAGCGAGCAATGGAGGCGGCTGTGAAGCTGTATCTGCCATCCACGGGCGGAAGCGACTGCCACTATCTCGAGCAGGTCGGTCGCGCCTTCACTGAGTTCGAAAACCCGATCCTTACCGTGGAAGAACTGGTACGCGAAATTAGATCCGGCAACTGTCGTGGAAGATTGCTCTAATTGTGTGTGTTGCATCCATTCGGGTTGAGCTTCTTGTTCACAATTGCCGGATCAATCATATAGGCCTAACCGCCACAATCATTTTATTGAGAAGGGCTGAGTTGATAAGAGCGATCATCTTAAAGAAGCAGGACCGTGGTGAAGCGGATGAACTAGTGGTGTTCCTGAGCCGCGACTTGGGATGGCTGACTGGGGTGGCAAAAAATTCCAAGAAAAGCCGGATCCGCTTTGGCGGCCATCTGGAACCGCTCTCAGTGGTTGATCTGGCGCTGAGATTGCGCCAGAAAGACAACCTGGTATGGATAGACGAATCCCACGTTGTTTGCGGATTTCTGAACATCAGGGGTGATCTATCCAAGGTTGCTTGGGCCACTTATTTCCTTGAGATTGCATCAGTTTTCTTGCCTGAAGGACATCCGGATACCGACCTTTTTGAGTTCCTGATAGAATTTTTGAACAGTATGGACTCATCCCATCTCAACCCAGTGCAATTGCTTCTTGAGGAGATTCGCTTGCTCGGTTACCTGGGTTACGCTCCACGATTTGACCTGTGTCCCGTGTGTGGCGAACAAGTGGTTTCGGGTTTGGACGCTGTTTTCTCCGTTAGCTGTGGAGGCGCTTGTCATTATGGCTGTGTGCCGACTTCGGATGACAAGGCTCTCGTTATCTCTCCAAGCACCATGGCTTTGGCTCGCCGTGGACTAGCCTTGGATCGCGAGGCGTCCAACAGACTCAGACTTAGCAAAAACGGACTTGCGGAATTGCGTCGAGCATTGTCGGCATTCGTCAGGTTTTTGAGAGGCGCGGAAATAAACTCGCTGATATTCCTCGAAAAGATGTATTCTCGTTGAATCGGCCGGGCAGGATAAACTCGCGGCCTGGGCGAACCGCGAAGACCACGATTAAGGTTGGACCGCCATGACCGAGATATTCCTGAAAGTTACCACCGACGGAGCACAAGAAGTATTACCCCAGCCTGCCCCGCTCCAATGGCTCAGACCAATCAACCCGGGCCCAAAACGGGACCCGTGACTGTCAGGGGAAATCCTCTCATGAACGAAAACCCTTCATGGATGCCTGAAAATCCTATTACAGAATACCCAAGTAGAGTTCTCCATGCAACACAAACTGATTTCTTGAATTCCCCGCGTCACTCGATCCATCTTACGAATTCTCTCAGTTCTGCCCTCGTTGAGCGGAATTCGTTCACAGATGCTCCGGGTTCCGGCCACCCCAACGCTATTGACACGACGAGAGTTTTTGATTCAGCTACGTTCAGATGGTCCCTCAATTCGTCCTGGTAAGACCTTACAAGACCTATCGGGCAGGAAGACAGCCCGAGCCCGGCTGCCGCCAAAACCAGGTAGGCAAGAAAAGAGCCGATGTCGGCCATACGCTCCGGTGGAAACGCTTCATCAATAAACAGCATGGCCACGGCAGGCGCTCCATAAAAATTCAGGCTGCCTTCGTTCACGTATGTTTTGAAATCCGAACCCATTCGCTCGATCAATGGGGTCATGCCGATAGCGCAATCTCTTGCCCTTTGAATGAAACGGTCGGGCAATGGTTGGACAGACCCGGGACCGCACGTCAAATTCCGTTCCCTGTAATATCGCAACAGATGGCGAGAAAGTCTTTTTCTTTCCTCTCCAAGGACGATATGGACTTCCCATGGTTGCATGTTGATGGCGGACGGCGCATGTGCCGCATCAGACAAAACGGACTCCAGCAGGTCTCTAGGGATAGGGTCATCGCGAAAAGCCCGTGTACTTCTCCTGGTACGGATTGCTTCAAGAACATCCATGTCAACCTCCTTGCCCAGACAGTCGGTACTCGCTATATATCGGTAAGCATTCTCTGCATAATACGGCGGCCTTCGTCTATACTATTATACGATCACAGCAACGGTTTGGGGGCAACAATGATTGTTATCAAAAAAATTGTCTTTCTCATCGGCACACTGATGATGTCGTTTTGGCCGATACCGGCTTGCCCGGCGTCACTTGAATTCTCGGATCTTTTCAAGAGCGCGCTCGACGCCGAGGATGCCGGCAATCTTGATGACGCTCTGGCTCGATTTTCCGATGCCCTAAAAGTGAACGCTAATTCTGCACGTGCATGGGCCAAGAGAGGAGAAGTTTATCTCAGAAAGGGAGATCCGCAGTCAGCCATAAAAGACCTGCTGCAAGCAGTAAAACTTGATCCCGCGTACGGAGCAGCCTTCACCCGACTTGGATTCGCGTACAATGCCGTGAACGAATACGACAAGGCAATCGTCGCGCTCGACCTGGCCGTGAAACTGGAACCAACGTCCTCCGAAGCCTTCAACACAAGAGGTTTCGCGTTTAACGGTAAGAATCAATATGATGAAGCCATGAAGGACTTCGATAAGGCCATTCTCTTGAATTCGAATGATGCTCGATACTACAACAATCGAGGGTTTGCTTACAACGGCAAGCACGAATATAGTAAAGCAGTAGAAAATTTTGATCGTGCCATTGCCCTGGATTCCAATAACCCGATGTATTACAACAATCGAGGGGTGGCTTATCTGAGGCAGAAGGACTTTGACAGCGCGCTGGACGATTTCGACAAGACGCTGAAGATAGAATCTAAATTCGCGTCCGGATACCACAATCGGGGAATGGCGTACAGCGGTAAGGGGCGACATGACAAGGCGGTAGAGGAATTCAGCAAGGTAATAGAAATGAATCCTCAGTCACCGGTCTTGTACAAGGACAGGGGAACAGCATACCGAAAGCTGGGTGAACATGAACTGGCATTGAAAGACTTCGAGAAAGCCATCGAACTGGACAAAGGTTTTGCTCCCGGCTATGGAGCCCTTGGACTTCTGCGCGCCTTGGCGCCGGAACCGCCCATACGGAATCCGGGACAGGCGTTGCGGCTTGCCGAGAAAGCCTCATCCCTTACCGGCGGAACCAGCCCGGACATGCTGGAGATCCTTGCAGAAGTTCAGCACGCTCTCGACCGACCGGACGATGCACTTAGGACACTCCAGCAGGCCATTGCGATGGATCCCTCAAATAAGGATTATCAGGAGCTTCTGAGAAAATGGACAGGCCACGGTGCTGCCGTTCCGTCTCAGGTCGACCCAGGCAAGACACAAATGTTTCCGAATCTTTGGTAGAGATTATCTTCCGGATTTAAAAATTCTCAACAGTAATCGATCTTATTACACGTAGCCAACAGTCGCTGAGACAAGCAAATGAATGAGAAAAATGATGCGATACCAATCTACCTCAGGCAAAAACTGAGGTCTGATGTTCCTTTTCAGGATAGTGCGGTGATGGCACTCATCTCGGCCCGCGTTCAAAAAGCCTTTTCGTTTCTCCCTGACGATATACTCGACCTCTTTTTATCAGGAAACAGAATCGCGTCAATGGTTGTCATCCCGGACACCGGCTTGCCTCTGGGCATGACCACCAGAAGCGAAGGTCCTGCACGTAGTCGAAGGTACACGGTCGTCATTCATCCGGAGCATCGGGGCTGGCCGGAAGACCGGTTTATAGGTGCCTTCCTGCGGGAGTTGGGCCACGTCGTTTCCGAGAGGCCTCCGGAAGATGAATGGCCTCAGGCTCGGGGAGACAGGTCCCGTTACAAAGAGCAACTGGAATGCAGAGCAGATGCTATGGTGTGGCGTTGGGGACTCAGACACTACAGCATGGCCTACCTTGCAGCTACCTATCCGTCACATTGGGCAGATCGGATTGTTGACCGGATCGGGAAGATGCTGCTTGAAGAGAATTAGTGGCAGGGTGAAACATACACGCATAAGGGATTTGAATGATTGACACCGAATTGCTATGAAAGACTTGGCACGGTGAGAAACGAAATCTTACAGTCGGGAGGGTCTCTCTTGCCCGTCATTCCTAATCATGATTCAAGAGCCTTGAGAAACCAGACTATCTAGGACGCTCACCGGAAATATGGATACACGCTCAAACAGATCGGAGAGCACCTGAGAATCCACATTTTCGTAGCTGTACCAGGCCAAGCTGGTCCCAAAGAAAGGTTGCGCCATGAAGATCAAGATCAGCATCGGAAAGATGTCTATGGCGGCGGAACTCAACGACACCCTAACGGCCCGGAAGGTTTTTGCCGCTCTGCCGCTCACGGCCTTTTTCAACACATGGGGAGAGGAAATATACTTCACCATACCGGTTGAGTCTACCTTGGACGACAGCGCCAAATCAGTCGTAGAAATTGGAGACCTCGGTTACTGGCCAACAGGAGCTGCTTTTTGCATTTTTTTCGGACTGACTCCCATGAGCAGCCCAGGCGAGATCGTTCCTGCGTCTGCCGTGAATATAATCGGCAAAGTGCTGGGTGATCCGGCCGCGTTTAAGGATGTTATGCACGAATCACGAGTCACCGTGGAACCGCTTTAACGTTATCAAAATTTTCCCCGCGCACGGATTCTTGCATGTATGGATTTTCCTGATCGTCAAGGAGGAGCCAATCATGGTCAATTACGGTGAGAGGGCAGGGGAGATCCTGAGCCGGATTCGGGCCTCGAAGCCGGTGGTCCACAGTATAACGAACTACGTGGTGATGAACTCGACGGCAAATGTATTGCTGGCGATGGGGGCCTCGCCCATAATGGCCCATGCCACGGAAGAAATGGAAGATATTTCAGCCATTTCCAACTCTCTGGTGATAAATATCGGCACCCTGTCTCATACGTGGATCGAAGCAATGCAACTGGCCTGCCACATCGCGGTTTCAAAAGGCAAGCCAATTGTCCTGGATCCGGTTGGAGCAGGCGCTACCAAGCTTCGCACTGAAACTGCGCTAAGAATAATAGGATCCACTCCCCCTACCGTAATTCGTTGCAACGCCTCAGAGGTTCTTTCTCTTTCCGGTCGAGAAGGATCCACTCGAGGTGTTGATTCGGTTCACAACGTTCCAGATGCGGTCGAAACTGCCTGTTCCATAGCTCTATCCCTCGGGACGGTCATAGCCGTGACCGGGGAGCGGGATTTGGTGACAGATGGAAGCCGATCACTCATAGTGGCCGGCGGCGATCCGATGATGGGCTATGTCACAGGCACTGGGTGTGCAGCAAGCGTCATTGTGGGAGCTTTTCTTGCCGAGGAAAAAGATGCTGTGATAGCCGCCGCCGCCGCCCTGGCCTTTTTCGGATTGGCAGGCCAAAACGCGGCTGCTGAAGCCAAGGCTCCGGGAAGCTTTTGGGTGAAGACCGTCGACGCGCTGTATTCCATTACGCCTGAAGACTTGGCAGAGAGCACAAGGATTACTGAGGCATGAAAAATCCTGCATCCTGGGAGGTTTATCTTGTTACAGACAGGGCCTTCTCCCAGGGCCGGTCCACGCTTGACATAGTTGAGGCTGCTGCGCATGGAGGAATTTCCGTCGTTCAACTTCGAGAAAAAGACCTTGAAGCCCGTGATTTCTTCGATGAAGGGCTGAAAATTCGAGCAGTCCTGCGTCTGGCAGGTGTTCCTCTCATAATCAATGACAGGGTCGATGTGGCACTTGCCCTTGAAGCAGACGGCGTTCACCTCGGTCAAGCAGACCTGCCTCTGAGAGAGGCGAGAAAGATCCTGGGGCCGGATCGGATTATAGGTTATTCCGTGGAGGAACCGGGGCACATTAATGAGACCACCGCCCGTTACGCCGACTACTTTGCCATAAGTCCGGTTTTCTTGACGTCTACCAAGAAAGATATATCAGCTCCATGGGGCTTGGAAGGACTGAGAAAAGCACGTTCCATGACTGACAAGCCGCTCGTCGCGATTGGAGGCGTGACACAATCCAACGCTCGCACGGTGATCAAGGCCGGCGCTGATTGCGTGGCAGTCGTCACTGCCGTAGTTTCCGCGGAGGATCCTGAGGCGGCCACACGCTCACTGCTCATTGAGGTGAGGGCAGGAAAGGCGGCTCGGGCCTTACAGGGATAATTGCGAAAAGGCATAAGCTGATTTGATTGCATATCAATTTGTTCGGGCACAACCTGAAGAGGCAAAGCAATCTTCAATCCCGGAACAAAGCAAAGCCAAATAAACGTAGCTCAACCGCTCACCAAAGAGTAGCTCACCATGAAGCTCAAGGACATTGGAGAATTCGGCTTTATAAAACGCATTGCACCCCTGGGATCAATCAGGCCCGAAGGGGTTGTGAAGGGCATAGGTGACGATTGCGCAGTGGTCGGGCTGGACGGCGGCAGTAACTATCTCCTCATAACAACAGACCTCCTTGTAGAGCGTGTCCATTTCATGAGGGACTGGGGTCCTCCAGAGGTGTTTGGCGAAAAAGCTTTAGCCGTAAACCTTTCGGACATTGCGGCATGTGGAGGAAATCCCAGGGACGCGTTTATCAGCCTGGCCATACCTCAAGACGTGGATGTCGAGTGGCTGGAAGGTTTTTATGCCGGCATGACCAGGCTGGCTCGCGTCTATCAGGTCAATCTTTTGGGAGGGGATACCACAAACTCAAAGACGGACCTGGTTATCAATGTGGCCGTGACAGGACTGGTAGCGAAGGAGGAGTTGCTTCTGCGTAACACGGCTAGAGCAGGGGACGTGATTGCGCTGACCGGGCCTACGGGGCTGTCGGCTGCGGGCTGCAGTACACTTGTCAATTCCCTGGATTTACCTGTCCAAATTGCCCAGCCGCTCATTCAATCTCACCTCAAGCCCAGGCCTCACATTAAGGAAGGCCGGTTCCTTGCTGCCTCCCATGCCTGCACTGCAGCCATCGACGTGTCGGATGGACTTAGTTCGGATTTGGCTCACTTATGTAGAGATTCAGACCTCGGCGCGTTGCTATACGAAAAGGATATTCCTGTTGGGGAGGCTTTGATCCAGGCCGCTCACATAGCGGGCTCGGACCCTATGGACTGGGTGTTAAATGGAGGAGAAGACTACGTCCTGCTCGTCGCTCTGAAAGCTGAAATGTCTGAAATAGTTCGCCGAAAAGCTATCGAAAATGGCCTCGATCTCATAGTGATCGGAAAATTTGTTCCAGGCCGAAAAATTCAAATAGTCAAGTCGAGAGGCGGCACAGAGGATGTGGAGCCGAAGGGATGGGACCATTTCAGGTGACGAGGATTCGATAGACGCCAAGGATCCCTGATAACCACCTTTAGTCCTGTAATTTTTATCCTTTTCAGTATGCCGGCGGCAATTTCGGCGGAAAAAACTTCTTGACAACATAGATATATACATATATATGACTATATGAGACAACTTCCAACCCGGAGGAGGGAGCATGTACCAATCCGGTATTACACGCAGAAAATTCCTCGTCGGTTCCGCGGCAGGTGGAGCTTCTCTTTTCGCCGCATCCTATTTGGGTTTTGACGCGCGAGCAGCCGAGAAAAAGGTGTCCCAAGAAATCAAGATTACTCCTACCCTTTGCGATGCATGTGGCAACTGGTGCGCAATAAATGTGTACACAAAGGGTGGCGGGGTGTGGAAGGCCGAAGGAAATCCGATTGCCGGGAATAACAAGGGCAGAATTTGCGCCAAGGGCCATGCAATGTTGCGTGAGGTTCACAACCCGGATCGAATCAAATCCCCACTCAAACGAGTGGCGCCGGGCAAGTTTGAGCCCATATCGTGGGAACAGGCGTACAAGGAAATCGGGGAAAAACTTAGGGATATTACTGAAAAACATGGTCCTGCGTCGCTCTTTTGGCTTCAGTATCCGGAGGGAAATGCAGATCTCACTTACCTCTTCATGAGGGCGTTGGGGTCCCCCAATGTTTTTTCACATGGGGCCACGTGTTTTCTTCCTCGCAATATCGGGTGGTGGCTAACGAGCGGAAAAGCAAAACCTGAGCACGATTTTGAAAATTCCAGGTTCGTTCTTTTTATCGGTCGCAATCCTGCTGCAGGATTGCAGTTGCGGCAGTTGCAAGATCTGGCCAAAGCAGCCGACAAAGGGGCCCGGCTGGTGGTTGTTGATCCCAGGTACAGTGAGGCAGCGGTTCTTGGTCATCATTGGATACGAATCAGACCTGGAACCGATCTGGCCCTCTTGCTCGCTATGGCTCATGTCATGATCACAGAGGGTATTTTTCAGAAAGATTTTGTGAACAACTACACTGAGGGCTTTGAAGAGTGGGCGGAAAAGATAAAAGATTGCACACCGGCCTGGGCCGAGGAGATAACGTCAATCCCCAAAGAGGTTATTGTGAAGCTGGCCGGGGATATGGCTCGCGAGGCTCCCCGTGCGGTTATCCACAGAGGATACCACGGAGCGATGGGGACACAATACAAGAACAGCCTTCAACTGGTCAGGGCCGTGGCCTGCGTCAATGGCCTTCTGGGAAACTACAACCAACTTGGCGGGCTATATTTCCCACCAGATGTCAAACTTGGGAAGCTTGATCCTCAAAAATATCCTGAGCCGCCCAAGGTTGACGGTCCCATGGTAGATGGGAGCACAGACTCGGAACGCTACCCCCTGACTCCCAAGGGAATAGGTATCTCCCAGGCAATTCCGGAATTGGCCCTGAACGGAAAATTGAAAGCAGGTTTCGTCTATCATAATAATCCGTTACGGACCAACGCCAATCCAGCCAGGGTCATTGAGGGGTACAGAAATCTCGAGCTTCTCGTAAGTTTTGACTACGTTCTTTCTGAAACCGCATCCTTGTCCCACTATATTCTTCCCGAGTCTTATTACCTCGAAAGAGACGATGTTGTACATACAAACCATTGTTACAGTTCAAAACAGGTGGCCATAAGGCAGCAGGTGGTTAAACCTCTTTTCGATACCAAACCGTTGTTCCAGATCCTTGCTGAAATGGCTCCTCATCTTGGTATAGGTCAGTATTTCAATTTCACGCTGGAAGAGTACAATCGTGCATCATTGGCGCCTCTTGGAGTGACTTTAGAACGGCTCAATAAAGAAGGCGTGATTGATCTTGGCGGCGAGTGGAGGCCGGGTGAGCCAAAGTTCGCTACCCCAAGCGGCAAGCTGGAGTTCGCTTCGTCAATACTGCGCGACCTGGGGCTTCCTGTGGTGCCGGAATGGGAAGAGCCACTTGTCATGCCTGACAAGAATGATTTGCACTCCTTCCGTCTTATTCATGGAAAGCAGGGCCATCATACCCATGCCAGAACCATAAATCAGCCATACCTGAAAGAGATAACGATGATTAACGATTGGGGGCGAGTCTGGATTCATCCCGACCGGGCTAGGGTTTTGGGGATTAAAGACGGAGATTGTATGACCATAAGCTCGTCTGTAGGGAAGGGGAGAGCCAGAGCAAGGGTGACGGAAGGTATCCATACCGATTGTATCTTTCTGCCCAGCGGTTACGGAGTTTTTGCCAGGAAGCTTCAGACGGGGTACGGATACGGAGTGTCCTACAATGATTTTCTTCCCACTTATTTTGATCCGGTGCTTGGTCACAATATGTCCAGCGAAATCATAGTGAGAGTGGAGAGGACTTAACTAAGTTGCCTTTGCGAAGACTTTGTTACTTGTGGGAAAGAGGCCGGAGTCCTCGCCTTTTGGTTAACCACTACCAGGGACAATTAAAGGCTATAAATATTAAAGGAATTCGATTATGCCACGGTATGCAATTGCAGTTGATACCACCAAGTGTATAGGGTGTCATGCGTGTCGGGTCGCCTGCCAGAATCAGAATGACCTGAGATTCGACGAAGCATTCAACTGGATAAAACAGCGAGACAGGGGAAAATTCCCGTCTTTTGGCTCTGAGTTCGTGCCAGTACAGTGCAATCACTGCGAAAATGCCCCGTGTCAGAGGGTGTGCCCTACCGGGGCCACCTACACAACCTCCGACGGTGTTGTACTGGTCAATCCGAAGACGTGCGTGGGTTGCAAGTACTGTATGGAGGCCTGTCCCTACAAGGCGAGGATCATCAAACATCATGAAGGCATAGTAGATAAGTGCAGGTTTTGCATCGAAATGGTGAGAGAAGGAGGGACTCCGGCCTGTGTGACGACTTGTCCAACTCAGGTGCGCGTGTTTGGCGATCTGGATGATCCGACCAGTGAGATATCCAAATTTGTAGCGGAGCACCGGGCTCAGCCCCTGAGGCCTGATCTAGGCACTCATCCGAAAATATTTTACAAAAGGAGTTGACCATGGCCGAGAGCGCGTGGGGTTGGATGATTGTGGCATATCTCTTTCTCGCTGGAGCGGGCTCAGGCGCCTTCATTGCCGCAGTAGCGTGCGACCTTCTTGCTCCGGACTGGTCGAAAGCTCTGGCAAAGGCCGGTTCCCTTGCGGCAGGACCACTGGTGGCAATAGGAACGGCCTGCTTGGTCCTGGATTTGGAGGCAGGGCTGTGGGAGCCTTGGAGGCAGATCTATCTGGTGGGCAACCTCACCAGTATGATTTCTTGGGGCGTGATAGTACTCTCTTTTTTCATACCGGTGGCATTGCTCTACGGCGCTGCTCTGAACGAAATCTCTTTTGTGGGGCGTTTGGCCGGCAAGTATGTTAGGCATCTTGAAATCGTTGGAAGCTTTCTGGCCTTGGCTACTGCCGCTTACACAGGGGTTCTGATAGCCGTGGTCAATGGGGTTCCCTTTTGGAATACTCCGATGATGCCGGTGCTGTTCCTGGCATCGGCAATGTCTACCGGTTTGGCAGTAGCCATGATAGGAGCCGCTATTATGGATATCAGCACCATCAGGACCCTGTCGAATTTTGCTCTCGGGCATGTAATTTTTCTGGCCGTGGAAGCGCTTGTACTGATGTTGTTCGTCTTCATGTCTCTGACTCGGTCCACGGAAGCCGCTATATCTGCAGCGATGCTGATCTCTGGGGTCCTCAGTCCCTATTTCTGGGTCCTGGTAGTCATTCTGGGCATCTTTGTCCCTTTTGTGCTCAGTATTATTGAATACTATGAATACGGAGAAATGCCGAAATACCTCGTCGTAGGAGCGGACCTGTTGGTTCTGGTCGGAGGAATGAGTCTCAGAGCGGTTATCATATTCTCGGGGACGCCCCCGCAAGTCCTGTAATCAGGTCCAGTGATCTGACCGACGTTCCTGGAAGCCGGTGGATAGAGGTCGTGCAGGGACGGCATGAAATTGTTGAAAGTATTGCTTAGCTTTAACCCCTACGGATTTTTTACAATTCATTATCATAAGGTGCGTAAACCATGACTGAAGAGTTCAACGACACGATATTGAAAGATCAACCGACAGAACCGGCCCCCTCCCAAGAGGATGTTGCACTGGCTGAAAGAGTCCCAAGCAATGGAAATCAGCATGAGAAATCAAGTGCAGACAACGATAAAAGGGGCCGAGTTGTGGTGGCCGGACTTATGGCTACCGTAATATTGGCAGTCGTCGCGCTGCTTGTAGCAGGAATTTTTCAGCTCACTACCAGATGGCTGATCGTTTGTCCGAAGGAGTTGCCGGTGAATGACCCGGCGCCGGTTCTATGGAAGGATGTGGTCTCGGACAAGGTTTCGCCAAAGACTCTGGGCGTGCCTGGAAAACTTTTGACCGAGGCCGGCCTCAAACTCGGTGGAGCCAAGGATTCCCATAACGAGGCCGGACCTGAAAAGAGCCGTTAGTTGGGATCATTTTCCCCTGTTGGTACCAAATTTACTAAGGCTGGTTTTACACATGGTATACCGATTCGTCACCAGAAAAGTAGCGTTGTGAGAGAAAAAATGTTGTAGGGCAGGCGTCCCTGCCGCCGAGATTACAGAAGCAAACGCTAATCAGTATCACGCAAACGAGGCCGTGGATTTGAACTCAATCCCGGCAACATCCGTGGCATTTTTACCTCGCCGTTACTAACAGCAATGAAAGGCGGTTCACTCATGAAAACACCCGATTATGCACAAGGATTTTGGAACCCGTATGTGGCCGGAGTGGCCCTCGGCCTGGTCTTGCTTGCAACCTTTTATTTGATGGGAACAGGATTGGGCGCTTCGGGCGCGGTTGCCAGAACTGCTGCAGTTGTTGCCCACTCGGTTGCACCTCAGGCAGTCGAGACCAACGGATATTTCAAGGAGTTTTATAAGCCGGGAGGAAAGCATCCGTTCGTAAACTGGATGGTTGTTGAAGTTCTGGGTGTATTTATCGGAGGGCTTGTAGCTGTGATTACCGCTCGAAGGTTCCGCCCCGGAGTGGGGCGGGGGCCTCATGCGGGTGTTGTTCTCAGGCTGGTGCTGGCCTTTCTGGGTGGGATCATCGGAGGCATAGGCACTCGCTTTGCTATGGGATGCACGAGCGGTCAAGCGTTGAGCGGCGGGGCCACGATGGCCGTGGGTAGCTGGGTATTCATGATGGTAGTCTTCGCCACAGCCTTTTGCGCAGCTTACTTCGTAAGGAGGGAATGGTCATGACAGGTCCTCTGTTTCTGCAAGGAGCATTCGGTTACGAGATCAGCCTGGTAATTGCATTGGTCATAGGTTTCTTTTTCGGATTTGTGCTGGAAAGGGCAGGGTTCGGCGATTCTCGCAATCTTACCAGTATTTTTTATTTCAGGGACATGCGGGTATTAAGAGTAATGTTTTCCGCGTTGTCAACTGCGATGGTCGGCTTAATCCTTTTGAGTTGGATCGGATTGTTCGACTACTCGGTGCTGCTGGAGTTTTCTCTTCTGGAGACCTACCTGTGGCCTCAAGTTGTCGGAGGAATTCTGTTCGGCCTCGGTTTTGTCATCGGAGGATATTGCCCGGGCACGGCTGCGGTTGGCGTAGTATCCGGTAAACTGGACAGCATTGTGTTTCTTCTGGGCATGATCGCGGGCGTATGGATTTTCGCTTATGGCTTTCCATTCTGGGGTCCTTTCTACAAATTTTCCGATCTCGGTAGAATTACTCTCTGGCAGGTCTTCGGTACCTCGAAAGAAACCATGGCAGCCATTGTTGTAGCCATGGCTTTGATCGCCTTTGTGCTTGCATGGCTTGGAGAAAAGTGGCACCCTTACGACAAATGATCATCCTACGGGCGAAATGTCGTGCTGAAGGCAGGTCAATCTAAATCGAGGAGGGGTGGATTCATGGAGAAGCCGATCCGTTTGCTTATCATCGTAGTGGCGCTCGTGGCTTTTGCCCTGTGCACGGCGGCAGTGGCTGCCGAGTTCTATGTGGTCAAAGACGCCGCCGGAAAGGTGTTGGTGGTGGACCAGAAACCAGCGGACGCCAAATCCATTGTCAAGGGGCCATTCCCCAGCAAGGAAGAGGCGGAAAAGTCCTTGGGAAAAGCCGAAGGCGCAGCTAAAAAGCCGGTGAAGCTCCCTGATCAAGGCTGTTAGACTATTTTTGAAAACATATATCATGACCGATGGAGCAGGCTGACCACCAGCCGATCCGTAGGTTTGTCATCATATCCTCAAGCCCGTTTCCTGTGAGCCCCCTCCATGACTAAGCGCTGTTTTTTGAAGTACGCGTTGTCGTGCGTGGTTGCCGTTGTTTCTGCAATGGCGGCCTGGGGGGCTGCCAGATTTGCCTTTTTCGATACCGGCGCAAAGAAAAAGAGAGAGGTTTCCAGAGGAGTTCTCTCCAAATTGGAACCTGATGTGCCATTGCACGATCCGGAGGCAGGCGTTTGGCTTGTGAAGGGTCAAGACGGGGATCAACTGATTGCCTTTGACGATCGTTGTCCGCACCTGGGCTGCCGTCAAAACTGGAATCCGGATCTTAGGCTGTTCGAATGCCCCTGCCATGGAAGCCGGTTCGACTCCCAAGGCAACGTCACGCGTGGACCTGCATCGCGTTCCATGCCGCGTTTGTACTTGTCAGATGCCGAAAATAATAGGCTGACCCTCCAAGAAAAGCTGCCTGGTTCATGACAGCCACAGGTAAACCGGTAGCGGTATCTAATGATCTGGACATCTCCTATTCCGTGAGTGCAATTTTCTGCGAGTCTTGTTCAATGCAATACTCAAAGGCGATCTAGTGGCCAAAGGGTCCTTGTCCAAATTCATTGTGCATCTCCATCCCCGGTTGATTCCGGAAGAGTCGGCCAGAGTGCAGTACACCTGGTGTCTAGGGGGGCTGGCTCTGTGGATGTTTGTGCTGGAAACGTTCACCGGCGTGCTTCTGATGCTCCATTACATTCCTTCGAGTCACGGAGCATATCCTTCAATACAGTATATCAGTCACATCGTGTCGTACGGTTTTTTTGTACGAAACCTTCACTACTGGTGCGGCCAGGCGATGGTGGGTTTCGTCGTACTCCATATGACGAGGGTTGTTCTTACCGGCTCGTACGCTCCACCACGAAGCCTAAACTGGCTCATAGGCATCTCATTGTTGGTCTGTACCTTGTCGGTCGACTTTACCGGTTACCTGCTCGTGTGGGATGACAGGGCATTGTGGGCATGGACAGTCGCCAGGAATCTGTCAGAAACGATGCCTGGAATGGGGCCTTTGTTTGCAGGACTCCTGTTTGGCCCGCAAGAGGTCGGGGATCTCACTCTCGTAAGATTATACGCATGGCATGTGTTACTATTACCGGGAACCATGATTGGTCTTATGGGTTGGCATTTTTGGAGGGTTAGAACAGACGGCGGCATTTCTCAGCCACTCTGACGTGCGAGGCCAAGTAATGAGGATTTTGGATTTGCATATTCACATGGGTAGGCGCGAGCATCTCACGCCGCATTTCATAGCCTATTACAAAGAGGTGCTAAGCCCGGATGTACTGGAGTTGATGGATAATATCACTCCCCAGGCCTTCAATGACTACTTGGCAAGCGAAGGGGTCGAGAAGGGGGTGCTTCTCTGCGAGTATTCTCCGTTTGCTACGGGTGTCATTCCAAGCGAATTTACTGCTCAGTTCTGCCGAAATACTTCTCGCCTCATCCCGTTTGGGTCAATTGATATGGATTCTCCGACTGACGCGGGTTTGCAGACTGAGCGGTGCATCAGAGACCTCGGCTGCCGGGGACTAAAACTGTTACCGTCATACGGCCGCTATTATCCGAATGATCCCCGAATACTCCCTGCTTATGAGGCTGCTCAGGCACTGGGAGTGCCGATCATGTTCCATACCGGCACTTCGCTATTTCCGGGCACAAGAGTGCGATATGCAAATCCCCTCTTGCTGGACGACGTTGCAGAGGATTTCCCAGACCTTGACATCATAATGTGTCATGGAGGTCGCCCTTTCTGGTACAAGGAGGCTGCCTGGATGTTGATGCGCCACAAAAGAGTTTACGTCGATATCTCAGGTATCCCGCCAAAGCAGTTGCCGGGCATTTTCCCAAAATTGGAACAATTCGCCGACCGTTTCGTGTTTGGCAGCGATTGGCCGAACATTCCCTCCATTGCCGGTCAGGCCAGGCGGATTTGCGAGTTGCCTCTGCGTCCTGCGACCATTGATGCCATTCTATGGGATAACGGAGCCAGGCTTCTCGGGTTGAATTCCTAAAAGGATAAACCTCGGAGTCTGTCCGTCAATGTCATTTCGGAAATGGAGAACCGGTATGACACCGTACCCCTCTCTAACGTGCGTGGCAATAGAGTGGCTGAAGATACGGCAATTGACGCGTTTGTTAGACAAAATAACATAAACTGTTTAACAAATTGACATTAACTGAGTGAGTAGTGTCACTCTAGTCTCGGCTTCGTAATTTGATGAGCAGGCGCAATATCTCTATGTAGAGCCAGATCAGCGTGACCATGAGCCCGAAGGCCCCGTACCATTCCATATATTTGGGCAGATTGTTTTTCGACCCTGATTCTATAAAATCGAAATCCAGGACCAGGTTGAGAGCGGCAATGGTCACGACGAAAAGGCTGAAGCCGATCCCGATTAATCCATTATCGAAAATACCCGGCATATTGATTCCAAACAGGCTCAGGACGATCGACGCTAAATACACCAGAGCTATTCCGCCGGTTGCAGCCACCACACCCAGCTTAAAGTTTTCCGTCGCTCGTATCAGGCCTGATTTGTAGGCAACGAGAAGGGCTAGGCAGGTTCCAAAGGTCAATCCCACCGCCTGAATCACAATACCGGGATATTGGGATTCCGCCACAGAGGACACACCACCGAGGAACAGACCTTGAAGGAGTGCATATAGGGGGGATGTGACAGGGGCCCATGATTGCTTGAATATGGTTACAAGAGCCAGAATGAACCCGCCGATGGCCCCGACGGCTACCCATGGCATTACACTGGCAGGATCGTTGGTTCGTAAAAAGATGTTCCAGGTCCATCCAGCAGTAAGCAAGGCGCATATCAGCAGGAGCAACGTCTTGTTGACTGTACCCTGAATGGTCATTGGCTCATCAGCCGCAACACGGCCGGTGAAGCCCTTAAATGCCTCGTCATTTAGTGCTGGGTTCGCGGTTCTCATTGTTCAGTCACTCCTTTAATGGTCACATAGACGATGTCCGGTCGTATAATCCGGCCGGGAATTTACCGAACAACCTGGTTTTGTTTGTCATTGAAATGATAGCGGATTCTCTCAACATCCTTCTTGCTGATTCCCGGCACGCCGGCAATATTCTCATCCCCGGCCGCCAGCAACTGCTTGAGGCTTCCAAAGGCGGTCAGTAAGATTTGCCGTTTTTTGGGACCAATGCCCGGCACTTCATCCAGGATAGAGCCACGTGCAGCGTCTCTTCTGAGCTTTGAGTGAAAACTGTGAGCGAATCTGTGAGCTTCGTCTCTGACCCTCATCAGGAGCATGAGCCCTGAGTTGCCCCTTTTGAACACTACAGGATTCTTTCTGTTCGGCAAGTAAAATCTTTCAGTCTCTCCTTCTGCTCTGGCCTTAGCCATTGCCGCCACCGCAGGAAGACCACCGGCGAGATTCTGCTTGATCGCTTCTAAAGCCGCATTAAGCTGCGCTTTCCCACCGTCTATGAGCATGAGGTCCGGCACTGGTTCTTCGTTGATATGAGCCAACCGGCGGTAAACGGTTTGATGTATCATTCCTGGATCGTCCTGATCAGAGAACCCTTTCATGAGGTATTTTCTATAGGCTGATTTGTCCGGCTTACCATCTCGAAAACACACTTTGACTCCCACTGACCGGCTACCCGAAGTGTTTGAGACGTCATATCCTTCTATCGTACCTGGGGGACACGGCAATTTAAGGGTGACTGCTACCGCTGCCAGAGCTTCCTTGAGCGTGTCTTTGTGCCTCTCACGCAAAAAGACATTGTGGGCGTTTTTCAAAGCCAAACTCATCAGGTTGGAACCTTGGCCACGCATCGGTACTCTGATACTGACCTTGTGTCCTCGAATTTCCGACAGCCAGCCCTCTATCAGAGGCGACTGGTCTACTGGACCGGAAAGCAGTACCTCCATGGGAACATAACTTCCGGAGTCGTAGTACTGTTTGATGGCTGAAGACAGCACCTCTTCCTCCTCAAGGGCAGGATTGCGAATTATGAACGAATCTTCGGAAAGAAGATTGCCTTGGCGAAAAGATAGGATTTCTACCACAAAAAGGTCTGGCGCGGGATTAATTATGGCTATGACGTCCTGGTCCTTTCGGTGGAAAAAAGACACGTTTTGGGCTTCCAATGTTCTTTCGACGGCAGAGAGTCGGTCCCGAATTCTTCCTGCTTCTTCAAACCTCAGGTGGTGGGATGCCTCATACATCTCAGTCTTTAGGTTGTTTACCAGTTCTTCACTCTTGCGCTGGAGTAACAAGATTGCCCCTTTCACCATGCGTGCATACTCATCTGGGGTAATCTTTCCGGTGCAGGGGCACAAGCATCGCTTCATCTGACAATTCAAACAGGGCCTGGTACAGGTAGCTAGCTGCCGGTCGGTACATTGCCTCAACGGGAAAAGTTTCTGAATGAGCTTCAAGGTAAGCCGGGCATCCCTGGCTGACGAATAGGGACCAAAGTAGCGTTCCCCGTCGGGTTTGACTTTCTGAGTTCTGACAAGGGTAAGCCTGGGAAAAGGGTGGGACATGTTAAGCCTGAGAGAAAAGAAGGACTTGTCGTCCCTTAAATTGACATTATACTTCGGCCTGTGCTCCTTGATAAGGTTGTTCTCGAGAATGAGAGCTTCTTTTTCAGTGTGAGTAAGTATCGTTCGTATACTGTGAACGCGCTCGACGAGATATCGTATACGAGGCCGGTCGTCTCCCCCCTTGACAAAGTAACTTCTGACACGGTTTCTCAGATTACTCGCTTTGCCGACGTACAGAATTCGATCCCTGCGGTCTACCATCAAATAGACCCCCGGGCTTGTCGGCAAATTCTTCAAAAAGTCTTCTTCAATAGACACTTATCTGTCAGAGATTCCGGGAAGTCCCCTTGAGAATGAGAAGTTGTACCTGAAGCTGTGTAATTCCAAGTTGCCCTCAAACAAGTAACTAGAGTACGCTCAGGTTGCCTGCGAATCCCCTGCGCTTCGGACGGCAAGACCGGACTTCGCTACGGAGCCCCGCCGGTAATCCCTGCCGCAGGGATGTATAATTTGCCGACAACTTGGGATAAGATGTTCCTTAATAAACCTTGATCGTCGGCATCCTACTCTGCTAATAATAAATATTTGGGGCTGTGCCGATTTGTCAATGGTCAATGAGTCGCAGGAAACAGGAACTCCCCCTATGAAAAAGAATGAACACCGCAAGTTAGCCGAGAAAACTTTCTTGAATGACCGTGGAAGAATAACGAATAAAGATTTGGCCGATCAATTAGGTGTCCATCCCGCGACCGTAGCACGATGGAAAAAAATGGACGAATGGGATTTGAAGCTGGTTCGGTCAGTCACGTCTCATGAAGATCCGGCTTCGCCCGAGGATGATTTTTATAGGGTGGATTTACGTCATATCGTTTTGCTCAACGAGCGCATTGACGCTTACCTTCAAAAAAAGGAGCTTCTTCCATCTGAAATTCTTGAATTGGCCGAGGCCAAATTTCATTTGATGAATTGCATGGAGATCATAGATGACCGATCAAGATATCCGAGGATAGATGAATTCGAACAAGACGAGAAGGACTTCGACTGATTACTCTGCAAAAGGAGCTGACATGATAGAAATGAGATTTCACGGCAGAGGAGGCCAAGGTGCTGTAACATCTGCCGAATTAGTGGCTCAAGCGGCAATTGACACGGGAAAGTACGCCACCGCGTTTCCCAGCTTCGGGCCGGAGAGGAGAGGTGCTCCTGTCGTAGCCTTTGCGAGGGTAGACGATAAACCGGTCCGGATTCGGTCCAAGGTATACAATCCTGACGTAGTCATAGTGCTTGATCCTTCCTTGGTGGAAATATCCAATCCGGTCGAGGGTCTTCATGAAAAGGGCATACTGATCATAAATTCCACCCAGGACCCCGCGACTATCAGAAAACGGCTCTCATACAATGGTCGGCTGGCAGTGGTCGATGCAAGCCTGATAGCCAAGGAGGTAATAGGGCTGCCCATCACAAACACCACTATGATCGGAGCCCTGGTAAAAGGAGCGAACTTGCTGTCCGTAGACGCCCTCAAGGAACCGTTCAAGAGGCGTTTCGGAAAGATCGCGTCCAGAAACATCGAGGCAATGAGGCGTGCCTGGGAAGAGACCAAGATAGTTGAATGATGTTCATGCTCCAGCATCAGAGTCAGAAGTTTTCTTCAAACGTGCTTTTTTATATCAACGGAGGGTGCCGTGACCAAACCTATGGACGAGATCACCTGGCGCGAAATAGAGCCGGGAGGAGTGATTACCGAGCCGGGCAACGCGTCGTGTTACCATACAGGGTCCTGGCGATCCCAAAGACCCAAGTATGAGGAAGATACATGTATCCGGTGCTGGAGATGCTTCGTCATGTGCCCGGAAGCCGCCATATTTCCTGACTATGAAAAAAACGTGTTTGTCTGGAACTTTGATTATTGCAAGGGATGCGGAATTTGCGCCCAAGAGTGCCCCGTATCTGCCATTACCATCGAAGAGGAGACGGACTAATGGGCAAGAAAGTAGGCATAGAAGTCTCCATTGCTGCCGCCGAGGCGGTTGGCTTGTGCGACGTTGACGTTGTGGCAGCCTATCCCATCACGCCGCAAACTCATGTGGTGGAACACCTGTCCGAATTGGTTGCCGACGGGCTTCTCGATGCGGAGTTCGTGCCGGTAGAATCTGAACACTCGGCTATGAGCGTCTGTTGCGGCGCAGCAGCCGCGGGCGCGAGAACCTTTACAGCAACCTCGGCGCAGGGTCTTGCGCTCATGGCTGAGATAGTCTTCATCGCCTCATCCATGAGGTTGCCGACTGTCATGTTCTTGGCAAACCGGGCCTTGAGCGCTCCACTTTCGATTTGGAACGATCATTCCGACACCATGATGGTCAGAGACTGCGGATGGATACAGGTTTTCTGTGAAAATGGCCAGGAAGTCTATGATGCCATTTTTCACGCTTTCAGAGTAGCAGAAGATCCGCTGGTTTCGCTTCCCGTCATGATAAACGTCGATGGATTCGTCCTCACGCATGTGATCGAACCAATTGAATTCTGGACCAAAGAGATGGTTCATAAGTACTTGCCGCCATTTCAGCCCATTCATCGACTTTATCCGGACAAAGTTGTATCCATGGGTGCCTTTGGGATGCCGGAAATCTATGCGGAACAAAAAATGGCTCACGATCAAGCTCTTCTGGGGTCGGCTCCAATCATCAAGAAGGCTTGGGATGAACTGGCAGACATGACGGGCAGGAGATACGCTCCAGTCGAGGTTTACCGTACAGAAGAAGCAGATACACTCATTCTTAGCATGGGGTCGATCTGCGAGACGGCTTCTGTGGCGGTAGACCAAATGAGGGAAAAAGGCAAGAAAGTGGGTCTGGTGAAGCTGAGACTCTGGAGGCCACTGCCCGTAGCAGATCTAAGAAAAATACTGTCTGGTGCCAAAGATGTCATTGTGCTGGATCGGGCTGTTTGTCCCGGTGGGGCAAACGCCCCGCTCACATCAGAAATCCGTACCTTAATGTATCATGAACCTCGAAGGCCTAATGTCCACTGTATGATTGCCGGGTTAGGGGGTAGAGACGTTACACCCGACGATGTGGAGAAAATGGTTGAAACGGCTCTGGCCGATCAGAAGGTAGAATACCGTATTTACGGTGTTCGCGGCTGAAACTGAAATCAATATGGAGACTACCATGGCTGAAGCAGAAAAGAAAAAAACAATAAAGCCGCTGAAGAACTTCTCAATGGAAGAATATATCAGTTCGGGTCACAGAGCGTGCCAAGGTTGTGCGGAAGTGCTGGCCGTGCGTCATGTTCTTAAGGCCATAGGACCGGATATGATTCTGGCCATGGCGACCGGCTGCATGGAGATCATTTCCTCACCGTATCCCCTTACGTCCTGGAATGTACCCTGGATACACGTGGCTTTCGAGAATGCAGCGGCAGTGGCATCAGGTGTGGAATCCGGCCTTAAGGCCCTGAGACGAAAGGGCCGCATCCCAGACAGGGATGTCACGGTGGTGGCCATGGGAGGGGACGGAGGCACAAGCGACATAGGACTTCAAGCCCTCTCCGGTATGATGGAACGTGGCCAGAAGGTCATATACGTGTGTGTTGACAACGAAGCATATATGAACACCGGTATTCAGCGATCCTCTTCCACCCCTTTTGGCGCTTCGACCACCACTTCCCCATCAGGTAAAATCCATCCCGCAGGACAGACGACCTGGAAAAAGGATATGACGGCCATCGCAGCGGCTCACGGCATTCCGTACGCTGCTACCGCATGCCCCAGCTTTTTTGCGGATCTCAACAAGAAGATTCAAAAGGCGAAGAGCGTTGACGGACCTGCTTACATTCACATCCTTTCTGTGTGCCCCACAGGCTGGAGGGTGCCTCCTAATAAGGCAATTGAATATGGTCAACTAGCTGTAGACTCAGGGGTATTTCCGCTCTATGAGGTGGAAAACGGAGTGTGGAAGCTCAATCGAAAACCAAAAGAGCTTAAGCCCGTTGCCGAGTACTTCAAAGGACAGGGGCGGTATCGGCATCTTGATGAAACGTTGACGGCCTATATTCAGGAGCGAATAACGGACAGGTGGGGTCGGCTTTTGAAGCAGTGTGAAGTTGATGCCCCGAAACCCTCGTCTGCAGAGGGGACAAAAGAAGACTGAGTAGGATCCTACAGTTTCGTTTTCAAAAAAAGCAACACTGTCATCGAACGAATTTGAGTGGCGACAGGCGTCGCTGCCCGTCAATGTTATTCTGGGAATGGCGAATTGTTATCACATGTCCTCGTCATCATCATCTTCGCCTGGCCATTCGAGGAATGGCTTTTCCTGGTCAACCATTGCGTTGACCATCAGCTCAACCAGCCCAGTGTACCATATACCCGTCTTCTCGAAGACCTCATAGTATTCAAGTAAGTCGCGGATCTGCCCCTTGCAATTGGAACAGGGGGCACAGACCATTTTTCGTATTGACGGGTCCATCTCGCCTTGGAAAGCGTTGAGCATTTGCTGCAGCTTCTTTCGTCCCGACACCATACGCTTCCAGTCCGGGAAGTTACCCGAACTCATGATCGCAAATCCAGACCCCCCTCCACAGCAGTAGTTCTCAACTCCATGCGGGGTCATTTCCCGGAAGCGGCCAGGCGGAAAGATGGCATTGAGTATCTCTCTCTGCGGTTTGACAATGCCCATCAGTCTGACCACGTTGCACGGATCATGTAGAGTTACGGGGAAGTCGTTCTTGGAAGGGTCAAACTTAATTTTTCCAGTTTTAACTATATCCCACAACAATGTATAGGAGCTTTCCCTGGGGATGAGTTGCCGGCCGGGCAAGAGTCGGTCCGCAATAACCGAGAGAGCCTTGTGCGCATGACCGCATTCTCCTATGACGATTTTTTTGACACCAAGATCCCTGGCTACTTCCAGATGCTTTATGGCTACCCGGGCGAACTGAACATCGTCATACCACAGGCCGTAATTAACGGCGTCGTAACCGACCAGGTCGGTTGACAGAGTGTAATTAATACCTGCGGCGTCAAAAAGAACGGCAAACGACATTGGATTTTCAGGCCAAGCCATGAATTCGCCGGCATTGTGGACGAGCAGTACGTCAGCCCCTTTTTTGTTCACGGGGATCTTGATGGTCTTCCCGGTCTTTTCTTCGATATCGTCTTCCAGATATTCGATAATATCCTCAACGGCGGCTTTGATCATGCCGGTACTTGACCCGAATCGCAGATGCTTCACCGAGCCCTTTTCGTGAATTTCGGCCGCAGCGATACCCATCTCCTGACTGAAGAGTTTCCTCAATTCATGATTGATAAGACCGTTGTCTACGCCGACGGGACAAACTGAAGTACAACGTCGACACAGCGTGCATCGGTATGCCAATTCGGCAAGCCGTGCCACAGTATCCCAGTTAAGTTCTATGTCGTGACCCCGGAATCCCGCCAAGATCTTGCCTCTTTTGGAAAGGTATTTTTTCGCGATCTTACGGAGGACATCGGCCCGAAACGTTGGCCGATAGATGTCCTTTCTGCCGCTCATTTCAAAGACAGGGCACGCATCTGCGCACGTCTGGCATTTAGCGCAGTATTCCAGGGAAAGCATCAGCGGCTGAAGAAATGTCCAGTTGTTTTCCTTGGACATCAACTTTTCAAAGCCACGGAGAAAAGACTCAACAAGCTTCTTTTCTTCTTCCGGCGACTGAGGCTTAGGGAGATTAATAGCGCTTACTCCGTCCAGGGAATGTTCCCATTTTTCTTTTTGAGCCTCTGTGAGTTCCGCCAAGGATTTCTCTTCGAAGGTGTCGTATGGAGGAGGCAGCTTGGGAAGGTCCTCGGGCTTTATATTCACAAGCTGTTCAGCGGGCTTGGATATTTCTTCGGGTTTCATTTCAAAATCCTCCAATCATTTCTTATCTTTGGTTTCTTGAGCCCAGGGATTCGCAGTGGCTACTTCCGCCCAGGTTTTCTTGCCTCCCTCGGCGCCGATATGAGGAGCGGACCAAGTCACAGGATAGGACAGATATTTCTGGATTTTTGAATCCATACCAGGATCGCCGACGTTGGGGTCGTCATCCCATTTCACCTTGTCCCACATGAAATACTTGGACACCATGTGAGTCATGTGGGTGAACGGAAAATACGCCCAGAATCCGATAAAAAGTAACAGGTTTATAACATTAAGCCCGCTCATGGTTTTGGTCATCGGGTGAAACGTGATCAAGCCGACAAAGTATTCTCGCGCAACTGAAAAGCCCGGGTCCTTCATCCACACCAGGAAACCGGTCACAAAGATCGCCCCCAACCAGACAAGGTTTAGATAGTCTATACCGGCTGTGAATTCAGACAATTCAGGGTCGGTCATTCTCTTTACGATCAATCCAACTGAACCGACAGATCCAAGGATGTATCCTATTACGGCCAGAACCGTTGTAAGCGATTGAACAAAACTTGCCAGAGCTGAAACCTCGGGACTTAATCCACCGATTTGCAGTAGCGATCCTATACCTAGTAGCACGAGGGCGCCTATGCACAAATACAATCCCATGTGAAATGGAAACGACCAATACCACAGAGACCTGTTGTCTTCATAAAGGGCCTTTATAAAAATAATCTCAGGCACCATGAACCTGTATTGGGCCATGTGATCTTTATGTCTAGCCTTTTTCCAGTGGTCCACCTCTTCGTAAAAAGAACCGCCCCAAGCCTTGCCCTCGTGGGGAACAGGATAGAGTTCCCAACGGACGTGCATCGGCATAGTGGCGTACTTCAAAAGCTTTGTCGCAAAAGCCACAACAAACACTGTACCTGCCACATAGGTCAACAATCTCAGAATTGTTTCCATAAAGCCGCTCCTTCAAAAATTGATTCCTGATACTCGTTGTCTAACGAAGAGGAAATGGCAAAACACTATTTACCATGAACACTCATGAAGCGACAGATTTTTCATGCCGGAAGCTCTCAATTTCTTCTCCGGCCAGCCGTAATTTCCGACTCATGTAAAGGCTGGTACGGATTCGCAGTCAAAACAGTAGAAAGGGGTTAGGAACGTTTGTAAATGAACCAGATCTGTACGGGCCCATTTCATCCTGAGCGAAGTGAAGAATCTCTCTTTTATGAGTCACCCATTCTTCACTATGCCGCGCTCAATTCAGGATCGCTCAGACCACTGTGTTCAGGCTAGGCTTCGGACAATCCTCCCGGCGGTGTTTCGTGGTTGGAAGAGAATCAGTATAAATCTCATACAGATGAATCGTGGGACAAAGACTGGTGATTTCCTGCTACCGGCATGCGATGATGAAGAAGTCCAGGCCAATTCCCATGATCGCCTCTTAATTACTCCTCAATATGTACAAGTCGCGGTCCTGGTGCAATATCAACACTCACCGGCAGTTTGATCTTCCCGCTCCCCGTCCCAATCGGAGCAATCATAATCTTGGGATTCTTTTTGCTCCTGCTTTCTGTCAGGTAGTGGAACGTCAGCGTGGTCAGCCCTGAAGAATTTTGTCACCCAGTCTTGCCCCCAAGAATCTTCTTCCAGGAAACACCGCAGTTCTTTTACACCCTTGAGATTTTTAAACGCAACCCATCCATCTTTTTCCTGCATGAGCGTCAACTCTTCTGCGTTTCCATCAGACCAGTCAATGAAGTAGGGAGAATGAGAACTCATAAGCACCTGCTTTTCCGGGTTTGCCGCGGTAAAGCGGTGCATGAGCCCGTAGAGAACCCTTAATCTGTTGGGGTTGAGATAGGTTTCCGGTTCCTCAATGAAGAATATGCGTGGCTGATCAGGCAAATTGAAAAGGGTGCAAAGAGCCAAAAAAACCAGGAAACCGTCAGAGAGTTGTGGGCCGACAAAATAACCAGACTTATTCTCCTCTTCTACGCCAATTCCGACCTGATTGACATCGCCCAAGTGGGGAGTGAAAATTCTTTTGATGCCAGTCACGCTCCTGGTAACTTCCTGAACGATTTTTTGAAAATTCGCAGGATGATTTTTTTCCAAATGATGGATCACTCCCGCCAGGTTTTCGCCTGTGTGGTCAAGCAGGTAAGAATCCTGTATCAGAGACGGCTTCTTTATCAGGTCCGGTACGAATCTATATCTCTTAATTTTTGACAGATATTGCGCTACAGACCGAATTCGCTTTTCCGCGTCATTCCAGGCGTGTCCCTTACGCATTTGCGCCATCTTGGATTCTCTTGCCTTAACATCAGAAATGGTAAAGAGAATTTCTCCCTGAACTTCATTGAGGGTTTCTTCCCTGATTAGATATTCGTTGCGACGAATTTCAGTAAAAACCAGAGTATAGTTGTAGTTGATTTCATCAACCTCAAGCGTGACCTCGAAATGGAGGTCCAATTCCTGCGGGTTGGGGTCTGATTTTTCCCTACGGCTCAAAGTCTGCCGAAACGTGAATGGCCCTGGACCAAACGCACTACTGAAAGGACCTGATGCCAAAAAACTCATCATCAAAAGAAGGTTTCCAAGATTTGATTTTCCTGCGCCATTGGGCCCAATAAATATGTTCAGCGGACGAACATCGAATTCGGCTTTTCTAAAGTTTTTAAAATTCTTAATTCGAACACTCTTGATCATTTGGCTAATCGTCCTTTCCTTATACTCAATTGGTTTGCTTTCATTGGCCGGCATTACCCTACATTGCGCAAGCAAAAGCGCTCGACAGATGGGAACATCAACCGCATGACGTGGCGGTCTGGTCAAGATGAGTATCTCTTCGAGAGACAAGAAGCTTTTTCCAGAACCAGCGCAAGCCGGAACGGTGGTCACCCGATTAATGACGGCCCAAGGTAACGTGAGTTCAAATTGGTTCGATCCGGACTGAGGCAGTCCTTTAAAAAATTGAGTGTACTAAATAACTGACAGCCGAAATTCTATCAAGAACGACGATTGGCTTCAAGGCACACAAACGGCTGTAATGCTATTTTTAAAACCCCAACCCAGCGGAAATCTGCCGCAATCACCATCATGATCAACAATCAGTATCCTTTCAGGATCTGGAGTTGGAGAAATCAACCCGATCATTTGCTGTAATATTGCTGCGAGCCAAACTTTCAGCGCAATTTAAGTCGTATGTGCATCTTCAGTGTGGCTACGCCGCCGACGAGGGCTCTTATATCTGATCGAGTGTTTTTCTCTATGAGATTGTTCAGTCAATTGCCTGAGCAGTCAGGGCAGTAATTGTTCCCCAATCATGATTTTTGCCTGTCCTCCTTGAAAACGTGCCTGGGAGTCTCGATCAGAACCGTGGTGTCGGGAGGGGTCGATGACGTGAGCCATACGTTACCTCCTATGACGCAGCGCGCTCCGATCACCGTGTCTCCTCCAAGAATAGTAGCTTGAGCGTATATGGTGACATCGTCTTCAATGTTAGGGTGACGTTTTCGGCCCCTAAGAGAATTGCCTCCCTCTGATTCTCTCGGCACAGACAGAGCGCCAAGCGTTACGCCCTGATAGATACGGACTCGGTCGCCGATGTTAGTGGTCTCGCCTATCACCACTCCCGTTCCGTGATCTATAAAGAAATCGGTCCCGATGGTAGCGCCTGGATGGATGTCGATACCCGTCAGAGAGTGGGCGTGCTCGGTCATGATCCTGGGCATGAGAGGGATCTGTCTCAAGAACAGTTCATGAGCCACTCTATAGACGAATATCGCGTAGAGCCCGGGGTATGAAAAGACTATTTCATCCAGGCTCTTGGATGCCGGATCTCCATCGTAGTGTGCCCTAACATCCTGGGACAAGACTTGCCGGAGACCGGGCAGTCTTTCGATAAAAAATATTGACTCCTCGCGTCCCTTTTGAATACAACGCACACACAGGCTGTCCATCCGGCGGCATTCATGACGTATGCTCCTTGATACTTGGGCGGAAAGCAACTCGAAGAGTATCATCATCTGGTTTCCGAGGTGGAAGTCTAACGTGGAATGAGTCAGTTCCTGCCTGCCGAAAAAGCCTGGGAAGAGAACATCTTGGAGGATACTCAGAATGCGGATTATCTCGTTTTTGGAGGGTATCAGAGCAGCCCCAACATGATCCACAGTCCTCTCGTCCTTGCAAGACTGTACCATCTGTGCCACGGCTTCTTTGAGACGACTCTCCTGAGATGGAAGAAGCGAGTCTTCCTCAAACTCGCAAACATTTTGTAAAATCTCTTTGTCAGCCATTTTTGATCTTTTCTCCGTACTGATTGTCAAATTGAACAGGGTATAAACCTTAAGACGGAAATCTGTTCCTATTCCTTAACTCTTCTCTGTTAAGTCCATAGAGGGGGGCACTGATCGACTCGGAGCGACAAGCCGGACACCTCCCAGGGATTGTGAATCGTTTCCGTTTACTGAAGACGAAACCGCAATCCAGGCAGCGCGCAGGTCGGGAAATGAGGTTCTCTCCCCGACCAAGGGATTTTTCCACGTGAGGTAGATGTTCGTAAACTTCTCTTTCACTTATTCTGAGTAACTGAGAGATAGCTCTGGCAGTCATGTTGCCTTCGGTGAGTAATTCGGCAATTTTCCTACGGACGGTCATACCATTTGTTGCCCAGTGTTATGCTTCGGTTGCTAATCTGGGTTCCTCTATCGGTCGGCCGGGTCCCTTTGACCTTGACAACATGCTCCCTTTTCAGAGAGGATAACGTTTCCAGCATACTTACGGCAACTTTTTTCCTTATTCTTAGTGAAACCAAATTATGGAGGCATTCATCATGGCCCAGAGGTCTTTGAACAAGGTGATGCTGCTGGGAAATCTAGGTAGAGACCCGGAGATTAGGTACACTTCCTCGGGCAAAGCAGTGGCGACGTTCACTGTGGCGACGTCTCAGCGTTGGCGAGATCAGGATGGAAACGATCAGGAGAGGACTGAATGGCATAGAGTGGTTGCTTGGGGCCGGCTGGGGGAAATCTGTGGAGAGTACCTCAGCAAAGGAAAACAAGTATATGTGGAAGGCCGTATCCAAAGCCGAGAATGGGAGGATCAGGACGGAAACAAGAGGACCACAGTGGAAATTATTGCCAGTGACATAATAATGCTGGGCGGCCCTGGGCCTACCCAAGGCCGTGGCGAAGATGCTCCGAAGAAGCACGCGCCCGTTTCTTCCAAAGTCCAGAGTGAACCTCCCAGAAGGATCGAAGAAAAGTACACACCCCCTCCGCCGGAAGACGAAATCCCTTTCTAGGGATTCCGGTATTTTCGTCCCTGAGCGGCAGCATTTGAGACTTAGTGAGCTTACGAGTGTCATGGAAGACCACCATGCGTCGGCACGTCAGCGACATATCGAGGAGGAGTCATGGGAAAATTAAAAGGATGCGCCGGCTTGGCGCTTTTTGTGGCAGGACTTATTCTTGCGGCAGGCGCAGGGTTTGGCAATGTCTGGTCATACAATGAGTCGCCGATGCTGTCAAAGCTGGTCAACGCCGGGCAGCTTCCGCCGGTGGATGAAAGGCTGCCATCCGCGCCGGCCGTGCTGACCCCTGAAGATAAAACCGGCAATTACGGGGGCAATTGGCGCAGGGCGTACACTGGACTTTCCGATTTGGTGGGTGCACGACGATTGCTGTATGATCCTTTAGTGCGATGGAGTCCTGAGTATAAGATCATCCCCAATCTTGCCCACAAATGGGAAGTCGATGAAGAAGGAAGGATATTTACATTTCATTTGATAAAAGGAGTGCGCTGGTCAGACGGCCGGCCTTTTACAGCCGATGACATTCTTTTCTGCATGGAAGACGTCTTTTACAACAAGGAATTGACGCCTACTGTTCCGAAATGGCTGTGTCCAGAGGAAACCCCGCCCAAGGTTACGAAGGTTGATGATCATACTATCCGGTTTGAGTTCGACAAACCGTATGGTCTGTTTCTTGAACAATTGGCCTGCCCCCATGCCATGGCTTTGGTGACAAAACCTAAGCACTATCTGAAGCAGTTCCACAAGAAATATGCGGATCCGGAAAAACTGGAAGCCCTCGTTAATCAAAAGAAAGCCTCCACGTGGGTAAAGCTCTTTCAGGAAGTCTCAGATTTACAGCGGGCACAGTTCGTAGAAACCGAACTTCCTTCAATATGCGCCTGGATCACTAAAATCCCTGCGCCGGCAAAGCGATTCGTCATGGTGCGTAACCCCTATTACTGGAAGGTCGATTCGGATGGCAACCAACTTCCCTATATAGACACCATAGTACACGACTTGCAGGCGGAGTCACAGACCATAGTTCTGAAGGCGATTGCCGGAGAAATCGATATGCAGGGGCGCAGGTTGGGGGGCATGCAAAACTCTGTTCTTCTCTTGGCAAGCGCTGGACAGGGTAAGTACAGGCTGGTACCAAAGGCGTCTACCGCTTCGGTGGGACTGCTGTTGGCCCCGAATCTGAATCACCGAGATCCTGCAATGCGCCAAGTCTTATCTGATTCGAGATTTCGCAAAGCCCTTTCACTGGCCATTAACAGGAATGAAATTAACAAAATAGTTTATCGTGGCAAGGGTATTCCTCGGCAGGCCGCGCCTCTTAAGGAATCGGCGTTTCATAGTGATTCTTATGAGAAAGCGTACATAGAATACGAACCTGGAAAATCAGCGGCGCTTCTGGACGAAATGGGAATCAAGATCGGGCGGGCAGGAAAGAGAATGAGACCTGACGGTGAGCCTCTCAAGATTTCTCTCGATGTAATGGTGTCGGTTCAAAGCTGGGTGGATGTGGCTGAGATCGTGGCGTCCAATTTGAAAAGCATTGGAATAGATGCCGAAGTAAAATCGGAATCTATGGAGCTTTTTAGACAGCGCACGCAGAGCGCCGCCCATGATATTGCTCTGTGGTCCGGTGACGGGGGGATCGAATGCCTTCTGGACCCAAGATGGTATTTTCCCTATAGTTCCGAGAGTCTTAATGCGCCCCTGTACGCTCAGTGGTTCCAGAGCGGTGGGAAAAAAGGTGAGGAACCACCGCCAGTCATCAAGGAAATGATGGAAACTTATAGTCAGATCTTGAGTACGGTCTCCGAAGAAAAGAAAAAGGAGCTTTTTAGCAAAATAATTGCCGCTAATGAGGAGAATCTTTGGGTCGTAGGGCTGGTCCATGATCCGCCTGACTATTACGTTGTGGCCAAGAATATGTTCAATGTTCCCAAGAAAGATTTTCAAAGCTGGATTTATCCTAACCCCGGTCCGATTCATCCGGAACAATTCAGCTTTACCAGCGACAAATAGAAATTCCGAGTAGTCAAGAATTACAGCTTTCTTGGTTGCAGCAGGCTGGAGAAACCTCATTAAGCGATGTCACAAAATAAAGGACCATTCCTGGCTATCGTGAAACTGGAATTCGTCCTCGGTATGGGATACCGCGGCATTTTCAAGAGGTGGGTATAATGTTCGCTTATATAATTCGCCGCCTTCTCACCATGATACCTACATTGGTGGCGATATCTATCATTTCTTTCATAATTATACAGCTTCCTCCGGGAGATTTTCTCACCACCTACGTGGCCCAGCTCAGCGTAAGTGGGGAGGCGGTTGATCAAGCGGAATTGGATGCGCTCAGGCAGCGCTTCGGACTCGATCAACCCATGTACAAACAATATTTGCTGTGGGCTTGGAACTTCCTGCATGGAGATTTTGGCCATTCCTTCGAGTGGAATAAGCCAGTGTCCAAGTTGGTAGCAGAGCGTATTCCTTTGACCATTCTTATTTCCACTTGTACGCTACTCTTCACCTGGATCGTTGCCTTGCCCATTGGAATCTATTCTGCCGTTCGCCAGTATTCCTGGGTGGATTATTTTCTCACGTTCATAGGTTTCATAGGACTGGCGACCCCGAATTTTCTTTTTGCCTTGATCCTGCTATGGTTCTCTTATGCCTATCTCGGTATGAGTATCGGCGGTCTTTTTTCTCCCCAGTTCGCTGAGGTGCCTTGGAGTTTGGCAAGATTTGTGGATTTGATGAAGCACTTGTGGATACCGGTCGTGATAGTGGGTACAGGGCATACTGCCAAGTTTATCAGGATAATCAGAGGAAATCTTCTGGATGAACTGAAAAAGCCTTATGTTACTACGGCAAGGGCAAAGGGCCTCTCAGAGACCAGGTTAATCCTCAAATATCCGGTTCGAGTTGCCATCAACCCGCTGGTGAGCACTATTGGGTGGACTTTGCCCGAACTTATCTCTGGGATTGCTATCACGGCAGTGGTGCTGAACCTTCCTACATCCGGACCTCTTCTGCTCAGCGCTCTGTTGAGTCAGGACATGCAACTCGCAGGCAGTTTCCTCATGCTGCTCAGTTCGCTGACCGTGGTTGGAACTCTTGTCTCGGACATACTACTCGCCTGGGTAGATCCTCGAATTAGGTTTGGTGCGCGAGAGGGAGTATGAGCGGGGATCCGAGAAGAGAGAAATATTTGAATGCCTCTACCAGGCAATTGGTCTGGTGGGGTTACAAGAAACATACATTGGCCATGATCGGCCTGTGGGCCATTTTGGGCCTGTACGTTTCGTCAATTTTCTGCGAATTCTTGGCACCATACGACAAGGACACCCGCCATTTTGAATCAATATACTCGCCCCCATCAACAATGAGAATCTTTGACGACCAAGGCAATTTGCGGCGACCTTTCGTTGCGGGCAGCATGATGATTATAGAAATAGAAACTCACGGCATCCATTACGAAGAAGTCGTCGGTCAAAGTTGTCCCATCCGGTTATTTGTCAGGGGAGATCCATACTTGTTCTGGGGCCTATGGAGCACGGATGTGCACCTGTTTGGAGTAGATGCTCCTGCCAGGATATTCCTGTTCGGAACCGACAGAATGGGAAGGGACATGTTCTCGCGCTGTCTTTATGGCAGCAGAATCTCTTTGTCCATAGGGATGCTAGGAGTTTTCTTGAGCTTGGGGCTAGGATTGCTTTTTGGAGGAATATCAGGGTACTACGGCGGATGGCCTGATGGTGTCATTCAAAGAGTGATTGAAATTATTCGCTGTTTTCCCAGCATACCTCTATGGATGGGACTTTCAGCGGCAATGCCGCCACATTGGCCTGCGATGAAGGTCTACTTCACGATCACAATAATTCTCTCACTCGTTGGATGGACGGATCTTGCCAGAATGGTCAGAGGAAAGCTCATAAGCCTGCGTGAGGAGGAGTTTGTTCTTGCAGCCAGATTTGCAGGTGCAGGTCATTTCAGGATAATTTTCAGACACTTACTCCCTTCTTTTACCAGCCACATAATAGTGACCGTCACTTTGGCAATACCAGGCATGGTCCTTGCCGAGACTGCTCTGAGCTTTTTGGGTATCGGTCTGCGACCTCCTATCACGAGTCTGGGAGTGCTGCTCAAAGAAGCGCAGAATGTCACAACGATCGCCCTGTATCCGTGGCTTCTGATACCGGTTTTGTTTGTCATCGCCACCGTTCTTGCCTTCAATTTCGTGGGTGATGGCCTCAGAGACGCTGTTGATCCATACTCTAGGTGATATGAATGCCTCCGGTTCTGGAAGTTAAAGATTTACGAGTCCATTTTTTCCTCGACGAAGGGGTGGTCAGGGCTGTGGACGGAGTGACCTTTTCAGTCGAATCCGGAAAGACACTCGGAATAGTAGGTGAATCAGGAAGCGGAAAGAGTGTTATTGGGCAGTCGATACTAAGAATCGTGCCATCGCCGGGCAGAATTGTGGATGGAAAGATCCTGTTGAGGCCGGAAGACGGAAATGTCTCTTCAAGTGTGCTCGACCTGGTCTCGGTCGGTCCACATAGCCGTCGGATGAGGAGTATTCGAGGCCGAGACGTGGCAATGATATTTCAGGAACCGATGAATTCGTTCAGCCCCGTGCATACGATTGGAAGCCAGATCATAGAGGCTCTTCGCCTTCATTCCGATGTCTCTAAGGCGGAAGCCCGTAATCGAGCCGTAGAGATGCTTGGAAAGGTCGGGATTCCTCACCCGGAAAACCGTATTGACGCCTACCCGCATCAATTATCCGGCGGCATGCGACAGAGGGCCATGATTTCCATGGCGCTCGTTTGCAACCCGAGAATCTTGATCGCAGACGAGCCGACAACGGCACTGGATGTCACTATACAGGCGCAGATCCTCGAACTTCTCAAGAATCTTCAAGAAGAATTTGGCATGGCCATTCTCTTCATTTCCCACAACTTGGGAGTAATAGCTGAGATTAGCGATGACGTGCTGGTGGTTTATTTCGGACGAGTTATGGAACAAGCTCCGGTGGACACCCTCTTTGAGGAGTGTTTCCATCCTTACACTCGAGCGCTGTTGATGTCGGTGCCGGGCATTGATACCCCAGTGAGAAGCCATTTGGCCACCATTGACGGCACTCTGCCCGATGCTTTCGAAAGTATAACCGGGTGCCCGTTCTTTGGCCGATGCACAGAATGCGGCGGCGATTCCATTTGCCGGGACAACCCGTACGAACTTACAGAGGTTGGAGACCGCCACTTTGTGGCCTGTCCAAGGATGTGTATCCGCATTTGAGGGTAAGAAGATTGTCTGATTCGGAAAACCTACTTGAAGTGACTGATCTAAAAAAGTACTTTCCCGTCCAAAAGGGCTTGTTTCGGAAGGTCGTGGGGTATATCAAAGCGGTTGATGGGGTCAGCTTCAGTATTGGAGCGGGAGAGACCCTCGGGCTAGTAGGGGAATCCGGCTGCGGCAAGACCACCGTAGGCCGAATGATTATGGGAGCTTACCGTCCAACGCAAGGCAGCATTTGGTTCAAGCCTCCCAACGGATCTGCGAGGGTGGACTTGGCTGCCATTGAACCCTCAGAAATGAAACCGTTGAGGCCCTACATTCAGATGGTCTTTCAGGATCCTTTTGCATCGTTGAACCCCAGAATGACCATCAGGGAGATTCTTGCCGAACCCCTTGTGGTCAACAAGGTGGCGAAGGGGCATGAATTGGAGGACAGGATTCGGCAGCTCATTGAACTTGTGGGTTTGCAGGTGTACCATCTGAATCGTTATCCCCATGCGTTTTCCGGTGGTCAGCGCCAACGTATAAGTATAGCACGCGCTTTGGCGCTCTACCCAAAGCTGCTCGTCGCAGATGAACCGACGTCTGCCCTGGATGTTTCGGTTCAAGCCCAGATCATAAATCTTGCTTTGGAAATTCAAGAAAGGCTCGGACTCGCGTATTTGTTTATTTCGCACGACCTAGGCCTTATCCGTCACTTCAGCCAGAGAATAGTATTAATGTACGTGGGAAAAGTGGTTGAATACGCTCCGGCTCAAAACTTGTTCAACCAGCCGAGACACCCTTATACCGAGGCCCTGATGTCCAACGTTCCAAGCACCAGACCCGAAATGGTGGGCCGGAAGATCATCCTGAAGGGAGATCCAGCCGATCCAATGAATGCTCCATCGGGATGTTCGTTTCATCCGAGATGCCTCTATGCCCAAGAAGTATGCTCCCATGTAGTACCTCCTCTAATGGAGGTGGACTCGGGTCATCTGGTGGCGTGCCACTTTTCGGATTCTCTTCTTCTGACGGGCTGCGATGCTCTCAGATGTGCATTATAATCAGCCAAAGCTTGTGGCTGTGAAAAGGCAATAACCAATGGACTGCAAAACGGGATCCCTCGAAAATGTGATAATGTCGGCCACAAAGTCAGGAAGCTGAGCACATGACTCAACACAACATAAAGAGAATTCTGGTCTACACCCACAATTCGATAGGTTTAGGTCATGCCTTCCGGACCTTGGCTGTTATCACCGGGATGAAAAAATGGAGGCCGGATATAGATTTTCTTGTGATATCAGGGACATCCATCCCGCAAATTTTCTTTCGAGAAGGAATAGAGGTAATAAAACTTCCCTCAATCAAGCTTGATATCGACCGCAAAGACAGTCCCATGCAGTCCCGATACCTATTGGGATTTGAACTCGAGGAGATTTTCGATTTTCGCCAGACAATGATCATGTCGAGTTTCGATTTTTTCCAGCCGGATGCGCTCATTATAGAGCACAACATGACCGGCCAGATGAGTGAACTGATTCCCTTGCTCATGAAAAAGTGGATGCGCAAGGGCGGCCCAATGGATTTCACACTCGTACATATATGTCGAGGGATCATGAAATGGGTTCCTTTACTGCGTATTCCCTATCAAAACCCCAGGCACCGTTCCGAATCCATAAATATCGGAGCCCTCTACGACTTCATGTACGTGCTGGAGGACAGAAAAGTCATTGATATAAATAAACAATTCCTTGGAAATGACCCCGACCTGGAAAAGAAGATCACCTATCTCGGTAAGATAACCAACAAGGTACAAGAAGAGTTGTGCGGAAGATGTGAAACATTCGAACATTTTGGTCTGCCGGATAGGAAAACCATCCTCATTTCTCTTGGCAGAAATGACCGTGTATCCGACTTGTCCCTAAAATTGTTGGAGTTGTTTAGCTGCACAGGCCTCAATGACCTCTATCAGGTCGTTATGGTCATAGATCCCTACTTGGACGAAGGAGCTGCCCGCGCCCTTCAGTGTCATCCCCTGACCACAAAAGTCAGGTTCCTAAATTTCGTGCCTGACCTCGTGGATCTGGTTCATCACTCGGAACTGGTGATTTCGAGGGCAGGATATAACACGGTGAACGAGATCCTTCTCACTGGCGCACGAGCGGTAATTGTCCCTGAGAGCCACGGTGGGGGAGAACAGGAACTTAGGGCGAAAAGCGCAAAGGCTCCAAATATTAGTGTGTTGACAGAACATCAAATTCTCGCATGTCAATCTGCAGAGTTGTTTGTAGATTTACTAAGCCATCCAGCGAACAGTGCTTACAAACATTTTGACAAATATGCCATAGGCAAGACGATAATAGACGATATGGAAAACTGGCGATCAAAACGAAGTTGCTTTAGGTAGGAACACTGCATTCGGAATCAGGTCATTCACGAGTCATACAAAGTTCCTACAGTAACCTCCAATTTGTCATCTATTCCGGCGCGCTGTCTATCCGCGGAATCCTGACGGCTTTGTCTTCAGCCCCTCCTATCTGAAAGGTCGAGTCCTGGATAGACGGCAAGAAAGTGATTTTCTCGAGGTCGAATCGATTATAGTTGCCCAGGGCATCGTAGATGATGGCACGTCTGATTGTAAACCGCTCGCTGTCAACTCCAAGGAGGATTCGGAAGGCATTTTGTTGGTTTTTCTTTTCTGCCAGCTCAATGAAAATAAGATTCTCTTCCTTGTCCATAGATCTTGCGGGAAACTGCATAGAGAAGTTTCTGTCTATGTTGCCGATGTTGGTAAAGAATCCAAAAAAGTGCTCGACGTTAATTTCAGAAGGAACTTCTCCACGGACAGCGCTGCCATCCTGGTGAAAATAAACGGTGTATGATCGTCCCTGCATAACCACCTTTTGTTTTTCAGGGCTCTCAACCTCAAGAGCTATAGATGCCGGCTTTCTCACATACATCGTTCCTTGGAAACGATCCTTCAGATCCATTGCAGTATTTACCGTCAACTGGTCAAAGGACGCTCTGAAGCAACAGTGATGAGAATAGACCTCCTGGACGCGGCGCAACACCTGTTCAAGACTTAGCGAGTCACTCCAGGCATTTCCGCAAGGTGATAGAAGAATCAGCAAGGAGACGAGAATTGCCGTACGACGTGCATTATTGCTGCAAAAAGGATATGACAAGTCTTGCCGCTTGAAAAACATCGTGTTGATTAGTCCTTCCTCCGTCTGAGCAACCACTGTGCGCTCACCGGATAACTGGTCGATCATGATCAACCTGTTCCGGGGTTGCCGGCCATTCTCACTAGAAATGCAGACAACTGTTGCGCCAAGACAGGAATTCTGAATTCGTTGACATCAACGGGCACACCCATTTTGTGCAGGTCGTACAACAGAAGGGCAGGCTCAGGCAAGAACGGCCTCATTCTAGGGTCCGCTCCCAGTGCGGTGCACACTTCCATCGGAGACCCGAAGGCTGCAAGGCGGCCGTGGTCGAGTACAATGACGGTGTCCAAGACAGTCAAGAAAGCGTCCAGGTCGTGGGAGACAACTACCACAGTTCGGCCTCCGGAATGTTTGATTTCTTGTATCAAAGAGACCAGGCTCGCCACAGAAGGAAGGTCCAAACCCACGGCAGGTTCATCAAGGATCAGGACCTCCGGTTCATTGGCCAATATGCCTGCGATTGCCACCTTGCGTCGTTCTCCCTCTGACAGAGCCATAGGACATCGTGACCCTACCTCAATAATATTTAATCCCACGAGACCCGCAGCGTGCTCTACTCTATCGAAGATTTCCCTTTCCGACCACTTTGAGAAACGTCTCAACACAAATGAGATGTCCTTGAACACAGTTTCTTCAAAAAGTTGCCTTTCCGGTCGCTGAAAAACCAAGCCCACTCGGCGCCTCAGTTCAGGCCCATATTTCCGCGTATCTATCCCCCCTACCAGCACACTGCCGTTTGTCGGTTCGAGCAAACCGTTCAAATTGCGAACAAGAGTAGTCTTGCCGGAACCGCTCGAACCGAGTATCCCCACAACCGCTCCGGACGAAATAGTGAAACTGATGTCTTTGAGAACTCTCTGCTCTAGTGGAGTTCCAGGATCGTAAATGAATTCGACATTCTCAGCTTGGATCTCCAAGACTATTTCCTTGATCAAAAATTGGTTTGCCACAAAGCGAATCGGTAAGAGGCCGATTTAGTATATGGTTTCGACCAATCGGCTCTCGATTGCTTATCACCGAGATTCTTTCACCTTCCAGGTCGTCCCGATAGGGCCATCTTCCAGAACAATTCCACGGGCTGCGAGTTCACCGCGGATTTGATCTGCACGGGAGAAATCCTTCTCCTTACGAGCTAGAGCCCTCTGAGCGATCAATTCCTCTATTGTATCTTCGGTGATTTCTAGTGTACCCACTCCAGACTTTCGCGAATTCTCCAGAAAGGTCTCAGGGGCGTCCTTCAGCAAACCGAGCACTTCTCTCGACAGCCCAACCATCTCACGCCGGACCTCCAGCAAAAGCTCACGTGCAGGGATGTTATCCTTTGAGGAACCGGAATCCGACTGGATTCTGTTGATAGCTCTTGCCGCCTCGAAAAGTATGGCTAGGCTTCGAGGGGTGTTGAAATCGTCATTCATAACTTCAACAAACCGTTCCCTAATGCCGACAAGTTCGTCCGGCAACGACAGGCCGGCGCCACAGGCTTCTAGAAGGCCGTTGAGGGATGACACACCGCCGTAAAGGCGTTCCAACGCGGCTGAAGCCTCTCGAATGGACGTTTCATTATAATCCAGGGGACTGCGGTAATGACTAGAGAGCAGGAAAAGTCGGAGGGCCTCCGGATGTACCTGTTTAAGAATGTCCCTGATGTTGAGGACGTTTCCGAGCGACTTGGACATCTTTTCCGAACGGATGTTGACGAAGCCGTTGTGAATCCAGTACCGGGCGAACTGTCCTCCTAGAGCGGCTTCTGACTGGGCAATCTCGTTTTCGTGATGAGGAAACGTCAAATCTGCTCCTCCCCCATGAATATCAAAATGCTCGCCCAAATACTGCATGCTCATGGCGGAACATTCTATGTGCCAGCCGGGACGACCGGGTCCCCAGGGGCTATCCCAGTAGGGTTCGCCCGGTTTTGCCCCTTTCCACAACGCGAAATCCAGGGGGTTCTCTTTCTTCTCGTCTACCTCCACTCTGGACCCTGCCACGAGGTCTTCGATCCTTTTTCCGGAGAGCTTACCGTAGCCTGGAAAGCTGCCCACCGAAAACATGACATCACCTTCAACCTCGTATGCGTGTCCTGTCAAGATGAGTTTCCCTATAAGGGTCTGAATCTGACTGATGTGCTCAGTTGCCCTGGGTTCATGGTTGGGGCGAAGTACTCCCAGACAATCCATGTCTGTGTAAAACTCGGCAATAAACCTCTCTGCCAAACTTTTCCAATCTTCACCTAGTTGATTTGCCCTGTTTATTATTTTGTCATCAACGTCCGTGAAATTCCTGACATAAACGACTTCATAGCCGCTTTTAATCAAATGCCGGTAGATAACATCAAACAACACTATGGAACGAGCATGACCAATATGGCACATGTCATACACGGTGACTCCGCATACATACATTGCTACCTTTCCAGGCCGAATGGGCACAAATTCTTCTTTTTTTCGAGTAAGAGTATTGTACAGCCGTAAGCCCATGAAGTTCTCCTGTCCTCGTTTAAGGTTAAGTGTTCATCCAGCCTTCAAGAATGATTTCTCCGACAATTTTCATCGGAGTTATCCTTGTTCCCCGTGCCGGAAATTCCGTCCAAAAGCGCCACTGCAGAGGCTGCTATCCCTTCGCCACGTCCGATGAAGCCAAGTCTTTCTGTAGTGGTCGCCTTCAAGTTCACCCTGTCCACAGCAATGCCCACAGCGTCGGCCAGATTTGATACAATGGCTTTTCGATAGGGGCCCAATTTGGGATTCTCTGCAAAGACGGTGATATCAATATTCGAAACCTTCCACCCAAGCCTACTCACTTTCGAACATACTGCTTGCAGCATGCCAATGCTCGACGCGTCTCTGAACGCGGGGTCGGTGTCCGGGAAGTGCATACCGATGTCGCCAAGCCCGGCTGCTCCCAAGATGGCATCTATGAGAGCGTGGGTTAGGACGTCTGCATCCGAATGGCCTTCCAGGCCCTTGGGATACTCGATCTCCTCGCCACCAAGTATCAGACTCCGTCCAGGCACCAATCGATGAACGTCGAATCCTTGCCCTATCCTCAAAGCGGGTTCCCTCGACGACAACCAGTATTGCGATTCAGTGTAGCCCAGCACTGGGGAGCGATCAAGACCATTAGCCCAATCATCAACCGAAAACATCGCGGCGATTCTTGACGGCACATGTGCCGGTGTCATAAAGTACGCTATATAACTTGCTGGCTGCTTGAGAAAGTCTCGAGCGGTCGACACAGAGGCCCTCATCTTGGGAACAACGAAAAAAAAGAAATGGCTCCGTATATGCGGCGTCGTAGCGTGGGTGGGAGCCGGTCTGCCGGTCTTGTTGATTTGCGCGATCAGCGCGGGATTGTTGGGGAGCCTTCTTGGACTTTACTTGACCTTTTCTTCAGATCTGCCCTCCCTGCCGGACCTGCGAGCCTACCGGCCAAAAACAGTCTCAACCTTCTACGCAGAAGATGGAACTGTGACGGGGGTTTTCTATAGAGAGAAAAGGTTTCCCATCCCCCTGAACTCCATGCCTCCCCACGTAATCAACGCCTTTCTGGCTTCCGAGGACGCCAGATTTTTTTCTCACCCCGGTTTGGACTGGTTAGGAGTGCTCAGGGCATTCGTAAAAAATCTTCAAGCAGGCAACTTTGCTCAGGGGGGGAGCACAATAACTCAACAGGTGACCCGGAACTTCATATTGTCCAAAGAAAAAAAGATCTCCAGGAAGGTCAGGGAAGCGATCCTCGCATTCCGACTGGAGAAAACTCTAAGCAAGAACGAGATACTAGAGCTTTACCTGAACGAGATCTACTTGGGCAGAGGTGCTTACGGCGTGGAAGCTGCAGCGGGGACGTATTTTGGTAAAACTACTCAGGATCTCAGTGTCGCGGAAGCCGCATTCATTGCAGGACTAGTGTCCAATCCGTCAAAGCTGTCTCAGCCGAGAAGCCTCGACGCGGCTCTGAAGAGGCGAGACGTTGTTCTCGGACGCATGGTGCGCAGTGGATTCATTTCACAAGATCAGTCGAGGATCGCCGGCGAAGAGACCCCCCAGTTCAGAGAGGACTTGCCTACCCCCTTTGAGAAAGTGCCTTACTTCACCGAGGCCGTGCGTCAGTACATTGTGGCCAAGTATGGCGAAAACAGGCTCTACAACGACGGGCTTAAAGTCTGGACTACATGCGACCTGAAACTTCAAAAAGCCGCGTCGGATGCTTTGTTACAAGGGGTGAGATCCTGGGAGAAAAGACAAGGCAGACCGCCAGGGCTGGTTAAGAGACTGGATACTGCTGAAATGAACTATTTCCTGAAGAATGCATCGACTCCGGCTCTCAACCAGGGAGAAATAGTCCACGCGGTGATTATCAGCAATAATATGCCAAAGAAACGCAAAGGAAAGAATCCGGAAGATGATCTTCAAGACTGTACGCTGGCAATTCAAGGCAACATCCAATTCCGCATGAGCCTCCCCGGAGCCAGACACTACAGACCAAACGATATGATTCTTTTCCGAGTATTGGACCACCAGGGAGACAATTTCAGACTGGAGCACTACAATTTTCCGCCTGTTCAAGGCGCTGTCGTCTGCATTGAGAACAACACGGGGTATGTACGCAGCCTTGTAGGGGGGCTGGATTTCGATCAATCCAGTTTCAATCGGGCTACCCAGGCCCTGCGACAGCCGGGCAGCGCTTTTAAGCCGGTTGTCTACGCTACAGCCCTGGAATGGTTTTCATACAGTCCCAGAACAATGGTGGTCGACGAACCAATAGCCGTCGTCTTAGATCCTAAAGAGCCCCCGTGGGTACCGGTAAATTCGGACGGGAGTTTCTTGGGGCCAATCACCCTGTCCCAGGCCCTGGCTCGGTCTCGCAACATAGCAGTCATCAAACTGCTGATGGATGTGGGCGCGGATGCCACGGTACAGATGGCTCGAAAAATGGGTGTAAGATCCCCTTTGCGCAAGCACCTGTCCTTGTCTCTTGGAGCATCCGAAGTTACCCTTCTTGAACTTGCATCGGCTTACACGGTTTTCCCGAACATGGGGGTAAGAGTGCATCCGGTCCTCGTCAAGAAGGTGATCGATCGTTTCGGCAACGTGCTGGAAGACAACACGTCTGTGCCGCTCAACACTGTAGAAGTGGCCACACAGAAAAATTGGATAGGTAACAGAAAGCAGGGTTCATCCGACCGGATACTACGTCCATATCACTCCAATACTTCGGATCCCGGGCTCATAGAAGAGATGAGGTCTTTGGCTCGAGAACATCCACGGACATCTCTGGACATAGAGACGGTACTAGCCTCTTCTTTTCCCTCGCGGCCCATTGCCCGTCCGGCTATGGAAAAGATTCTGAGCCCTCAAAGCGCTTACCTCATGGTGAGCATGCTGAGAGAAACGTGCGTGACGGGAACCGCTGCGGCCGCATCACGCTTACGAAGAAATGATATTGCGGGGAAGACTGGAACGACCGATGATTGCACCGACGCCTGGTTCGTAGGTTTCAATCCCAAATTGACGACCGGCGTTTGGATTGGATACGACGCCAAGGTCCCTTTGGGCAAGAAAGAATACGGCAGTGTAACAGCATTACCGGTGTGGATGGATTTCATGAAAACAGCTCTTTACAGAGAACCACTGCGGGATTATCCTCTTCCTCCCGAAATTATTTTTGTGAACGAAGCGCCTCCGTCATCGACTGCAAGCTTTCCCAGTCTCCTCGAAGCAGGGCCTGACCTGCCGGCCAACTTTGAAGCAAAGCCGGTTTCGACGGTGGATACCTCGTATTTTCCAATGTGGTCTTATAACGACCCAGCAGCAGGCCCAGTAATGAATCGCGGATTCGGTCCTCCCGTAAACTATTACGGAAACATAGGATACGCGCCGGGTTATGATCAAACCGTGCGTTTGCTGTCACCGTCGGGGGAATCGCTTGGGCGTGCGTTCTATGCCAGAGACGATAAAGGTAAAGTAACGCTTGTTTACGATTCACAACAGCCTGATGGAGGGCAGGAGGCACAGCCCCCAATGTTCGGTCCTTCAACGGTTTTCTTCCCGCCAAACGCGATTCAGTATCCTTCAGCCGTTGATTCGTATGTGCGCCAACTTCCTCATGGCGGTACCATCGAATGAAACGCTCGGTCAAATGGTCCATCATCATTACCTTTGCGGTGATTTTCGGGGCCGGTCTGGTTGCCGGAATGTGGCTTAACCGGCGACCGTTGCCGGCAAAACTCACCAATCATACGGCGCCTCCGGTGTCATACGATGCGTTAGAAAGCGGCGAAGCGGTGGTGATGAATGTTTATAAGGAAGTCAGCCCGGCTGTGGTGAACATCGTGACCACCAGCAGGGCCTACAACTTCTGGATGCAGGTGGTGCCTCAAACAGGCCAAGGAACCGGTTTCGTGATCGACTCCTCGGGACACATCATCACCAATAATCACGTGGTGGCTGAGGCAGAGAACATAGAAGTCACCTTCATGGGGGAAAAGAAACACCGCGCGCGGCTCGTTGGGAGAGACCCCGTCAGCGATCTTGCAGTGATCAAGGTGGATCCATTCCCCGAGATGGCTGTGGCGCGGTTGGGAAATTCCGACAATCTCTCCGCTGGTCAGCGAGTTATAGCAATCGGTAACCCATTCGGTTTTCAGCACACCGTCACTGCAGGTTTCATAAGCGCTTTGCACCGCGATATGGTTATCGGGCAGAGAACAATGATGGATCTGATACAGACCGATGCTGCTATCAACCCCGGGAACAGCGGCGGGCCATTGATAAGCTCCAGAGGAGAGGTCATAGGAATCAATACCGCCTTGTACAACCCTACGCCTACGGGAGGATTCACCGGCATAGGTTTTGCCGTGCCCATGAACCGCGCTAAAAAAGTTGCCGGACAAATCACAAAACTGGGCCGCCCTATTTATCCATGGATTGGGATAAGATCATCCATGGACCTCGTGCCTAAATTGGCCCAGGAAATGAATCTTCCTCCGGTGAACGGAATCCTGATCTTTCAAATTGCCAATTCCAGCCCCGCGGAACGGGTAGGTCTCCGCGGTGGCACCCGGATGGCATACTATAGGGGGAGGCCGATTCTTGTGGGTGGTGACGTAATTCTCGCTGTTGACGATACCCCCACCCCCACCTTTGACGACTATCGAAACATTATCTTGCAGCAGAATGTAGGTGCGCAGGTTCGTCTCAAGGTGTTACGTGGAAACAACGAGCTTCAGGTAGATCTCAATTTAGTAGAAGATCCAAGGATTCAGAATTAAATCTTGTGCTGAATCGCAATCAACAAGGAATGTTGGTAATATTCCGAGTGGTTTCAGCGGGTTGAAAGCGAATCTGGACCTGTTGCATATCAGCCGTAATTGGAACTGATGGCCAGTGAAATGGCTTCACCGGTCCGGATGGCCAATTTTTCGACGGTTTGCAGACGTATAGAACTGAGGTGCGAGTCGAGGCTAACGAGCCAGAAACCGGCTACCATCCGCCGCCTGTTTTTCTTACCATAAAAAATCGGTGCTGCCACGGCCCGGCAGTTCGAAATGTACTCTCCGGTGTCCACGGCAATCCCTGCATGACGTACGCGATCCAGTTCCGCCAGGTATTGAAGAGGATTTGTGATGGAGTCGGGAGTGAAGCGCGGGAGAGGTTGGCTCTCAAGCACCTTGGAAAGTTCTTCCCTATCCATGTGAGCCAGGAAAATCTTGCCGGCTGCCCCGGCAAACATTGAAAGCCGCGTTCCTGGTCGCGCCGTAACCTTAAGTTCCTTGGAAGTTTCAACCTGGTCCAGGATCAAGAGACTTTGACCGGTCAAGACGCCCAGGAATATATCCTCTTTAAGCTCCACGGATAGATTCTCCAGGAAGGGTCGCGCAATGTTTACCAGAGGAACTCTCACATGTGCTGCAGCCGCGAGGTCTATTACAGCATGACCGCACGTATATGCCCTCGTCACTGGATCACGCAAGACCCATCCCGATGTCTCCAGAGCAGCAAGGATGCCGTGAGTAGTGGATTTAGCCAGAGACAGTTGCGAAGCGACATCACTAATACCTGGGTTATCGTGAGCTTTAACTATCATCCTGAGGATTCTCATAGCTTTGGACACAATGGGGGCCGTATATGCCGTCTGCGATGATTCCGTTCTAGCGCTCATGATTGATCACCCAATCGTATTTTGACAGGGTTTGGCAAACCGGTGCGGTTCATGATTGTGAAACGTGCTCATTGGTAACTCTTCGGCCCACAGTTGTCAATGATTTTCAATACAGCCTTGTTATGGCTTGACAGTGCTCCTGGGTGTCGCTATCTTAGAATGTCGAAGTTCCTCATACAGAAACCTTGACGGGCCCGCTCATGCTGACAATCAAATTTAGTGACATTGTTCGCGCCACCATGCCTGTCCAATCAGGAAACGAGGGCTGGATAGGCGTGCATCCCAGGGGAAAAGATTATCATGTAGTGGTGCCGGTGGATGTTCAGATCGCACGTGGAGTAATGGCCTGCAACAGACCCACCGACGGCACCCCATTCGGTGGATACACGGGCTGGATCTACTTCAGATGTTGCCCGTACGAGATTGTCAAGCCTGATGAAAAGGATATTAGACTTAAGCAGGCCATTGAAACAGCGGCTGAACTCAAGAGCTTTTTCGCCCAAAAGGGAATTCCGGCTCGAGTGGCAATGAATGGGCCGAGCCACGGCGTTGATTTTGCATCCTCTCATCGGGCCGGTCACCTCACCCATAGGTTTGCTCAGGAGGCCTCGGATCGCTCAGGAGCAAGGCAAGGGCCGGTGGACACGCGGGGCATGGTTTATGGAGGATCGCCGGAACCGAGTAGTGGCGTCACAAGTAGTTCCGGCACACAGACATTGTTGGAGTCAATTTGTTGTACGCTCTGCGGCAAGTTATGGAACGGGATTTCTGAATTCTTGCGAGACCCCGCCTGTAGGCTTGTGGGATACAAGGCCTGTCCGGCGGATTTCAGTCTGGGCGTCTATGTTTTCGCTCACCACTGCGGCGCCTCGATAGAGTTGCCGGTGGTGCGCTTCGCCCGTCCCATCAGATTAAGGAAATCGCTAATAGGTTCGCATGCGTGTCCTGGATTGTGTTACTATGAGAACTCATTGGCGGAGTGTTCCGCGCTATGTGAGGGGTCCTGTTACCGACGAATAGCCGGCAAGATTAGGTCACGCGACGCGGAGTAAGGACCGCAAAACCCATCAGGCGTACAGGTCTGGCTAACCGGGGCTTTTTTCGATATAGCTATTTGGAGTCCGGCTCAACACCTCCAGGTGTAACGCGCCTCCAATTCTGCCCGTATACGGACGGGGCGTCGGATGTGTAGTTTTCGATAGCATCACTTCTCCCCAATGGGAGAGGGTCAAGTGAGTAAGCCGTGAAGACGTTCTGAACCGGTTTGTTTTGGCCAGGTCCTCAAAGGTACAACGTTTTCCCATTCTTAGGTCTGTCACAGTTTCCATATCTTTTCACAGGAGGAAAAGAGGATGCTCCTGCCCAAGTTTGATTATCATGAGCCTTCGACACTCGAGGAGGCCCTGCAGTTGCTCTCTGAATTGGGAGGCAACGCGAAGCTACTGGCGGGTGGCACTGATCTTCTGGTCAGGATGAAACAGAAGATAGATGAACCCACTCATGTCATATCAATTGCTAGGGTACCTGGGCTGGCCTCAATCATTCCCAGGAACGGTCATGGCGTCACAGTGGGAGCGACTGTTTCTGCCGCGGAGCTTTCCAAACACGAACTGATCAGGGATCGATTCGTTCCATTGGCTGAAGCTGCAGCAAGGCTCGGGGCTCCCATGATCCGCAATAGGGCCACCATAGGTGGAAATCTCGTTAATGCACGGCCGGCCGCGGATTTGCCTCCAGCTTGCATGGTTCTCAATGCTGTCCTCAAACTCAAGAGCACCGCAGGGGAACGCGAAGTATTGGTCAATGACTTTTTCAAAGGTCCGGGTGAAAGTTTAATCGAATCAAATGAACTGTTGGTTTCCATTAACATTGAAACTCCGCCCCCTTGGAGTGGCGGCTCATACATCAAGCTGGGGGCGCGCAAGACCCTGGAGATTTCCATGGTGAACGTGGCAACTCTCATCACGTTGCAGTCGCCGGACGGCCCCATAGTGGACGCCCGCATTGCCCTCGGCGCTGTTGCTCCGACCCCTGTTCGGGCTCATGCCGCGGAGGAGATGCTCATTGGCCAAAAACCTACAGAAAATTTGTTTCAGCAGGCTGGTGAAGTGGGAGTCGGTATGTGCAGTCCCATCACCGACCATCGCGGAACCATGGAATACCGCTGCATGATGATCGAGGTCCTCACAAAGCGGTCGCTCATACAGGCGCTGGAGCACGCGCGTTCCTGGAAACCTTAGCCCCCCTGAGTATGCTGACAACCCCATGGAGAAGAAACCATGAAGACTATTATCAACGTGATTATCAATGGTGAGCCGGTTGAAGCCGCGGTAGAACCGAATGCGACTCTTCTGCAGTTCCTGAGAGAAGACCTGGGGCTGACCGGCGCCAAGCACGGTTGCGGCCTGGGAGACTGCGGCGCCTGTACAGTTATACTGGATAGCCGACCGGTGAATTCCTGCCTCGTGCTGGCTGTTCAAGCAAATGGTAGAGAAGTGCTCACCATAGAAGGTCTGGCGGACAACGGTGTATTGCACCCCATTCAGCAGGCCTTTGTGGACAAGGGAGCTATCCAGTGCGGATTCTGCACCCCGGGAATGATCCTCTCCGCTAAGGCTTTGCTGGATCAGAATCCCAAACCAACGGATAGAGATATTCGGACGGCGATCTCTGGAAACCTGTGCCGTTGCACCGGCTATCAAAAAATAGTCGAGGCCGTACAGGAAGCCGCGAAGTCTATCGAGGGAACGGAGGTATCCTGAAATGAGCGAGTTTTCGGTACTCAACACAAGAGCCCCCAGACTTGACGGCCCCGCCAAGGCAACGGGTAGGGCAAAATATTCCGACGATCTCAGTATGCCCGGCATGGTCTTCGGCGTCATTCTTCAGAGCCCGATCGCCCACGGTAAAATTCTGCACATTGATACTTCCAGGGCGGCTAAGTTACGAGGAGTGAAAGCGATTGCCACCGCGAAAGAGGCAGGCCTAGTGAAATACGGAGTGTCTCCCGCGCGATATGACGAGACGCTGTATGCCTACGACAAAGTTCGGTATGTAGGGGACGAAATAGCCTCGGTGGCAGCCGTGGATTTGGCGACGGCTCAGGAGGCCGTCAGCCTGATAAGGGTCGATTACGAAGAACTGCCCGCGGTTTTCGACATGTTTGAAGCCATGAAAGAGGGGGCCCCCGTCATACATGACGAGTTCCCAGGCAATATCAACGCGGAAGTGCACCAGGAGTTCGGAGATACCGAAGCTGCTCTGGCCGGTTGTGACCTGATAGTGGATCACACTTTTCTCAATAAAAGGCAGGATGCGGCTTTTATCGAACCTCACTCTTGTCTGGCGGTTTTTGATACAGATGGACGACTCACGCTCCATACATCCACCCAGGTCCCTCACTATGTGATGAGAACCGTGTCTATGGTGCTTGGAATCCCGATTGGGAATGTGAGGGTGGTCAAACCCTTCGTGGGAGGAGGTTTTGGGCCGAAGGCCGAAGCAACGCCCTTGGAGATGAGTGCATCTCTGCTATCCCGGATGACGGGCAAGCCGGTAAAGATGACTTATACTCGTGAGCAGGTGTTCCTCCATAGTAGGGCTCGTCATCAGTTCTATGCCGAGATGAGTCTGGGAGTGATGAAAGACGGGACAATGGTAGCTCTGAGGAACAAGGCCATACTTGACGGCGGGGCATACACAAGTTTCGGCATAGCCACTGTTTACTACTCCGGATCTCTTTTGGGCGGACCGTACAAGCTCAAGGCGATGAAATATGACGGATGTCGGATCTACACGAACAAACCCACCTGCGGCGCCCAGCGCGGCCACGGAGGAGTAGCTCACCGCGCGGCTTTTGAGCAACTCCTGGACATGAGCGCTGAAAGGCTTGGAATCGACCCTGTTCAAATTCGTCTCAAGAACATCATGCAGGCGGGCGACGTGACGGTGAATGACCTGGATATGTCCAGCCTGGGCATGAAAGAGTGTGTTGAGTCCGTTCGAGATGGTTCGGACTGGAAGAACAAGAAAGGCAAGCTCCCCAAAGGAAAAGGAATCGGCATGGCCTGCGGATTCTTTGTTTCCGGCGCCGGCTACCCGATTTACAGGTCCGATACATACCACTCCACCGTAGTTGTAAAACTTAGTGAGGACGGTGGGACCGCAACAGTCCTCACCGGTTCCGCTGAAATAGGCCAAGGATCAGATACAATATTGGGTATGTTTGCCGCTGAGACTCTGGGCATAACACTTGAAAATGTTAGAGTAATCTCAGGCGACACTGATCTTAGCGTGGATCTTGGGGCATATTCCAGCAGACAGACCCTCATGACGGGTCATGCGACAAAGGAAGCTGCAGAGCAGATTCGAGATCGTATAGCTGCATTTCTCGCGGAAGAATTGGGCTGCGCTGCGTCATCCATCACGTTCCGTGACGGCATCGTCCTGTTCGACGGTAAAGCAGGGAATTTTGAAAAACTCCGAACGTCATACATCAAAGAACACCGTGGCTGGACCGATCCTCCTTGCGGCGAATACCTAACATTTAGGGAGGCGGCCCGCCTGGCATTTCTGAAAGGGGGAACTCTTGTAGGTTCAGGCAAGTACAAACCCCCCAGGCTTGGAGGATCTTATAAAGGGGCCGCGGTCGGAACATCGCCCGCCTATGGCTGTTCTGCTCAAGTAGTTGAAGTCTCTGTAGACATGGGTACTGGTGAGATCACCGTGGACAACATGACCGATGCCCATGACTGCGGGTTGGCGGTAAATCCGACTCTCGTTGAGGGTCAGATGCAGGGGTCGCTGTCCATGGGGCTTGGCGAATGTCTTTTCGAAGAGGTTAAATTCGACTCCCGTGGCCGCGTAATCAATGCTTCATTGGGAGAATACAGAATCCCCACTGCCATGGACATGCCAAAGGTAAAATCCATTATCGTAGAGTCACGAGAGCCTAATGGCCCTTACGGCGCGAAAGAAGTCGGCGAAGGCGCCATAATGCCCACTATCCCGGCCATCTTGAATGCCATATACGATGCGACCGGCGTTCGGATTAACGAGTTGCCCGTGACGTCAGAAAGGCTGTTCATGGCCCTTCAGAAGGCAAAGAAAGACTAAGTACTCCTTTTCGTAAATG
>JAPLJK010000008.1:0-12932 GCA_026388625.1 Deltaproteobacteria bacterium | reverse complement strand
TGTTCGTGGTGATTCCTGCGTCAGAAGGTCCGGCAAAAATCCGCACGTTCCGTTTTGCTCCCCATAACCCTGATGCCATAACAGGTCACGAACAGGCGAGGATGAAATTGAGTGATGGAATTGAGTTGAACTGCAATGCTTTTTCTTCTATCATACGGAAAATCAGGGGATACTTCCAACCAGTGTAAACAATTAACCACTGTTTCGGGTTCCAGGGACCGGTTGGGAATTCTTCAAACTCACCACCAAAAAGACATCAATCACTGCACAAGGGTCGCAGAGCCACCCGCCGGGTAAGACAATAGTATGGACATTATTCCTCAAATTTTGATCAGCGGTCTCGCAACAGGTGGAGTTTATGGACTTGTAGCGTTGGGATACGTCCTGATCTACAAAGCTACCAGTATTCTCAACCTGGCTACCGGCCAATTCATGACCCTTGGAGCTTTTGTGTGTCTTAGCGTAATGACCCAGATTCCTGCTCCTTTCTATATTGCGCTTCCTGCTACCCTTGTATTCTCCGCACTCCTGGGAATCGTCATCGAAAGAATTGTGCTTCGGCCGCTCATCGGTGAGCCTATCATTGCTGTCATTATGGTGACCATTGGCTTGGCCAGCATCCTCAAAGGCTTGACCCACATGTTCTGGTCCCCCCAATACCGGTCTTTTCCTCAGATATTCCCGCCTCAGCCTCTTGACCTGGGATTTGCCATTGTACCGTCAGGCCTGTTGTGGGGATTTATCTTCGCTCTTGTCTGTACGGTAATTTTTACCTGCATTTTTCGCTACACCCGCACAGGTCTTGCCATGAGGGCCACAGCGGCCAACCAACAAGCCGCACTCTCCATGGGGATAAGCGTCAAACGCATCTTTGCTCTTTCGTGGAGTTTCGCAGCCATCACGGCTGCCATAGGCGGCATCATAATAGGCAACATAAGCGGTATCAGCATTCACCTGGGACATATAGGCCTGAAGGTCCTCTCGGTCATCATACTGGGCGGGTTGGACAGCATAATAGGAGCTATAGTCGGAGGTTTTATAATTGGTATTTTGGAAAACCTTGCCGGAGTCTACCTCGACGCACTTGTGGGTGGAGGAATCAAAGAGGTGGTACCTTTTATCATTCTGGTCATAATCCTGATGATTAGACCTTACGGAATCTTCGGCAAGACTTTGATTGAGCGAGTGTAGGATGCGGGACAAAGCGGGCGCAGCCATCCCGGCCACTGTTCCCCGGAAGTAACCGAGCCGGCTGATTCCATAATTGTGACGAATCCCCAAAGGACGAGTGATGCGCTGCGGCGACTACAAAGAATCGTACCTTGAAGACGAGAAGATCTTTCAGACCCTGTTCGTCAAATTCTGGTTGACCCTTCTGGTGCTTTCACTACTCTTGCTGCCTTGGCTGACCAGCGCTTACGTCATGTATGTGGCCAATTTGATATGCCTGGCCATAATCGGGGCAGTCGGCTTGAACTTGCTGACCGGATTTACGGGCCAGATCTCCCTGGGACACGCAGCGTTCATTGGAGTTGGGGGGTATGCCACGGCAATCTTCATGACCCGCCTGGATTTACCTTTCTGGGTTGCCCTGCCTGCCGCCGGACTTGTTTCCGCCGGAGCGGGCCTGATCATCGGTATTCCCTCACTTAGGGTCAAAGGTCTTTATTTATGCATTGCTACGCTGGCAGCACAATTTATATTCGAATACCTGTTTTTGCATTGGGATAGCGTGACTCGCGGGATTCGAGGAATAAACGTGCCTCCACCACACCTGGGTAGCTTCGTATTCGATACGGAAAAGAGCTTCTACTACATAAACTTGATCTTGGTCTTCTTGGGAGTAGGTTTTGCCAGAAATCTGCTACGAACCAAATGGGGGAGGGCGTTTGTTGCCATACGGGATAGAGATTTGGCCGCAGAAATAATGGGAATAAACTTGTTCCGGTACAAACTGGCCGCCTTTGCTCTGAGTTCGTTTTATGCCGGGATCGCCGGCGGCTTGTGGGTAGGCTTCATCAAGGTGGTCACACCCGAGCATTTCCCCTTTTCTCTGTCCATTCAGTACTTGGCCATGGTAATCGTCGGAGGTCTGGGGAGTGTCCTTGGCTCGATTTTGGGGGCCATCTTCATGACACTGGTTCCTGAACTTCTCAACGTCCTCACCGGGTCGGCCAAGCATTTTTTCCCCGGTTTTGACCACTTATTCATACCCATGAAAGATGTGGTTTTTGGATCGCTCATAGTGGGATTTCTCGTTTTCGAACCCCACGGGTTGGCCGAAGTATGGCATCGCATCAAGAATTTTTTCTCGTTATGGCCGTTCTCCTATTGAAAGGGCCATGCCCATCCGTCAAGGCCGTTATCGACTGCGAGTGCAGGGGCTTTGAGTTGTGAAGTGTTATACCGGTTAAAAGTTATTCTCAACATCTAACTGCGTCTGGAGACGCCTCAGCCCACAATCTTAGGCGAAAGGAGAATTGATTCATGAGGGGAAAAGGTCTAGCGTTGGGAATTCTGTTGTTTCTAGGTTTGGCGCTGTTCTGCAATTCCGCCTTGGCACAGGATGTCATCAAGGTAGGTGCGGTGCAGCCTATATCCGGGCGTTTTGCATTTGCCGGCGTCAACATCAATGCGGGCCTGGAGGATGCCTTGATGATGGCGAACGACGCGGGCGGCATAAACGGAAAAAAGATCCAATACATAATGGAGGACGGCCAGTATCAATTAGACGTTGCAATAGCGGCTTTCAAGAGAATTATGTCCAGAGACAGTCCCCTGGTCATGTACGGCGAGAGCACCGGCCTGGGCAAAGCCATGTCTCCGGAGATCAAAGACCGGTTCAAGATTCTTTACAGCTCTACTTCTTTTTCAAGCGAGCTTGCCGATGCAGCGGTCAACCCATACATCTTTGTGCCGGGTCCAACATATTCCGACATGTTCGGGATACTGCTCAAGTACATTGCCAAGGAAGCGCCAGGGGCGAAAGTGGCATTTTTCTACAGTGACACCGAATTTGGAAAAGACCCCATTCCCTACGCACGGGATATGTGCAAGCAGTTGAAGCTGGATCTTGTGGCTGAAGAAGTTGCTCAGGTAGGCGCAGTGGATGTTACCTCGCAAGTGCTTGACCTCAAGCGTAAGACTCCAGATTTCGTGATTTTCCAAGGATTCGTGGTGGACCCTGTTCAGACAGTGATCAAGCAGTGTCGGGACTTCGGCATGAAGTGCAAGTTCATGGGAACTTTCTGGGGTGCGTCCAAGATGATCATTGAGAACCTTGGGCCGCTGGCCGAAGGTTACATGGCGGTAAATCCATACATGTACTGGTGGAACGAAGATGTGCCCATGATACAAAAGATTCGGGAATATACTCAAAAGAAATACCCTAATGTCAAAGACAGGGACAACTCATATATGCAAGGTTTCATGACCGGGCTGATCTTTGTGGAATGCCTCAAGATGGCAGACAAGGCCGGGCAGCTTAACGGAGAGGGTCTCGTAAAGGCGCTCAGCTCATTGAAAGATTTTGACAGTGGCGGCTTATCAGCTCCCTATACGATCAAGAACAACAAATTTCCGGTTGCCAGAGTGTGGAAGGCTAACGTTGAGCAAAAGATCTTTGAGCCTGTATCGGACTGGATGACCGTGGAATAAGGACGGCTCCAAAGGCGATTTTCGGCAACTTTCTGAGAAAAGAAATTTTTCAGTGTTGGTGGGCGTCTCTGCCCGCCAACACTACAGCTTGGAATTCGAGCCGGCATAACTGGGCTGCGCCTTGCAGCGGAGCCCTTGGCCAACCGGAACATTAGTTTTGCCGGTTTGAAAAAGCCTGAGTAGGACAAGGCAGCCACTGCGGGTATGTCTGCCCCGGCATAGGCTTACTGATGCAGTGAAATAGCAATATGGACGGTTATTAGTATGGCCGAAACGCTACCCCACTTGTTGTGCGAGAACGCCCTGAAATACGGCCGCGCCAAAGTGGCTTTGAGAGAAAAAGAATTCGGTATCTGGCAATCGGTAACTTGGGAAGAATACCTCGGTTGCGTGCAAGAACTGGCGCTGGGGCTAGTGGCTCTTGGGTACAAACAAGGCGACAAGCTTGCAATTTTGGGAGATAACCGGCCTGAATGGCTCTACTCTGAGCTTGCCATACAGTCTCTGGGCGGCGCGGCTGTCGGTATTTTCCCGGATAGCCACCTGGATCAGGTGCGGTACATCATTGATCATTCCGATGCTGTTTTCATGGTGGTAGAAGATCAGGAACAAGCCGACAAGTTCCTGGATATAAAAGATCTATGCCCTAAGATCAAGTACGTCATCGTGGACGACACAAAAGGCATGAGGCGTTACGATGACGCCCTCCTTATTCCTTTAGCCGAAGTCCGACGGATGGGCCGCAAACTTGATTCCGAGCAACCCGGTCTGTTCCGGCAATACCTCGACAATATTCAGGAATCGACTACAGCCTTACTCGCTTACACTTCCGGGACCACAGGCCTGCCCAAGGGAGCAATGCTCACCCACCGCAACCTGGTCAAGATGGCCCGGAACTATGACAGTATCGATCCTGCGTATCCGACCGACAATCATGTCTCGTTCCTGCCGCTCCCATGGATCGGCGAGCAAATGACTGCGGTATCCTGGAACCTTTACAAAGGCTTTACCGTCAATTTTCCCGAGAAACTTGAAACAGTGCCCGAGAACATTCGTGAGATCGGACCGGAGATCCTGTTTGCTCCTCCGAGGTTCTGGGAAAGAATGTGCTCCGACATTCAGGTTAAAATACAGGATGCAGCATGGGTGAAGCGGTTTTTCTACAAACTCTGCATGCCGGTTGGATACAAAGCGGCAGAAGTGAAGCTTGCCGGTAAGAAACCCAACCTGCTGCTTAATATCCTGGATAAGATATGTTACCTGCTGCTTTTTCGCTCTCTGAAAAACTACCTGGGGCTCGGAAAGCTCAGAAATGTTTACACGGGCGGCGCGGCATTGGGACCTGAGATTTTCAATCTTTTTCAGGCGCTTGGGGTAAATATAAAGCAGATTTACGGCCAGACGGAGACCTCCGGAATAAGTGTGGCTCACCGTAACAATGACATAAAACTCAACACGGTCGGAAAACCCATACCGGAGATGGAGATCAAGATCTCGGACACTGGAGAGATTCTTACGAGAGGCCCAACTGTTTTCTTCGGCTACTACAAGGACGAAGAAGCTACGATAGGCACACTGGTGGACGGATGGCTGCATTCCGGAGACCAGGGACTGCTCGATGAGGATGGGCATCTGGTCATGATAGACCGCATGAAGGATGTCATGAAACTCTCGGATGGGACGAAGTTCTCACCCCAACTCATTGAAAACAAGCTCAAGTTCAGCATGTATATTTCCGAAGCGGTAGTGCTTGGTAAAGACCGCCCGTTTGTTTCGGCAATGATTAACATGGACATGGCCAATGTGGGCAAGTGGGTTGAAAGCAATAAGATTACCTACACCACGTACACCGACCTTTCACAAAAGGACGAGGTTTACGAAATCATCTCACAGGAAGTCGCAAAGATGAATTCGTTCCTGCCCAAGGCTGCTCAGGTGAAGAGATTCGTCATGCTTCATAAAGAGCTTGACGCGGATGATGATGAGATGACCCGGACGAGGAAGGTCAGGAGATCCGTGGTTGAGGAGCGATATTCACAGCTTATCGAGGCTCTTTACGGTGACCTGGAGAGGCTGGAAGTATCTTCTGACATCAAATACCGTGACGGGAAGGCTTTTCGTATGCAGACATCCGTCCGCATCAAGGCTGTACCAAAAGCCTAGACCCCGCTGAGAGGCACATTTGACGAGAATCGGCTCCAGCAGCGGCGAATACGCAAATATTCAGCTTGAAGTTCAGGAAATATTCCTCGCTTTTGGAGGAGTTCACGTTCTCACCGATGTGTCCGCAAGTGTAAAGAAAGGCGAGATTTTTACTATTATCGGCCCCAACGGTGCCGGCAAGACGTGTCTTTTGAATTGTATCAACAGATTTTACCAACCTGGCAGTGGAAAGATAATATTTGAAGGTCAAGACACGACCAGGCTTAAGCCCCATGAGATAGCAGGGTTGGGAATAGCTAGGACGTTTCAGAACGTGGAACTCTTCAAGGGCATGACCGTATTGGATAACATCAAGCTGGGCCGTCATGTTCACCTGAAGACAGGCCTGTTGTCTGCGGGCTACTATTTTGGGGCGGCCCGTCGCACCGAACTGGCTCTGCGCAAGGAAATAGAGGAAAATATTATTGATCTTTTGGAAATAGAACATATCCGCAAGAAGAAGGTCGGCACATTGCCGTACGGTCTCCAGAAACGGGTGGAACTGGCCCGGGCCTTGGCTATGAAACCAAAGCTGCTCCTTCTGGACGAGCCGGTTACCGGCATGAACCTTGAAGAAACAGAAGACATCACACGGTTTATCCTGGATATTCACGATGAGTGGGGCGTAACCATCATACTTGTTGAACATGACATGGGTGTGGTTATGGATATTTCAGATCGCGTTTGCGTATTGGATTTCGGAGTCAAGATTGCGGAAGGTCCTCCAGAAGAAATCCGGTATAACGAGCAGGTGATCAAGGCTTACTTGGGCGAAAAGGATCTTACGTATTCGAGGTTGGGAGCGTAATATTCATGGCGGTCATGCTCGAAGTGAACAACATTGAGGTGACGTACAGCGAGGTTATTCTCGTCCTGAAGGGTATGTCTCTCCAGGTCCGTGAGGGTCAGATCGTAGCCATTTTGGGAAACAATGGAGCGGGAAAGAGTACCACTCTGAAAGCAATATCCGGACTGCTCAAATCCGAGGACGGGGAAGTCACCGACGGCTCTATCAGTTTTATGGGTGAGCGCATTGACAAGATGGACCCGGAGAAAATAGTGAGGAAAGGGATCTTTCAGGTCATGGAGGGCCGCAAGGCGTTTGAGGATCTCACGGTAGAGGAAAACCTTGTCGTGGCTGCTCACACAATCAAGAGTCGCAAACAAATCAAGCAGGATCTGGCGATGGTCTATCAATATTTTCCTCGACTAATCCAACGCCGAAACGTGCTCGCCGGATACATCAGCGGGGGTGAACAGCAAATGCTGGTAATCGGCCGGGGGTTGATGGCGCATCCGACCTTGCTGCTCCTGGACGAACCGTCCATGGGGCTGAGCCCGATGCTGGTAGGAGAAATCTTTGACATCATTAGCAGAATTAATAAAGAAGAAAAGGTCACCATCCTACTGGTCGAACAGAACGCGAGGATGGCGCTGAGCATCGCGCACCATGGCTACGTGATGGAGAGCGGGAGAATAGTGCTGGACGACACGGTAGAAAAGCTAAGCGAAAACGAGGACATCAAGGAATTCTACCTTGGCCTCACCGAAATGGGCACAAAGAAAAGCTACAGGGACGTCAAACACTACAAGCGTCGAAAACGCTGGCTCACCTAGTGGGGGCAGGTCCTGAAATATCAGTTTATGACTTCCAACTGGCAATCAATGTGCTGTTGTAATCGGGAATGAGGACTATCAACGTCTGACATGGTAACACCTCCTGTCAAATGAACTCATTGGGGAAAACGTTAATTGCACGACGCGCATGAAGATGATGAGCACGTGCTACAGCCGGACTTTCCACTGCTGGATGTGGGGTTGAAGTCCCCGGCACCGCTCTTGAAATTACAGCATGACATCATCTTTTCCACTGCGCCCCCACAACTGGGGCAGACAACTTCATCTCTTCCAAAAACGAGCTTTTCAAAGTTATTTTCGCAACTACAACATTGGTATTCATAAATCGGCATAGCAGGAAGTTCCTCCTAAATTTCTATTTCTCTTGATAAAGATGCACTTCTCGTCAAAATGATGCAAGGGTGTTTCTTCAGAAGGGGAAAGAACCAAGAGGGGCTCAATTCAGGTCTTGGTACACTATGGTCTCGCCATCGAGGAAAGTCAGGGTGCTCCCGTTTTTCGTCTCGACAAACTTGGCAGGCCTATTGCGATTCTTCAAGGCTGTCACAGTGTCCTTGCCAACGTTGTCCGGGTTGACACGTTTCCAAGCCAGTTCTCCATTTCCATACTGCATGCGAATCGCACCGGACGGCGAAACGTCTGTAACCCGTGCAAATCCTGCGTTTGAAAGTTTCCCGCCACATCCCGTCAGGGCAAGTAGCAGAAAAATTGACAGCACAACTGAAGTGAAAAGCTTAGTTCTCAAAAACGCACCAATGATTAATGGAACATGTTGATATTTTTACCATAGCACAGCCCTAAAAGTCAATGAGATTTAAATTAGTAGTGGATTCTCCATCGAAATCGGTTTAGCCTTTGAAGAAAGTTGCACCATGAATTCTTTCAGTCTTGGTGGAAGAGTGAACAAGTAATTACTGCGGCCAGGCGTTTATTTTTTCTTTGTACAACAATCTGTGACAGAATTGAATTGATTACTCAGGTAGAAAAGAGTCCACTTGGTGTAAGAAGCTGTGCAAGAGCGCCTCGCCTTTGCCTAAATTGATTGCCAAAATTCTTGTCCGTTTGAGCAAGTCAGCTATTGGCTATCATTTCCCTGTCTCCCAGTAACTCGCCCCAGAAAATCCATTTGATGGGCTATATATACGAGGGCGCCCGCATCGACCTGGCTGTGGCGTTCCTGTACCCACTCTGTGAGATGTCTTGAATCCAGCTCAGGGTGGCCATCAAGCGCAGAGCCTATGGTATGGATTATGAAGTGCAGAAAGAATGCCTCATCCGCCGGGTATCCGTCCGAGCCTGCGAAGACTACCCAGTCGGAAGAGCCTGCATCGAGCAATTCGGCTCCCCAACGGACGACATGCTCGAAAAAATGCCTACCAGTTCTGCTATCTCCGGAAGGTTTGCCATCAGTCATGCGGCTGTCCATGGTCTGGTGATAAAGACGCTCTATGAGGGCATCCAGTGCCGGATCAATCTCAGGCTGGAAAATAGTGGCTCCGTCGAAGTTTATGGTGAAGTAAAAAAGTCCGCCGGGCTTCAGGAGTCCCAGAATTTTCGGCAGAGCAGATCCGACATCGACCAGGTCCAAGAACGCGTTGGCTATTAGAAGGTCAAACCTGGAACCACCGTGGTCGCTATCAACAAATCCGAAAATGTCCCCCGTCTCTAACCTCACGGACACATCCTGGCCTGTCTTGTGAAAGCAAAATTGGTCTGACCCCTGTTTTTCCACCGAATAACCATGACTGGCGGCCCATTCGGGAATGCGGCAAGAGGCTTCAATTAAGTTTTCTTTCATCGCATCCAGAGCAGTGTATTCGCAGCGGTTGAACAGTCCCCAGCCCAGAGACCGCTCGAGCATCGTGCCGATTCCTGCACCTATCTCCAAGATCCTGAGCGTATTATCGGTATGCATTGAAGATAACTCGCGCTTCAGTCGTTTCCAGACATTTCGGTTGAGAGCGCGGTCGTCCACAGTCTTTTTGGCGGAAAGGTAACGAGTGAAATGATAATCCGTGTTATGCTTCATGTTATACTTTACCTGGAAGTGAATGTTTTTCCCCTTGGCTTTGGATCTTCCCCAGGTCACCATTTCACCTGTTGATCATTTCCTCCAAAAAGCTCCGAATTTTCTCAGAGCCCTGCGTCCATGTAGGATGGGACCAGTGGCGCTCAATCGCTGCCAGGCTCATCCGACTAAGTTTCTGCCTATCAGTAGTCAGTTCATGAACATGTTCGGCAATGGCATCCATATCTCCCGGTTGTACAAGGAAACCGTCGCGGCCGTGGGTAATTATTTCATGGGCGGCGCCGGCGGTCGAGGCAAGAGCCGGTAGACCAAACCCCATGGCCTCCAAATAAACTATTCCAAATCCCTCGTAAGAAGATGGCACAGCCAGCAAGTGACTCGACGTATACCTACGGGCCAAGTCGGAACCATGTAATGTGCCGAGCAATTGCACATTGTTTTCAAGCCTGTTCTTCTCAATTTGACTTCTAATACCGCTTGCATAGCCTGGATCAGTCTCCGGACTTCCCACTACATCGAGCCGCCAGGTCTCGCGGGGAAGGCGACTGAGCGCCGAAACCAAGGTATGAAGCTCCTTACGAGGAATCAGGCTGCCTACGAACATGATTCTCAACGGGTCTTGGGCTTTTGAACGCTCTTCTATCCGGGCCTCGGTTATATCCGGGCTCACGTTATCACGGCCTGGATATGCCACAACCGATGGCTTGTCGTATCCCAGCAACGACTCGACCGAGAATCGAGTGGTCTTGCTGTTAAAAACGAAGCCGTCTATGGTTGAAAGGTATCTTCTTTCCACGAGACCGTAAAAATCATTTTGCCATTGGGGCCGTAACTCGCTGGAGCGCAGATGATGGACGATGGACACAATGGGGAAGTGTGCTCGAGCCTTGAGCCGGCGATTAAACATGAAGAGAGATGGATGGTTCAGCTCGTCCTGAAGCAAGATGTCCAGATTGCCCGTAAGGCTGGACCGGGCCAGGTTCGATGAAAAGTTGTCAACAATGTGGCAGGCGTAATTGCGCCACGGGAGAGAAATGACGCTGACCTGGTCTCCCATTGAACGCAGGTAATGGACAAGCTTCCGGTCGTAAAGGAAACCTCCGGTAACGGTCTCAAGGCTCCCGTAGATGATCAGGCCAACGTTCAAGGTCTTTCCTGGCGGAATGCTGCCCAGGCTATGTCGTTTTCCCAGACTTTGACGGTGACGGCACTGATATTGACTGCTTGAATACGGTTGGAAAGAGCCTGGCATATTATTCCGGCAAGGTGCTCTATGCTGGGATTGAGGCCTTGGAACTCTGGTAGCTCGTTCAAAGCCCCGTCTCTATAGTACGAGACAAGTTCGTCGAGCCCACTCTCAATGTCAACAATATCCACAAGATAACCGTGTCCATCCAGTTCACGGCCCTCTAGCCTGAGTTCTACACGATAGTGGTGAGAATGAATCTGGTTTTCTGCTCCCCAGTCTCCCCCGAACAGGAAGTGACGGGCGACAAAGTCACGTTGTACCGCTACGGTATAACAAGATTGGTTAAGGCTGGTTTTCATTAGTCGTCCTCGTATGTTAACAAAATTTGCACGGCTCTGTCCGGGTGTTGATCAAGAATCCGGTAAGCCTCGGCAGCCTGACGGATAGGTATCCGGTGAGTGACCAGACGTGCCGGTCTGGTGTCCTCAAGCAGGCTCATTGCCAGACCGAGACGCCGGGACTTGTCCCACAGCCCTGTCAGGTCGGGGGCAAGCCTGCTGACCTGACTGCTCACGATATGAATTCTGTTTCTGTGGAAACGACCTCCCAGGTCAACATTCGCGCGTTTAGACCCATACCAGGACCCCACCACAATTCTCGCTCCGAATCCGGCGAAAGCAATTGCTTGGTCCAGTGCCTGTGGATTTCCGGAGATTTCGTATATGAGATCAGCCCCTCCACTCAGAGTAGCCGATTCGAGCAGGCTGTTCATGGCGTCAACGGTTCCAGGGTCGGTGGGATCCAAAACCACGCGGGCTCCACAGTCCAAAGACGTTTCGCGACGTAATGGATATTTGTCCAACGCAATCAGGGAAGCCAATGGAAAGCGTCGCAACAGGGACGTTGTGAGGAGACCCACAACACCCTGACCGAAAACCACAACGTATTCCCCTATCAGTGGCCGCCCGTCCATAACAAGGCTGACCGCTGTCTCCATGTTTGGCAAGAAACTGGCTTCTTCCGGAGAAAGTGTTTCCGGAACAGGGACTAATTGTTCAATATCTACCATGAAACGGCTTTCGTGAGGGTGAAAGGAAAATACCGTCCTTCCAAGCCAATCCGGCGTCACCTCCGACCCCACGGAGATTACCCGTCCCACCGTCGCATAGCCGTATTTCAGGGGATAATGAAAACCTTTCTTCAAGGACGGGATGGTCTCGTCAACAGCTAATTGTTCCGGCCACTCTCCTCGGTATACAAGTAGCTCGGTGCCTGGACTGACGGCAGAAACGATGGTCTGCACAAGGACCTGGTGGTGAGACAGTGAGGGTAGGGGCTCTTCCAGAACCGTGACCTTATGAGGTGCGGTGAATTGGACCGCCAAATTCTTCATGCGTTTCCTGAGAGAACATTGATTACATAAGACAAAAGAGACTTTACTCTGAAGTTAGATGACCCCAGAGGATGAGATCTTCCCCCAGCCATCGGTGCCCTCGATCCTTGATCCGCAGGAAGTGTTGAGGATCATACTGCCCCAAATCGCTTACAGCCCTTAAGCCTCCCACAAGCACCGGCGCAACCGTCAATACAATGTAATTCGCCAGCCGTTCGAGCATAAAGCTGGTAATGATTCGAGCACCTCCCTCAACCATCAGGCTGTTAATGCCGAGTTGCGCCAACCGATCCAGCATCGCGTTCAAACTCACCTGTCCCTTGGAATTCGCCGGCAGAGTTAATATTGCGGCCCCGGCCGCCTTGAGAGCATCTAAGCGCCTGCCGTCCGGGTTTTCTGTTGTGGCTACCAAGAGGGATCGTGATTCCTGGGCGAGTAGGTTGCAATCCAAGGGAAGCCTCAAACTGCTGTCCACAACAATCGGTCTCGGATTGTCACCGTCAACAAGTCTGACGTTAAGTCTGGGGTTGTCCGACAGAACGGTTCCGATGCCCACGAGAATGGCATCGTGTCCGGCTCTGAGTTTGTGTGTCAGCTTAAGGGATTGGCGACCGCTCAAAGCGAGGGCCACACCGGGCCGGGCAAAAATACACCCATCGAGACTTTGGGCATAACTGAGGGTTACAAACGGGCGGCCAGTTCTCTTACGGTGAGCCGCTGCAACCTCGAGGAGAGGCTTAATAAAGTTCATCGCCCTTACTGCGAATCGGCCAGTGACAACAACATCTTAACCATCGAGCAATCTTGACAACTGCCACGTACTC
>JAPLJK010000095.1:0-19377 GCA_026388625.1 Deltaproteobacteria bacterium | reverse complement strand
AAGTACAAGTACTCTCTGATCTATTTTACAACATCGTAAGTTTTGCAACCGCTTGCAGAGGATCATATCTGGCAACTACTGGGGGCAGTATTAGTGGGTCGGGTAAGTCATTGACAAATCGGTAGGCTATGGTAAGGTAGTCATTAACTACACGTCAGAAATCCCGGAAATCAGCGGGTCCACGAAGTCTTGATCAATCGTCATGAGTTCAGGGTAACGGAAAAGTTCAGCCATGCGGCCCTATTTGAAAAGTCAAGGATTGAACGTTGTCCTTGTTGGCAACTTTAATCCAGCTATTTTTCATCCGTCGTGGTTCTCGGTCAATGGTCTGATCCCTCAACAAGAGGCGGATAAAGCACAAATTCAGATAGTGCATCCCGATGCGGCATTTTTCGCCATTGACTGGTTAGAAGTGAACGTGCTTCGGGAGAGATTCCAAATTGCTACCGGTCAGGAAGCGTATTTTGAGCCGCTTCGAGATTTGGTTGTAGGAATTTTTGAATTGCTTAGCCACACTCCACTTCAGCATATGGGAGTGAACAGGAATTTCCATTTTGGATTGGAATCAGACCGCAAGTTACGTTTACTGTGCAATCGCCTTGCTCCAGAAAAAAATTGGCAAAGCATATTGCCAAACACTGATATGACAAGTTTGATCGTGCGTGGTAGCAGAAAAGATGAATTGCCAGGCTTTGTCGGGGTGAAAATAGAACCATCTGCCGTGGTGCGGCCTGGAATTTTCGTAGAAGTGAATGATCATTATGATTTTACAGATGCTAACAAAGCCTCACTCTTATCACCGAGAATTTCTGAAATTCTTACCAATCGATGGACCGAATCTCTGCTGAGGAGTCTGACAATAGCAGAGGCGGTAACTGCTTTGGAGAGCGAAGATGCCAGTCAATAGCTCAGTTGCCTATGATCCCAGTAGGTCGATGACTCTGGATCCGGCAGAAAGACCTAGAAAAATAGCTTTGAGATATTTCCTTGATATCCCGCCAAATCATGACAAAGAAGGTGGAGTCAATGTTCAGGACCCCAATGCTAGTTCGGAGCCCAGTTCGGAACCTTTACGATTTAGGTCAAAAGACGGGATAGTATTGTTTCCTCCTAAGTCAGCTCAAGCCCAAGATGATTTTATAGCAATTCAGAAATGGGAAGGATATGTGTCTCATCTGGGCGAGGATACTTTTGAAGCCACGCTTGTTTGTCTAAAAGGAGAAGGACCGGATCAATACGCAGAAATTTTTTTCGAGGATGTGTCTGATGATGATAGAGCCCTAATATCTATTGGAGCCGTGTTCTACTGGACTATTGGGTATCTTGAAAAGCCTTCCGGACAAAGACTGCGTGCTTCATTAATCCGGTTTCGCCGATTACCCGTGTGGACGAGGCGAGAATTGGCGAATGCTGAAATCAGGGCAAAAGAATTAGAAAGTCTTTTTGATGCCGAATGAGCAATTAAGCTTTCCAGCAGTAGATGAAATGGAGGTGTCTCTTTTTGGGCCTGGGTATGGCGAGTCCGTTGTAATTCACATTGGAAATAACCTTTGGATTCTCATCGATTCCTGTCTAAACCCCAATACAAAGCAACCCGCCGGTTTGGAGTATCTGCTACACTTGGGCGTGGATATTCAACGGTCTGTAAGACTGGTTGTAGTGACACATTGGCATGACGACCACGTGAGAGGGTTAGGTGCGGTTTTCAGAGAATGTGCTTCAGCCTGTTTGGTGTTGTCCCAAGCGCTGAAAAATCATGAATTTTTTAAGCTTTTGACATTATATGAACCTCCTCATACGATTAAGAGTTCCGGCGTTGATGAATTCGTCGAAATCTTCAAAATCATTGAAAACTGTAACAAACTTGATCGTCGCTCTACTCCTTATAAATGGGCTATTATGGACAGATTGGTCTACCAAGAGGAGATTTTTTTGCCGACTGGGAATATGGTTGCCAGTGCTTATACGCTTTCACCATCGGATGCTTCTATACTGCATGCCCAAAAGGCATTTTCAAACCTCTTACCGGAAAAATATCAACCAAAAAAAAGGATACAGTCACGAGGCCAAAATCATTTTGCTGTTGCATTGTGGATTGAAGTCAATAGCCACATAATATTGTTAGGTTCTGATCTCGAAAACACAGGACAACCGGACACTGGATGGTCTGCAGTTGTGGATAACTCGTACATTATCTCTGGAAAAAGGGCACGAGTATTTAAAGTTCCCCATCATGGTTCCCAGAGTGGTCACGAAAACCGTGTTTGGACTGAGTGCCTTCACGATAATACGCTTGCTGCGTTGAGCCCATTTAATAGAGGCCTAACGCCTTTACCCACGGAGACAGATTTGCAACGCATTGCTTCGTTGACTTCTAATGCCTACATTACAGCTCCCACGAGTCCTCGCCGTCATCGTTTCTCCAATCGTGTCGTCAGAGACACGGTGGCTCAAGTCACAAAAAGCATTTGGAATGCCAACCACGGGTGGGGACAAATTAGATTGCGGTGTAAGATTCTAGAATCTGGCAATTGTTGGGACGTTCAACTCTATGGAAGTGCTCACAGCATAAATAACTGAATTGCCTAGTTTATGTTGTCAATATTGTTCTCTTTTTTTGATAAGGAATTGTGACTTTTGTATGCTCCGTAGGGGACCAGATTAGGGTGCAGCGTGTTTCCATTACTGCATGATATCACGCTGCTTTTCTGTTTTGTTCCGGCCTAACCACACGGATGTTGTCATATTGTGCATAGATTCTCTTCCTTTCCCTCTTTGTTCTGAAGACCCAGAAGTCGTCCCAGAGGTCATCCAAGAAGACTCCGCGGCATCTACGATAACCGTCAGCGGTGAAGGAGGAAGAAACGGATAGCTGTGATTGCCTGATCTCTGACACAAAATAGCTGCATCGGCAATGTACTGAGAATTAGGCAACTGTGAGAGCATTTTCCTTGGTTGTCAGGCCTTCTGTAATAACGTATCAAAAATAGCTATCATTTTCCTGTGATTGTTCTCAACAGTGTAGAATTGCCCCTTGTGGCGAGCTGCCTCAGACGCCGATACAACGAATTCTTTGTCTAAGAATCGTCCCATGGCTCTTGAAAGCGCCGTCACATCCTTCGGGTCTCTCAGCACCATACCTTCAATTCCGTCAGAGATTGCACCGGCTGCTCCATTAAAAATGGTCGTAATTACGGGTTTGCCTGCGGCCAGAGCCTCGAAGACCACAAGGGAACATGCGTCATAAAAGGTAGGAAGGACAAACACGTCGCAGGCTCGGAAATAAGTTTCCGGTTCTCTGGTGGGACCCGTAAACACTACCATATCCGACAGGTTTAACTTTCTCACCAATCGCTTCAGCCCAGGGTAGGGGGGCCGTCCTACGACCACTACACCGAAGCTTTTGGGGGCCGCCCTGTCCCTGAGTTGGGCCGCAGCCTCTATCAGGTAATGAATCCCCTTTTTTCTCATGTCGTAAGCCATGAATAGAAAAAGAACTTCACTGTCAAAGCCAAGCGTTCTTCTAAGTTCTTCGGCGTTTTCTAAAGAGGCGGCGGCGAATCTTGTCGGGTCTGTACCGTTATACACCAGCAGCACTTCGTCATCGGGTACTCGAAAGTAAGATTCGATATCATTTCTCACCATGTCCGAAATGGCAACAAGCACAGGACGGTGTGCTGATCTGAACGGAGCGGACTCGATCCATGCTCTCGCGTGATATTTCGGCGAGGTAAAAAGGGCCAATAGTTTCATCAGCCGGAGCAGGGGATTCCTTATCCCTGCAATCTTTCTCATGTTGCTGAGGAAATGTACGCCGCCATGGCTCTGGTACACATTCATGACAAGCGTGTTTCCGAAACCGAGCAATATGTCGAAATGCTGTGTTCTAACCATCCTCCTGTGACACAATGCGAAATCCATCAGTTTCCAAGAAGGGGGACAAAACCTGTGAAGCTTCCGGATTTGATGGAATATGGCTCCCTCAGGTTCCCCATCCCAGGAATGGCCAAAGAAATGAACCTCCCAGTTCGCGCGGATAAGCGTTCTCGCCAATTCAACGGCATAGGATTCCACTCCACCCCCGTGCCGGCTAAAATTCTCCAGAGCCATGGCAATCTTCATTACAAGTCTACCGACTGTCGCAAAAACTTCGAGAATCAGAAAACCTTTCCAAAACTTCTCAAATCCACCGTTTGGATACGGGATACTATTGAGAAGACTTGTTTACTTCGTCCTCGGGACACAACTTTTTTTCCCACGCCTTAGCGTGCTTCAGAAAAACATAAAATGAGCTGTTCACTGCTATTACTATTCCTGGGATTCCATCGAGAAACCCTCGCTTCCAGACTGCACATTCCAGAAATTTGCCCACAGCGTGGACCATGCCAAGAAAGACATGGCTGGGAGAAGCAGCCACCGGCACGGAATCGGCAGATACAGACGAAAAACGATTAATCGTATTTACCTGGTCGGTGATGTCCCGATACACGTAGTGCAGTAATGGCCTTTGAAGTTCCTGCACATCTCCGACCACTTCCAACCTTTCGTGGAGACCGTCGCCGACCCACTTGGCAAAACCCTTACGAACGAGTCGAACCTTTCGATCCGGGTACCATCCACCGTGGCGGATCCATCGGCCCAAGTACCGGCTAATGCGCGGCAGCGAGTAACCGTTGGTTCCATGCGCCGCATTTTGAAGCACTCCGATAATTTCCTCGGCAGACTCAGCGGACACCGCTTCGTCGGCATCCAGATTCAAGATCCATTCACTTGTGGCAAGCTCCAACGCTAATTGCTTTTGAGCCGCGTATCCCAGCCACTCGTGATGGACTACCCGTGCTCCCCAGGCGCGGCAAATTTCGGGAGTCCCGTCCGAACTTCCTGAGTCTACAACTACCACTTCATCGGCTATTGAGACGCTCCTTAGAAGGGTAGCTATTCGATCTGCCTCGTTCTTGGCTATTACTACTATGCTGAGAACTGGTTTCGCCGGACTTGGATCGGGGTGTGTCATGGGAGACAATGATAGAAAGCCTCCAAGAAGATGTCAAATTATCTATAATTGAGAGCCGACGATTTTGGACGCACTGATAGGTCTTACCCGGTGGGCATTTGCTTTCACACGAGGAAGCCTGCCTGCATGTGTCGTAAGCGAAGTTCATCTGTTATGAAGCCAGTTGGCATGAATGTGTTCCGGATAAGCGAGTTAACATAATATATCTTATCGGACATTGAAGATCCGTCTGATCCCTTCATTACGGATTGCCGTCAGGGAATAGCTCCAAGGCCTTCTCCAAATCAGAAACCTTGAATATGAAAAGAGCGGCATTGCTGTCGGCAAAGCCCGATCCATAGGTATAGGCTATGTTTATATTTGCATCACCAAATTCACTGGAAACTTTATGAAGTATGCCTGGTCGATTTTCCAGGATAAGCCCTATGACGTCCTCGACCTTAACCTGGTATCTATTCTTGCCAAGAACTTCAACCGCCTTGGTCGGGTTGTCGGTAATCAATCTGATCATGGAGTATTTTGCAGACTCTTTTAGAATGGCTTCGTAGTAGTCCCGGGGAGCTACCCTCCGACCTGTTCTAGCTCGTACTTCGTAGAGAGCCAGTAGGTATTCGTTGGCATCTTGAATACTCATGGCTTCAATGTTGATATGCTCCTCCTTAAGGATCGAGGTTAACTTGGCCAGTTCTCCGGGAGCATCCGCCAGCATGACTTCAAGCTGTTTTCTTACGCACATGGGCATCTCCAGACTCGATTGAATTGTACTCGTATTATGGCTCAGTTCTTCTTTCAAAGGAACTCTTTTGAATATATAATCATAAATGCAGTGGAAAATGCCTTGACGGCTGGTTCACCTTATTGAATCAGAGCAAGCTGTTGGGATTTTACTAGGTTCGGCAACCCACGGCCGCCGTCATGTTTGGGCTCGAAATCTCTCTTGGGAACCTGTCCAATGGACCAATATTACCTGAGCAACTTGATTGACTGCAAGGTGATCTCCGGGCGAGGAGTTGTGTTGGGCAAGACTTCAGATCTTGTAGTAGATTTGGACCAGCCTCAGCCGGAAGTAACGAAACTGGTTTTTCGCGCTGGTTGGTCCAAGACATTGTCATGGGTTCCTTGGAACGCTGTAGAAAGTGTGCTCACATCAGGCATAATACTAAAGGAAAATTCCGCGCCCCCCAGTCTCTTTTACGGTGAACCGTCAACATCTTCCCAGGTATTGCTCAGGGATCTCCTATTGGACAAACAAATCGTGGACGTCCATGGAGCAAAAGTCGAGCGTGTTAATGACCTTCACTTCTGCAAGTCCAACGGGAAATTGGTACTGGACCAAGTTGATGTGGGATTGAGGGGAATTTTGAGACGGCTCGGTTTTGAGAACGCGATAATACGTTTCAGTAAATGGTTTTTTGATTACGATCTAAAAGAAAAGTTTATTTCGTGGCATTTCGTGCAACCCCTGGCCGATTTTAATCGTTTGCGGCTTCAGATAGCTCAAAGTCAACTTCAAGATCTCCATCCGGCTGATTTGGCTGACATAATCGAAGACATGGATGTTCACGAGAGAGCCGCCGTCGTTGATTCTCTCGACGAAGAGGTTCTGGCTGACGCACTCGAGGAGATGGATCCCAAGGTTCAGGTTGCGATTATGAGGGGCCTCGAACCTGAAAAAGCTGCCGACATTATAGAAGAAATGTCTCCTGATGATGCGGCCGATCTTATAGCCGATTTGCCGACAGAAACGGCAAGCGGCATTTTCTGGGAGATGGATGACGACTACGAGGAGAAAGTCAAAGGCCTGCTGGAGCACGACGAAGATGAAGCCGGCGGCCTTATGACGACCCAGTTTATGGCTCTCAAACCTGAGCAGACTATCGCAGAGGCCCTAAACTACATTAGTCGGCATGCGCAGGAGATGGATGTCATATACTATATTTACGTGGTGGACAATGATTCAAAGCTGTTAGGAGTCACAAACCTACGGGAACTTCTGTCAAATGAGATATTTACTCCGATTGGGCGGATAATGACAACTCGGGTAATCACTGTCAGAATTAACGATAAGGCAGAAGATATCTCGGACCTATTCGCCAAGTACGGTTTTAGGGGTATTCCTGTGGTGGATGAAGACAATCACATCGAGGGTGTGATCAGGTTTAAGGCGTTCCTGGAAATGCTGGCTCCCCATCTCGGAAGATAAGGCCTTTCCGATTCGTTCTACTTGACGCAGAATGAGCCTGGGTTCAAGGACTGATGGCTAATCATTATGCCAGTTGCTCCGGAGTATCGATAGTGGCCAAAGAATCAAATGTTCCTGATCAAGCGCTGAAATACGGTTTTCTCAGACGGCGGCTGATAGGGCTGTGGGGGATCATTATTCTTATGGGTCCAGGGATCATCACGTCTAACGTAGACAACGACGCAGGCGGAATTACCACCTATTCATTGGCTGGAGCCAACTTCGGTCTCAGCATGCTCTGGACGCTGGCACCAATCACTCTTATTCTGGTGATCGTACAGGAAATGGGAGCCAGGATGGGAGTGATTTCCGGCAAGGGGTTGTCCGATCTGATACGTGAACGCTTCGGAATAAAAATCACTTTTTACATGATGATACTTCTCATAATCACCAATCTTGGAAACACTCTGGCTGAGTTTGCCGGAATAGCTGCTTCGCTGGAAATATTCGGGATTTCTAGGTACTTGTCCGTGCCACTGAGTATAATGTTTCTCATGTGGCTGGCTGTAAAGGGAACCTATCGCTCGGTTGAGAAAGTCTTTTTGGCCGCATGCTTGTTCTACGTTGCCTATGTAGTAGCGGGTTTCCTTATCCGTCCCGACTGGGTAGATGTGGCAAAGTCTATTGCTGAGCCCACAATCAAAATGGAGAGCGCTTTCCTCGTGATGCTTGCAGGGCTCGTAGGAACGACAATAGCCCCGTGGATGCAATTCTATTTGCAAGCCTCGATCGTAGACAAAGGTTTGAGGGCAAAGGATCTGAAAGCAATCCGACTGGACGTAACAGTAGGCTCCATATTGGTTAGTGTTGTGGCTTTCTTCATCATTCTGGCCTGTGCTTCCACCCTCTTCAAGGCCGGCATCAAAATCGAGGAGGCGTCCGAAGCTGCTCTGGCCTTAGAGCCCCTTGCCGGAAGATATTGCACTTGGCTTTTTGCATTCGGTCTTTTCAACGCATCAATGTTTTCAGCAGCAATATTGCCCCTGTCCACTGCATATACCGTTTGCGAAGCGTTTGGGTGGGAGTCCAGCCTGGACAAGAAATTTTCTGAAGCTCCACAATTTTACGGACTCTACTGTTTTATAATATTTTTCTCAGGCCTCCTTATCCTCATTCCTAAACTACCCCTGGTTTCGATCATGTTTATGTCCCAAGTCCTAAACGGGTTGGTCTTGCCGGTTGTGATGTTTTTCATGCTTCATCTGATCAATGATCCATCGATCATGATGGAGCATGGTAACGGTCGTTTTCTTAATGTGCTGTCCTGGACCGCGGTCATTGTGCTCACCGTTCTAAGTGCCTCCACTATCTTCTTTGCGCTTAAGGACGCGCTTTTCACATGACTTTGCAAGACTGACCGAATCACAGGGTCCTGACGCCGATCAAGATTCTCAAAGTTACGCGATCAATTGGGGGGATCTCAGATGACCTTTGCCCACTTGGCCGGTCAACGTTGCGCGCATAATCAATCTGATGTCTCGTGATACGGATTTGCTTTGAAACGAGCAAGCCTACAGGACCCATTTTTCTTGAGGCATGCAAGAACTTCGTTGTGCTCACAGGAAATGTTCAATGGCGATTATTTCGGTCCGGCCACACGCAGAAGCGTCTGGGACGAGCTGACAAGAGAACTACCTTTGACGGGATCACCACTATTGGTTTGCGTTCATGCCTGTGATTACGTGTACGGTTGGCCCTTTGCGAGAGTCGGGCCTCGTGGCAATTCCTGTTATTAAATTCTAGTAATTGATATTATATTACAATATGTTATATTTATTTCTTAAAGTATTTTCTTGACTTTGGGCGGTGTCTATTCTATATTCCCTAACCGTGAGAACACATTCAACGAAAGTTGAATGTTCCCACGCAAGACCTCGACCCGGGATGGACACCCTCCCTCCCCCATAACCCCCCCATCCGGGGTTCAGAGGTCATTTGAATTATAGGGCTTTTTTTAGGCCCAAAACAACTCTACCCCGGCAGCGGCCCAAAACTCGGCCGCTGCCAACGCGTTAGAGCCAAAGACATATCGGCTGAGCCATTTTTTTATGGAGGCCCACACTGAACGGCGATATGGTGAGTGGCGACAGGGTGTGAATCCCTTTATGGAGCAGAGTAGAGTTCTGTTCTTATCTAAGAGGCTGGTGTGTTGCATTCCATTTTATCATGGCTGGTTATAGCCACTGCAGTAGTTGCGGGCTTGTTCCTGCTGAGATGGATAGGATCAGTTTATCCCTGATGCATGAAAGAATGGATCCGAACCGGCTCGGATCAGTCGGCAGGAGTTTACTTCCCGATAGACTCGAGAACGCTTCGAAGCCCGCCAGTAATACGGGTCAGGCCTTTTTGAACGATATCAACTATTGTTATGCCTTCATCCGCGCCTGAGTAGTTCCCCTCAATTAACACCTCTACCGGCCTTCTAAGCCAATGATAACTTCCGCGATCATTTTTCTTTACAGGCCCAACTCCAACGGCACGGATTAGTTCATGCTTGAACGAGCAAGGATCAGGGAGTCGTATACAGCCCCCGGAGACTGCACCGTACGTGTCGGGTCTTATGGCTGAGAAATTTGGATGAGCCGAGCCGCGGAAGCCATGAATCCCTAAGTCGTTATACCGACTGCATCGTCCCCCATATTCTTCGCATAGTAGTAAGGGGGCAAAGAAACCATTATACAACTCCGAGACTTTTTCGGACGCGGAGTCGAAAAACAGAACATCAGGATAGCAGTAAATGTGATTTATGACGAAGCGGCCTGACGGCGTCGGAGAACTAGGATCCCCCAGAGCCACCGTTGTTCTATAACACTCCCTTGGCGCCCTTCCCTTTTCAACAACTTCGAGGCTCAGGTAATAGTTCGATCTGTTGATGAGAACTCTAATGTTCTCTATTGCTGCCTTAGAGCCGTTTTCGTGAGTAGCTAGGCTGAATTCCAGCCAGTCCTTATAAAGAGCTGGAAGGCACGGATCATCCGGAGTCTCTGGAATTCGGTGTTCGGTATCTTGTTGAGATGGTTGAATAGGTACAGTGTCATCGGCTTTTGGGTCTGTCTGGGAGGACACAGGGACGCCTGGCAAATCTGTTGCATGTACTTCTTGAAGATCGGCAAGCGCCTGTGTGCAGAACACTCCAGCCGCGACCATAATACACAATAGCGACAAGGATGACATGATGCGGGGTTTCATTTATGTCCCAGCATAATAAGCTCAATGCTTAACCCAAATTATATATTTATCCGGAAGCCGAGTCAATTTCCCAGATGAGCAGGGATTAGGGGAAGTGTTTCTATACACTCTCAGAATCCGCCAGTCGTCAGATTTTCAAGAAGTCGAACCGGCAAAGAGGGTAGTACTCTGCTCCGTTGGGTTTCAATTCACTTTTGAACAGTACAGCGTGGTCTGCTGAGAAAATCGGTCCTAAGATGGTTTCACTCTTACGAATTGCTTCTACGAGGCCCTTAATCGTCTCACTGGATCTCAGCCTTCCGAGGGTTAGATGGGCCCTGAATGGCCTGGGTTCTGATTTGAATCCCAATGGTGCCAGACTGGTCTCAAGTCTTTCGGCCAGCGGATGAAGTTTATCAAGCTTATCGTGTACCCCTACCCATATGACCCGGGGCTTTCGAAGACTGGGAAAAACGCCGACACCTCTTACCTGTAATTCGAAAGGCTCTTGTCCGGAGAACATCTTCACCAACTCGCTTTGGATTAGAGTGATCGCATCAAGTCCGACATTGCCCAGGAATTTTAGAGTCAAATGAATGTTGTCCGGTGTCACCCATTTGACATCACCGCCGGTTTTCTTAAGCTCGGTTGAGATCTCACCTAGAAAAACCTTTACAGAGTCTGACAGTTCAATAGCGACAAACGTTCTTATCTCATTGTTTTTGAAACCCATTTGACGACTTCCCCCTATCCCCATTAGTGCAGAAAGTTTTTCAGGTCACGTTTTTTCAGTAGCCCCTATTAATACCAAACTAGGTTCAACCCAATGTCTTCGGTTCCTGTCACGGTGTTCTGAGTAATTCCTGTTATCACAGAATCTGGAAAAATCGATGGCCCATCTTAATGCCTGCATATTCGACCGATCTTTGTTTTCAAACAGTTTGTGCTCCGAACCGTAGCGCAAGCTGGAAGGCCCATGATGATGGCGGCCAGAATAATTCTCAGCCAAGCTTGCCTATAGTGAAGGGGATGGCGCAAAGCCGCAACTCGAATAAATTGATTCGGCAATTGCTTCATGTTAATTTGAAAAAAACAGTAATCGAGCGGTTAAGCAAATCCGGAGGCCCGTCTTGAAGTGTGACCAATGCGGTTACGTAAGTTTTGACCACAATCTCGCCTGTCCGGCCTGCGGTGGTGATCTATCCTTGACGCGCAGTAAGTTGGGTATTAGCCATGAGCCTCCTGAAGCTAATTTCGAGGAGCTTTTCGGAATACAGTCTGCTCCGGATGAGACAAACTTGAAACATGAGGATGATGATATCGAAGTCATTCTTGACGCCGCAGACGATGATTTTGAATTCACGTTGGACGATTGACGAATATGTTCCTTCACAGATCCAAGCGTTAGCTACCTAAGCGGCCAGCCGGATTGTTCGTGCGTGCAATGAAACCAGCCCAAGTTTTCAGTGGGACACTCAATCTTCCAGCGCCTCCAACGGCCACTGACCTTTTTCTTGAAGCACCTCTCTTAGAATTTTGAGCCCCCGATTCACCACAGGCATGCCGCCATAAATTCCGCATTGAAAGATGACTTCCGCAACATCCCCTGGGCGGCACCCGACATTTAGGGCTGCGTAAATATGAAGTTTTAATTCGTCTGCGCGGTCGAGAACAGTTAGTGCTGCAACCGAGATTAGTTGGCGTGTCGGATGAGGTATGCGTTCACGGGCATACACTTGACCTGTGACAAATATTGATAACTCTCTTGCCAAATTCTTGTCGAAAGATCGCCATAAATCAAACGGTCTTTCGTCAGGATATCCATCGAAATAGAGTTTTGCAGTCTTTGCAGTCCTTGTTTTCAAATCATCTTCCATTGCTACCTCTTTGACTGTACGGCTTAAACAGGGGCCGTGTAAGACATTTTCCAACCGTTTTCCCCTGGAAAAGTAAAGGCAAGAAAGAAATCGGAAACATCGTGGCCTGAAAATGAAATATGCGGAACTTGACCGGTTGCCAATCCGTCGGGTTTATTCAAGAAAGACTCTCATTCCGTCTTCTGCAGCGATCACTGGTCCCGGGATCCCGTAACGCACCATGCGCTACCAGTGCCCAAGAAGGCAATTTCCATTTTTCACTGATCTCCAAATCGAATGAATCATCCACATCTGTGGTCAAAAAATTTCCTTCGGGGACTTTCCACATGAATGTGAGGTCCTTAGTAGTGCGTTTGGGGGCGAACAACTCAGATAGTCATTCGTCTCAGCATATTGTTGACTACAAAAAAGGTCTTTTGAAGGTTTTTTCTTCGCAGCGAGTTGAAGGTCGCCTACTGTTTGAGAGCCTCACTTGCCGCGATAGACGATTAGGCCATGGGAGAGATCATAAGGGGAGAGAGCCACAGTGACTCGGTCGCCTAGAAGGACTTTTATTCTGAACCGGGACATTCTGCCGGACAATTTTGTTCTGATGCTTCGGCCATCGTCAGTTTCCACCTGATACATTCCACCTGAATGGACCTTGACCACGGTGCCTTCTACCTTAACATTGTCTTCTCTACTCACTTGAAACGCCTTTCCTCATCGCTTCCGGACCTTGGTCCAAGCCCTTTAGACCTGTCCTTTGCCCCGCAAATGACTTTGTAACTATAACTACCATACTTGATTTGACCATCCTTTCATTAAATGGATTGTTCAATCTATTCGACGTCCCAGGGTTTATCGCAGTGTCAACAATAGACCTGAAAAATAGATCTTTCAAGCGTCCTTGCACTTATCATCTGGAATTCTTTCTTGTCAAATGATCTTTCTGTATATTTCTCTAACGCGGTCCAGATCTTCCGGAGTGTCTACCTCGATAGAATCCTTGTCAGTTATCACAGTTTTTATGCGGAAACCATTTTCCAGTGCCCTTAGCTGTTCCAAGCCCTCGGCCTTTTCCAAAAAACCACTAGGAATTACAGGGAAACGCTGAAGAAAGTTATTACGATACGCGTAGATCCCATGATGTTTGTAGTAAATCGGCAGGGGGGCGTGCCCTCTGAAGAAAGGTATCGTAGCCCTGGAAAAATAGATGGCAAAACCCTCGCGGTCTACTACGGTCTTCACAGCATTAGGGTGTGTGACTTCTTCGTCCCTGACAATCCTGTAGATGAGGGTGCTCATTGGGATAGCAGGATCTGCAAGGAGCGGCTGAATTACCTCTTCTAACATAACCGTCTCGATAAGCGGTTGATCGCCTTGAACGTTGACTACAATGTCCTCTCCGGAAAGTCCAATGCTGTCGGCAGCTTCAGCTATCCTGTCAGTGCCGGAAGCATGGTTTTCGGACGTCATAAGAGCCTTTCCGCCGAAACGCAGAACTGTGTCAAAAATGTCCCTGGAATCTGTTGCAATGTATACATCTTCCAACAATTCTGACCGAGCGACTCTCTCATAGACCCTCATTATCATTGGTTTTCCGCAGATGTCAGCCAGCGGTTTTCCCGGGAACCTAGTTGACTGGACTCTTGCTGGAATAAATCCTATGATTCTTATGTGTTCTTCGTTTATGGAGACGTCCATCTCTATCAGGTATTCACAAAAAATAACCCTCTGATGAAATCTTACACCAGCCGGTTTTTTCGAACCTTTTACACGACCTCTTTAGCTGTTGCCATAAGCGCTTTACTTATTCCGGCTAATTGGTCTTGAGACGTGTTCAGGAAGACTGGAATAACCAGCAACCTGTCGATAATGGCTGTGCTGCCAGGCAGCATTTCCTTGGAATAAGTAATCTCGTCGGGATAAAGCGGGCCGCCAAAGGGGTAAGGGCCTGGCCACGCTGTTTTCTTTTCTATCACATGTTCCCAATTGGGCAGAAAATGCCATAAATTGTTCTTAAAATAAATGACGGTCACTCCTTTTTCCACTAGACTCCTGTGAAATCTTGCGGCTTTTTCTCCATCCGGAAGAAAAAAACAGATATGCGTGAAGCTTTCTCTCCCTGACTCCGGCAGCTTTCTCAGAGTGACACCGGGTATGCTTTCGAGAGTCTTGCTTATGGGCGCTTGATTCTGTTCCTGGCGCCTGATTATAGCATCAAGCTTATTGAGTTGAGCGAGCCCGACTGCACCATTGAGTTCGTTCATTCTGTAATTGAATCCTAGAAAATTTCGCCCGTCTAAGGCTCTTCCCACGGACGGATTGTGGTCATGACCGTGATCAGCATATTCTGAAGCCCTGATATAGAGATCCCGGTCGCTGGTAACAACCATGCCCCCCTCACCTGTTGTGATGGTCTTGTAAAAGTCGAATGAGAAAGTTCCCATATCTCCCAAGGTTCCCAGCTTCTTGCCCTCGACTTCGGCTCCAAGAGCCTGGGCAGTATCTTCTATAACCTTTATGCCGTGCGTGCCGGCTATGGCTACAATCTCCTTGATCCTGGCCGGGGAACCCAACATGTGAACCGGAATAACTGCTTTGGTCCTGGATGTAATCTTCCTCTCAAAATCTTCAGGATCCATGTTCAGAGTTTCATCGATCTCTGCCGGTATCGGGACCGCACCCGCTTCGATAATCGCTTCAAACGTTGCTATGAAAGTGAAACCCTGGGTAATGACTTCATCTCCAGGCCGGATTCCCAGAGCGGCAAGAGCTACTTTCAGAGCCGCACTGCCGGACGTGACGGCGTGCGCATGAGGCGCTCCCGTATAAGAGGCAAATTTCTCTTCAAATTCTTTGACTTTGTAAACACCGCTGCGTTCCTTCATGAATTCGTACCGAAAGAGTACCCCTGTGTCCAAGACCTGGTTAACTTGTCCTTTCTCTTCGGCTCCTATCCATTCATATCCGGGCATACGTCCTCCTCGCAAAGGGTCAGTTGCAGGGTTTGTCGGATTATGAAAATTTATTCTATTTCAATAACTATGCAGATCTTTCATAAGTGCCATACCGTCAACGGAATGCCCGTTCATATACTTGGATGGCATCTTCTTTTCCCAGTGTTCGAGGGTTATTCTCTACGGGCCTTGTAACTTTCAACGCTCCTTCGACCAGCATGGGGATGTCGGCTCTCGGCACGCCAATTTCAGAAAGGCAATTTGGTATCCCGATATCTCTGCACAGCGTACTTACGGCTTCAACCGCGGTAGCAGCAGCTTTTCGAAGGGGTAGACCGGATACGGGCTCTCCCATGCTCTGGGCTATCATAGCCAAAGGACGCTCGGCAGCGGCCAGGTTAAACTCCATGACATGGGGAATGAGAATGGCGTTCGCGAGTCCATGAGGAATCCTGTAGTTCCCTCCGAGGGGATATGCAAGGGCGTGACATGCCCCAACTCCGGCGTCGGCAAGAGCTATTCCAGCCAACAGACTTCCCAATAGCATGTTTTCGCGAGCTTCAATATCGTCGCCATGAAAGACAGCCCTGCGAAGGTTCTGTGAAATCAAAGTGGCTGCCTTTAGCGCCAGAGCCTCAGTAAACACCGTAGATGATCGGCTGGTAACCGATTCGATAGCATGAGTTAAAGCATCGATTCCAGTAGCTGCAGTGACTTCAGGGGGAAGGGAAAGCGTCAATTGAGGGTCTAATAATGCCACATCTGGAAAGAGATGAGGGCTGTTAATCCCGCCTTTTGCTTTGGTTTGCCTATTAGTAAATACGGCGGTAAAGGTGACTTCGGATCCAGTACCTGCCGTGGTCGGGATCATAATCGTAGGGAGTGCAGACTGCTTGACTACGTTCAAACCCAAGTAGTCCTGGGCTCTTCCCCCATTTGTAATAATAGCTGCTGAGGCTTTGGCAGTATCCATGGCTGATCCGCCGCCCATTCCAATGACAAGACCGGCCTCAATAGACTTACCCAACTCAGCCGCGCGATCGGCACTGTCCAGATATGGTTCCGGTTCAATTTCACAGAATATCTCACCCTGCATGCCCTTTTGGTCAAGGATGGTTCTAGCCCTGTCCACGTAGCCGGTCTTTTCGATTCCGGGATCGGCCACGAGGAGAAATTTTTTTGCCCCAGTATCTAACGCACAATTACCCAGAAAAGAAATTCCCCCACGCCCGAAAAAAATTCTGGTCTTGAGCTGGAAACTCCTGAGTGTCTCGATCATGATTGTCCTTAAACCTTTTCATTCGAACTTTTCGAAAGCTTTGAGTTTATAACAGAAAACCCGGAGGCGAGCAAGGAAAGAAAATGTTTACATTTTGCCTTATCTTATGATAAAGGTCTGATTTTTGGGAAAATTGGTTTTCTCGGGAGGCAGGCTCCGTGCTGGAAATTCTGACCAGGGGATTCCGTGATGTGCGCCAATACTTGCAGGGGATGCGGACGCTCACCGAGGAGAATCTCAGCGAAGCGTTGAAGATGATCCGCGTCTCTTTGCTTGAAGCAGACGTCGAATTTCAGGTTACTCGTTCGTTTCTAGATCGAGTCAAGAATCAAGCGCTTGGGGAGATAGTCCAGGTAAAGGTAAGGCACAAGGACAAGAAGGTTAGGATATCACCGGGCGACCACTTCATAAGTGTGTGTCAAACCGAATTGGTGCGTCTCATGGGACCGGCCGACTCGTCTCTCAATCTACGCTCCAAACCTTCATCCATTATGATGGTAGGACTCCAGGGGTCAGGCAAGACGACGACGGCTGCCAAGCTGGCACGCTTCCTCGTGAAGGAAAGGAAGAAGCCTATGCTTGTGGCCGCTGATGTCTATCGTCCAGCAGCCGTGGAACAGTTGCGAAAGTTGGGATCCGACCTTGACATACCTGTGTATACCGACGGAGGAGCCGATCCCCCGGAGATTTGCAGGAAGGCACTGGCAGAAATTGGTTCCCGCGGTTGCGATGTAGCCATTTTTGACACCGCTGGACGTTTGACTGTAGATGCACCTCTCATGGAGGAACTGCGTCGCATCCACGACCTGACGTCTCCGGAAAATGTTCTTCTCGTGTGCGATGCAATGATTGGTCAAGAATCGGTCAATGTTGCAAGAGCCTTTAACGAAAGCATTAGCCTTACAGGTTTCATACTCACAAAGCTGGATGGAGATGCTCGCGGCGGTGCCGCCATTTCCATTAAGGAAGCTACCGGCGTTCCCATCAAATTCGTTGGTATGGGAGAGGCGCTCGACCGACTTGAAGAGTTTCGCCCCGAAGGTCTGGCCTCGCGAATCCTTGGTTTCGGAGACGTTGTAGGGCTCGTTAAGGGCTTCGAGGAAGTTGTCGACGAGAAAAAAGCTGAAGAAGAAGCCATGCGTATGCTTGCCGGGAATTTTACACTCAGCGATTTTCTGAATCAAATAAGGGCAATCAAGAAAATGGGGCCTCTTCAAGACCTCGTCGAAAAGCTCCCGTTTTTTTCCGGAGGACTTCCCGATACCGCTAAGGTGGACGACTATGAATTGATTCGTATGGAATCACTCATAAATTCAATGACTCCTGGAGAGCGTAAACACCCGGATATCGTCAATGATTCCAGAATTCGCCGAATTGCAAATGGATCAGGGCGAGGAGAGTCGGAGGTCAGAGATCTCCTTAGCAAGTTTAAGGACATGAGGGATCTCATGGCCGCAATGGGCGGAGGGAAAATCCGAGGCCGATGGAAGAGATTAAAGGGGCTCAAGAGGATGTTTGGGGGCGGTTTTTCAGATCTCCTGGGGAATCAGGATTCCGAGCAATTTGCAGGGAACCCTTTTGGGTTGCCAGAGGTTAACAAAGGCAAGCAGATTTCAAAAAAAGCCTTGGAAAGACAAAGAAAAAAGAGCAAGGAAGCCAGACAGGCAAGGAAAAAATCAAAAAAGCGGTAATATTAGTCCGTGTTGGTGTGTAGTGATGGTGTTCGAGGAGACTAAGAGTTTCTGACTAGTGTATTCTGAGTCAAGAGTCCGGTTCCCGGTCCATAATCGTTACGGAGGATACAATGATCTTAAAACTTATAGGAATGATTGCTCTGGGACTAGTGAGCGCTGCCCTCAGCTACTATGACAAAAACCTTTACGTCAGGGTGTTCAACGACATTCTCGGGAGAGAAGAGGAAGAAGATTTAGCTGCAAAGGTAGGACGCGGGTTCTTCTACGGATTCTTTTCCCCTGTCTACTTCGTATTGCTGCTTTCAGGCCTGATTGCCCTGATTTCATTCCTTATTGTTGCAGGAATAATTGCCGCAATAGTTTTCGTGATTGTATGGGTGACTGAGAAACTCCTACCAAATCATTGGATTGGCAAAATTTGCCTGGATTTGTTCTCGAAAATCGGGCTCAGCGGCCCTCCGGCAAGGCCGGCTGCTTCAGTCGATCAACCGGCTCAATCAGCAGTCACGCCTGCTGATGATAATGCCGGATCGGCTGTCTCTCAATCTCAGGAGCCGTCCCCACCGCAGTCTGCTTCATCTCCAGACAAAGTCTAGTGTTAGTGAGGGGTTCCATAGATTGGAGCCCCTACCCTACCCTTTTTTTGCATCTCTCAGATATCCTTTTGCCTCTCAATGATTATAGGGGGTTGCAATTGGATATCAAGAATCCATTGCTACCAATCGTGCAACCAAGACCAAACACGGAGGCAACGCCAAAACCTTCATGAGGCATTTCCCTCAACAATTCAGAGAGTTGCGGACTCTATCCCGTCGGGTTTCCCTGGACCCGTCAGTAATTTTGTGTGAAAGCCAATCTCATGTTAGTATCCAAATGTGACCCGCATGCAACAGGCGCACGATCGACGTATACCATAGCGAACTGGGTTATTGAAATTCGCTTTTGTTCCTGAGACATTGGTGGGGACGCCAGCTTAGCTATAGTTTCGCCCTTTTACCGAATTCGTGTTTGCGTGTTGAGTGCCGCAGCGTTATCATGGTGGCGTTCTCGCGTTTCCCATGATCGCGCGAAATTCTTTTGTCAAAATGGCTGCGTCGTGCTGTAGCCAACATCTCTGAGAAAGAGATGTTCTTCTTCCTGGAGTGCCAAGGGGCTCGTGCA
>JAPLJK010000017.1:0-21176 GCA_026388625.1 Deltaproteobacteria bacterium | reverse complement strand
TTTCAGCTCCGCGTAGAACTCCCAAATCTGGGTTCGTATCTTTGCCAGAGCCTCACGCTGTGCATCGTTGTACCCCACGAGCTTGTTTATGGACCGCTCCGCATGTATCCAGCACAAAGCACGGCGCAAGACGTCAAACTTCCCTGCATCGTCGCTAAGGATCACCAGATCCGGATTGATGGACCCGTGTTCCTGGATACTTCCCAGCAAGGCGCCTTCCGTAGCGATGCGAATATGCCGTTTCTTGGTGAAGCTCATGGACTCAAGAGCCGCTTTCCACTCCGTATAGTCTTCAAAGATGGTTTTTTTACAACCGGTCGTTGTTCCATCTGAACCTTGGGAAGCTTCTGTGTCTTCATGTAATTAAGGGCGGTGGGGTTCAGCACATAATCCTTGTTGCCCGCACGCAGCATTCCCAGAGAGTTTATTCTGCTTTTGCAGTCGCTTCCGGCGGTAGAGCGTATTATGTGTCTGGAACACGGGAATCTTTGGGGTGGCTTTCATACCCCCTGTAAAGCATATTTTCTTCCTCTTGTCGCGCTCTTTTTTGAGGTGACACGCAGAAATCTGGTTTCCACTCACAGTTGCTTCAAGGAGTAACAGTTGACCACTGCCAAGAAAACAGTCATAAAGACCCCATCCAATCGTCAATACACTGGGTGGAGGAGTCTCCTTGCCCGTAGTTTTTGAGGAGTTACGGTCTGAGATCTCCTTAATTGTAAAAGAAAGCAATTTGAAGTTTGTCAAGACCCACTTCATCCGGTTACAATGAAGCGATATGTCAATGGGGAGTCTCGGACTCCGTGATTCAAACCTGTGCCGGTGTCTTGATGATCCAAGGAACTTCATGAGCAGACAAACCTTCCCCACTCAATTGGTACATCGCTACTTCGAGGACTACATCCCCGGACAGGTTCACGAGTTCGGTTACATCACGGTCGAGGAAGCCGAGGCAATTGCTTTCGCACAGCGCTTCGACCCGCAGCCCTTTCACACGGATCCTGAGGCGGCGAAGCAGTCCATCTTCGGCCGATTGATCGCCAGCGGCTGGCATACCGTATGCCTTATGATGCGGCTCTTTGTTGAGCATTACATCTCACCTGTAACAAGTCTGGGTTCCCCCGGAGTGGATGAGGTGCGTTGGCCCAAACCTGTGTATCCCGGTGATGTGCTCTCTCTGCGCGTAACTGTTCTCGAGGCTGAACGATCACGCTCAAAGCCGGATCGAGGAATTGTTCGCTCGTACGTCGAAGTACTGAATCAGACCGGGGAGGTAGTGATGACCATGAAGGGCCTGAGCCTTATTGCCTGCCGGGAGACAGCACCTCCTCACAAATTGTGACCGGACAGGAAGACACCATGTATGATCATCTTTTCGAGTTTGAAATTGACGGCCTATATCATGCACATTACGATGTAAGAAAAGCTCCTCAATTTACAGGATCCATCTGACCTGTTGGTGAAGTTCCTAATGATAGAGATATTGAAACAGTTGATTGTCTATTTCGCCGCTGGAGTCGAAGCCATGGCAGGGTTGATAATCAGCTTTGCTGCCATAGAAGCAGCGGTGAAGTCTTTTCATTTGTTTATCCACCGGCACGACATGCAGTTGACCAAGGAACAGATACGGCTAGGGCTTGGCCGCTGGCTTGCACTGGGCTTGGAATTTGAACTCGCGGCAGACATTCTGCGAACCACCGTTGCACCAACCTGGAACGAAATCGGCCAACTCGCGGCCATCATCATCATCCGCACGGCACTCAATTTCTTTCTGCAGAAGGACATTGACAAGGCGGAACGCAGGAGAACCGGTGGCTCAACCTGAATTCCTGCCACTGCATATCTTGGTGATCCTCATTGAGGGTGTAAGTGTTCTTGTGATTGCAGGTCATTGTGTCGGCGGTTTGTATGTCCTGGCTGTGACACGAAACATCCGCCAAGCCCAATGGGTTGTAGCAGACGGGGCACTCCTAGGGTTCAGCATCAAATTAATAGCCACGCTTCTCACCGTGATTCAATTACAGACGTGGGGTCATATTGCAATGTTTGTATGTGTGTTCACACTCAGGGCCGTTCTGAAAAAGGTTCTCCTGTGGGATAGGAAAGAATTGGAGGGTGTCGAATCCGGCGGTTCTGATGTTCGAGCGTAGAACATCAGACATGCCAAAATCTCGGCACGTATGCACCGAAGCGCCTGAAGCATATTCGGTCCGGCGATTGGGAAAAGGTTGCCGAATTGATGTTGTCCTCGGTGCAAAAACTGGCACAAATAGGAGCATAGTTTGCCATCTGTCCCGACAACACAATTCATCAGGCATTTGACTTGGTCATACTTAAATCTCCCGTACCCTGGCTTCACATTTTATACTCTGTCCCGGAAGACTTGCAGCGGCCTATCGGATACCTGACAATGCAACTGATGAGAAGACCCACCAACGGGAGTACCATAATGGATTTCAAGGCTGTGGGCACCCCGAAGTGGTCGGCGATCACTCCTAGAATGGTTACACCGATTCCACCGGTTCCGATGGCGAACCCGGCCACGAGCCCTGATGCAACACCCAGGTTTCTCGGCAGGAGTTCCTGAGCCATTACCATGGTTATGGTAAAACTCGAAATAAGTGCCATGCCGACGATTCCGAGACTAACGAACAGCATCGAACCGTGTGTCACGAAGATCAAAGGAAACAACGTGCTGGTTAAGGCCATGGAGAATATCAGGTATCGTTTGTACCCCCATCGATCTGCCAGAGGTGATCCCACCAACGTTCCCACCGCACCTCCGGCGAGGAAAACCGAAACCAATGTGCCTGCGTAGAGCGGATCTCCTTTTTCATAGTCGATATAGTAAAAAGGAATATAGGCCATGAGGCCGAAATGAGTCCAGGACCTCATGATGACGGCGGCGACTATCAACCCAATGGAGAGATATGCACCTTTCGTGTTGTGAGCAGGCGTGCTGCCCTTCGGGACAAGCCTGGGTCGAGCGTGGGACACCACACGCCAAGTCCGGAGCAGTAAAGACAGGAATATGAGTGAAAACAAGAGCATGAACGGCATGTAATCGAGTCCGAAATGAGTGATTATGAAAGTTGCCACGACTGGACCAAGTGCCAAGCCTACGTTCCCGCCGACGGTGAACACGGCCAATCCCGTTGCCATCTTGTCTCCGGTAAAAAAACGGGCTGTTTTGAATCCTTCCGGATGGTATAACGCGATACCGAGTCCACTGACGATGACGAGGCACAGAACGATTTCATAATGATCGGGTATAGGCAGCAGGGACAATCCAAGACCGGCACATAAGCATCCGAAAGGGAGCAGGAACGCCTTTTCTTTCTGGTCCGACAGATACCCGAAGACCGGCTGAATCACTGAAGACGTTATATTAGATGCCAGCATTATCACTCCTGTCATTGTATAGGACAGAAGCAGCTTAGCTTTCAGAAAGGGTAAAATAGCGGGCAGCGCACTCTGACAAATGTCCGTTGCGAGATGTCCGAAAGACAAGACGAGCAAAATCTTAAGGTTGGCGGCGTTTTGTTGGGAAGAGCCAATGCTCATTTAGAGACTCCTTCACGGGACGCGGTTGATGTCGATTCGCCCGTACACCCACATTGCCAGTGCCAAAATCAATGTCCGATTCTCAGGATCGTTCATAACCTCGGATCTTGAATGGTGACATTGGTTGGTGGGGCAGGCGCAGTCAAGCAATCTGTCAACACTGCGTAAGAACAGCATCAATCCAGCGCCCCAATAGAGTGAGTATTTCCCGCTTATTACCCTTATGTATGCGAAAGAAATGTACAATTATGTTTGGGAAAAATGAGAACAGAATGATGCTATCGAGAGGACATTCACTTGTCAAGACCAATTGCGGTTAACTAATTGAACGGTTGACGGGCGCCCAGAAATAACATTGACGGCCGTACGTCTCAACGCGTAAAATGAAGACACCTTTTCGTGTCGCCATATAAATTCAATTTGGGTTTCAACAAGGGTTCTTTGCTGCCCAGCCGGGGGAACTCAATATCAAAATGAGGTCTAGGACACGGGAACTCTTGGAAGCCGACGGAGAATTTGGTTTGACGGCACTTACCGGTCTTGAAGTGTCCGGTTTTCTGACGTGGGAACTGTTTCGTGGAACATGTCCCATGAATCTCGAACGCCGCGCTGCAGGACAGCCGGTTTCTGTGACTTCAGCGATGGTTGATTTCTCATACGACCGATCGAGCTTGACAATAGGCGGCAAGGTAACGGTCCCATTGGCCCTGCCGTTCTGATCCGATACGGCATTCGTGCCTTGTTATCACTCAGTCGCGGGAAAAGGTCCGACTGATGCCTCATATTATCGTGAAACTCCATCCAGGTAGGACAGAAGAACAGAAAAGACTGCTCGCAGAAGAGATAACCAAGGACGTCGTCACAATCGCCAAGTGCGATGAGACGGTCGTATCTGTGGCCTTTGAGGAGATCGATGCGGAGCAGTGGGCCGAGAAGGTTTACCGACCTGACATCTTGAACAATGAGGCCCTGCTTTACAAGAAACCAGGATACAACCCTTTCAAATAGGGATTCCTGGTATTATAGCGACCGTCAAAATTAATGTCGGATTTGCTGTCCGGCACCATGCACGAATTTTTTTCGGAGTGTAGGCTTCCAGCCTGCAAAAGGTGCAGCAATTTTGGGTAGGCAAGATGGCACCGCTCCTAGGAAACCAGACGGAATTTCTGACCAACCATATAGAGGCGGGGAACTTATGGGCTAATGACACCGGGAGACGCAAAAAAACGTTTCACGCTGTCTGTAAACGTACGAAATCTCTTAGCATCCCGCGTCTGGGAGATTCGGTTTTTGCCTCTTGGGAGAGGCCGGGGTTGATGCTGGAGTTTCGGGTTGAAGTGAAGCCGGAGATGTGGGCTGGACTGGAGCCGCTGAGGTGCCTTTGTCGGCCTCGAATACCGGCAGGCCGTCGTTGATCCACGCCTCGCTTCCCCCGTGCAGGCTCCTTGCTTTTGTGAATCCTTTTCGCTCCAGTATGCCGACGGCCATGCTGGAGCGGTAGGCCGAGTTACAGACCAGGACCACAGCCTCCTGAGGATCGAGCAGACCTGAAAGGCCGGCCAGCCTATTGAGCGGAAGGTTCAGGACGGTTCCAATACGAACGGCCATCCATTCCGACGGCAGACGAACATCCACGATGATCGGGGCCTCCCCCTTCCCCATGAGACTGTACAGTTCACGCGGGGCGATGGGCGCACCGGCTGTCACAGGCAGTTGGGCCTTATCCCACGATTCCATTGTGATGACGGCCGCCGTGTACCCCACTCGGTGAAGTCGCAACATGCCTTCCTTGAGTTCTTCCAGAGTGCCCACAATGACCAACCTGGCATCCCAAGGTACGATGGTACCCACCCAGGTCTCCATGCGACCCCTGGCCGCGATGTTCACCGAACCGGTAATGTGCCCTTGGGCATAGGATTGAGCATCCCTAAGATCCACCACGTAATATTTATCTGGGTTTGTTAGTTCGAGGGAAGGCGTTATTTCCGGAGGCCTGGCAGCGGTCCAATTCACCTCCGCCGGTCCCTCGCGATTCATCTTGGCGTTATACTTGAAGTACTGCGGTGCTTCGGGAAGACCTTCAAGCAGGTTCGCGACAAACTCACTTCTTTTGGTGTATTTCAAATACGAATTGGATGTCCTCTCTTTTCCGATAGTGGAGTAGGGCTCGTCTCCAAGGTGGGCGCCGCAGAGAGATCCCGCGCCGTGAGCAGGGAAGACCATCACGCCGTCGGATAACTTGGACAGCTTTTGCGTCCATGAATCGTACGTGGCCCCACCCAGCCATGCCGCGGAAATGGTTCCTTCAAGCAGGTCCGGCCGACCGACACTACCCACAAACAGCACGTCTCCAGTAAAGAGAAGTCTAGGCACGTCCGGTTGGTCTTTGCCGTAAACGGCGCAGCACATACCGTCCGGTGTGTGGCCGGGAGTGTCCAAAAATTTTAAGGTGGCCTGACCGAGGCGAACGATCGAATTCTCATCAACTGCCTTGATGGAATACAGGGCACCCGATTTATGACTTTGATAGATGGGGCAACCGACGGCTCTCACCATTTCGGTATGGCCTGCCACGAAATCGGCGTGAGAATGGCTCAAATAAACCCCTTTGATTGTCGCACCTTCTTTTTTCGCCGTTTCCAGATAGAAAGAAATGTCTCGAACCGGGTCCACCAGCAGCGCGTCACCGTCGCTGATCAGCATGTACGAGTAGACTGACAGCACCGGCAGGGTAAACTGGATCACTTTGAATCCGGGAAAGGTATACGTGTCCACAATGCTGTGGGAAGATGTATCAACTCCGTGGGTCGTGGACTCCGAATCCTTAATCTCTGCCGCACACATAAGGTACGCTGCCAACAGGCAGACGCAGATTATGGAAAAAACAACGAGTCGCTTCATTGCCGGGAGAGCCTCCTTTTCACACAAACCATACTGCCGCCGTCCACCTCTGTCGGGCACGTTGATATAACATAACGACCGGTCATCATTGCGACAAACGTGCCGTCCGTTTGCACTTATCTCTATCTTGATTTCCATACACAAGAACGGCTCGCTTGTAAAGTCTTTGAACAATAAGTAGAACAAGCAGAGAGAAGACAGAATGAGAATTTCAGGGAGGACATGTTCCACTATCCACGTTGCACATGCCCGGCGGGTGAACAAGCAGTCTCGGATCGGTTGAGGAATGACGATACCGGCTTCGATCCATGTTGGACATGTCCTTTTACTACGGAAAGCCAAAGCAAAGAGACGAGAAGAATTATTCTTTGCAGGTGAGGAGCGCGAGAAATAGCCTGGAAGTAAGTAACACATTTTGACTGGTTCAAGAACCGGTCGTGAAAGAAGGAGGCTTCGACAGATGATTAGATTTATCCTGATTCTAGGACTTCTCGCGTTGAGCGTTTGCTCGGCTGTTGCCCAAGAATCCACTCAATACGGCCGGGAAGAAGCCGCCATTCGTCATCTGGTCGTGTTATATGTCAACGCCTTCAATCGGGGCGATGGAAAAGCACTCGCGGCATTGTGGGCTGAAGACGGGGAATACCTGGGCCCATCTGGTGAGACGGCGAAAGGTCGTGACAAGATCGAGGCAATCCTTGAAAAGTTTTTTTCAGAAAATAAAGGGTCTCAACTTGAGGTCGATCTGTCCGAAATCCGCATTACTGGACCCGAAAACGCTATAGAGGAGGGAGCGGCGCTTGTTAGCTACCCTGACGGGGTTTCGCGCGAGTCCAACTATGTCGTAAAGTATGTCAAGCGTGGCGATGACTGGAAAATAGCCCGCGCGTGTGAAACTCTGAGCCCTACATCGAATTACGAGCATTTGAAGGAACTCGAATGGATGATCGGAGAATGGGTTGATCAGCAAGAAGACTCAAAGGTGGAAATCCTTTGTGAATGGTCTCAGAACAATAATTTCATTACGGTGTCTTTTACAGCCAAGAAGTCTGACTGCGTCACGCTTGAGGGAACGCAAGTCATAGGATGGGACGCCTCGACCAACAAGATCAAGTCATGGGTCTTCGATTCATCCGGAGGATTTGGAGAGGGCGTCTGGACGGGCAAAATACCTCGATGGGTGGTAAAGACTTCAGGAGTATTGACCAATGGAGAGAAAATATCAGCGGTGAACACATACACTTACGTGGACGAGAACACCTTCAAATTCAGTTCAACTAATCGGAAAGGCAGCGGTAAGGCCCTTCCGAATATAGATGAGGTCAAGATCGTTCGCAAACAACCGGGGCAATGAAGCGGGGCAGTTCACGTAGGACGGCTTCTGCCATGTCCACCTGGTTGGCGGTGACAAGGGAACTCGGGGATGAATTGAATCAGGAACGGAGGATGAGCCATGAATAAAACGGCTTATATGGTAATAGCTTTCGTGTCGATCTTGGCCTTGACAGTTGGCGCTGCTTCAGCTCGTGGTTTGGGCGAAGAAAACAAAGTTGGCGGCCATGAACCTGGTAAAGGCCGAGGACCGGGAGTTGGTAATCATAGAGGTGGTTCCGGCGGAATAGGCCATATTGCTCCGTCGGCCAACCGACCATCATTCAACAAACAGCAGCCTTCGGGGCAGTTGTCCAAACCAACAGGAAGCGGTTATTCTAAGCCTACTTTCTCAAGGCAAAAGTCGTCATTTAAGCCTGAGTCTTTCCGGACTCAACCGAATACTAAACCTGGGGGCAACAAGATACCGGCTCAAGGCATACGTTCCCAGGCTGGACAAGCCTGGAAGAACAAACCAACGCAGGGTCAATTGCAGGAATTTCTCAAACTTCCCAAGACTAATGCCGGTAAGACAGGGCCTGGCCTGGGCAAGATCGGCGCAGCCGCGGTTGGCGGGGCAGCAGGGGCAGTGGCATTGGATCACTTTTTCAATAGAGGGAAACCTGGTGGGCCGGGCGACCGCGCTGTTATCGGTCACAACCCAGGGCCTGGGGGACATCCGGGCTGGAAGACAAACCCTCAGATGGCTCAACAGATCCGCGAGAACTATTCTCAGCGGTATCATAACATGTTCACTAAGAATTGGTGGGCGAACCACCAGAACCTGACCGCCTCTTATTGGCACAACCGCATCTGGCCTTACCGGCCCTGGTATTACTGGTGGAGACCGGCAACATGGGTAGCTCTGAGTTCGTGGGTCGTCTGGAACTGGGACTCGCCCCTGTACTATGACTACGGCAATAACTTCTATTATTCGGACGGCATTGTCTACTTGAACGGCAGGCGGCTTTGCACGGCGGGTGACTATTACGGCCAGGCGGTTCAGATAGTTTCAAGACTCCCTGAATTCACGGATGATGGGGCACAATGGATGCCTCTCGGTGTGTTCGCTTTGTCTCAAGGCGATACCGGCACCTCGAACATGGTCTTGCAACTCGCGGTGAACAAGGATGGCGTAATACAAGGAACCTATTACAATACCGATAACGACGCGACGAAGCCCATCAAGGGCATGGTTGATAAGCAGTCCCAGCGAGCAGTCTGGACTTTTGCCGATGACGATAGCAATGCGATTATAATGGAGACAGGAATTTACAACCTTACTCAGGATCAAACCGATGTGTTGGTGCATTTCGGGAAGGACAGAACTGAACAGTGGCTCTTGATGCGTCTCAAAGAGCCTCCAGCGGAGGAATAGCCGGGGATCCAAATTCAGCGCTGCATGTGCTGTTGAATAGTCGGCACGGAGAAACTGTCTTAATAACGTCTACACCAGGGTTGGTGCCGTACGGGTGCTTCGAGAAGCGTCTTGATTTCAGGTAGTTCACAAATCGCCTTGCACAGCGGTATGACCAACATAGCAAATCCATGAAATATGAGACAGTCTCCGGATGCCGGCCTAGTCAGTGCTGCGCGAATCCGTATTCCTTTCTTCTTGCGCTGCTTGACTTCCACCGTTGTCAGTTGCATGCTCATTCATTCACCTCCTCCAGATTCAGAGTTCATATTAGAACCCTGTTACACTTGAGGTGTCTTCAGCGAATCATTGAACTCGTCCACCATGGCCCTCAGATCATGGGTCACTCGCTGGATCGCTCGGTGAGAGCCAAGTCCAGCCCAAAAATCTCCTCCATCCATTGAGCAGCCGCCTCATACGTCGTCCTCACACCGGAAAGCGTCATCCACTTCTGAATAATAAAATGCCTCAAGACATGTTGGGGGGCTAGTATTACGGCCTTTGAACGCTGTTTCAATATATTGAAGCTCTATTCAGGTTCTTTAATATATGAGCGCATCGAAAGACGCTGTACGTCTTATAGCCAGGGCTAAAAGAAATGAATGAATTCAGCCACCTGCAATTGGAGGAAAAACCGCCACCCTGTCTCCGTCGCAGAGAATTTGGGTTTCCTTGGCATGACGACCATTCAGAAAAATGATCTTCGGGGAGTCGGAGGGGACCTTGAGACTGCCGAGCAGGCTTCCGATTGTGGCGCCTTGGTCTAATTCCAGGAAACAGGCATTGCCGCAGCTACTCGGAGGCAAGAGGTGAGCGAGGGATGCGTAGAGTATGACCTGAATCTTCATTGCGTTTTCAGGGTGTCCTTAATCTTGGTTGCCGTCAGACCTGCTTCCTGCATAACGTGCTTCAAAGGTATGTTCTTCTCAATGGCAATCCGTCTGCAATCCTCGTATTCGGCACTGACGTTAATCGTTGTTTCTCCTAGTTGCGCGATCTTGAACTTAACAGGCCCGTAAAGCGTCTGATGTTCTTGAAGAAATCTATGAGCCTTGATACGATCTTCCAGCCTCCACCTCAATCCTATGGATGTGGTTTCCTTCATGATGAAATCTGCACATGTGTCCTTCAGATTTGACGGACAAATAACGGTCAGCAAGGTTCCCGGACGGCTCTTTTTCATTTGGATGCCGGCAAGAAAGACATCGAGCGCTCCCATCTCAAACAATCGCTCAATAACATATTCATAAATCTGGGGATTCATGTCGTCTATATTGGTTTCGATTACTACAACGCTTTCCTGGAGGTGCCCATACGCTGAGTCTCTGGTTTCGCCGACTATGAGTCTCAACAGGTTGGGGATACAGACATCGCGCGTACCTGCGCCATATCCGATTTGTTCAACCGTCATCTCCGGCATTGCTCCGAAATTGGAGGCGATAGTTGTGAGAATGGCAGCCCCGGTTGGGGTCAGTAACTCTCCTTGAATTCCACTGGAGTACACTGGGACGCCCCTGACGAGTTCTGCGGTGGCCGGAGCCGGCACGGGGAAAATGCCGTGGTCACATTCCGTCACCCCGGATCCCAGTTGAATGGGGGACGAATAGACTCTTTCTATCCCGAGAGCCGTCAATCCCGCCACAGAGCCTACAACGTCTATAATAGCATCCAGGGCGCCAACCTCATGAAAGTGAATCTGTTCGATGGGTACCGCATGAACGTTGGCTTCTGCCTGAGCAAGACGCCGAAAGATTTCCAGGCTTTTCAGTTTCACTGATTGGGCAAGATCGCTGCACTGAATAATGGTTTCTATGTCGGCAAGATGGCGGTGCTCAGAAGCGGGTTCATTTGTTGCGACCACGACCAGTGTTCCGCTGATACCTTTCCGGCGCACTTTCTCGATTTGAAATTCATAATTACCTAGACGAAGCTTATCAAGTTCGGCCCGAAACAACTGCGGGTCCAAACCGGCGTCCAACAGTGAACCCAGGATCATGTTACCCGAGGCTCCGGCAAAACAATCAAAGTAGGCTATTCTCATGATGCGCTCTAAGTATGGCGATACTTGAGATTCAGACTCCGAAATGGAGGTGAGAGAAATCAGTCTCGGTTTACCGTCGGCGCCGGTGGAGAAAGTTACGGTATTCTTCCAATGACAAACTGACTGCTATTTACTGTGTTTGAATACTGTTTGGCCTTTGGTACAAGTTCACCCAGCGGTTGTGTTCCTGAAGGCTGTTCGAGAATTGATGAGACCCATCATTCTTCGCTACAAAATAAAGGTAATCCACATCCGCTGGTTCCACTGCGGCCATAAGAGAAGCTTTGCCCGGGTTCGCGATCGGACCTGGGGGCAGCCCTAGGTTCTGATACGTATTGTAAGGATGTTTTCGGTCGAGATCAGCCTTTGTGATCTTGGATCCCATAGGCTTGATCGCGTAAATGACAGTGGGGTCTGACTGGAGTCGCATGTTCATCCGCAACCTGTTGTGAAAAACCGCGGAAACCAGAGCATGTTCAGATGCTCGCGCCTCCTTTTCTATCAGGGACGCCAACGTCACCACCTGAACCGGAGTCCAGCCATATTTCTCAGCCGTAGCCTTAACATTCCTGTCATATATCTCCTTGAACCGCTGCACCATTCTACGGATTATCAGCCCCGCGTCACCTTTCTCTGACGGCCTGACAAAATATGTATCGGGGAAAAGATAACCTTCCAGAGATGTGCCCTCTACTCCGAGTTCGTTAAGGAAAGTCTGGTCCTTTGACATCCCGAGAAGCTCGTCACGTGTCATGATTCCCGATTGATGGAACACATCAGCAATCTGGAAAAGGTTGTACCCCTCTGGGACGGTAAAGGACAGCACCAGAGTTTTGCCTGATATCAACTGATCCAGCACGTCGCCGGCATCACTTCCGGTCCTCAACAAGTAATCACCGGCCTTGATGTTTCGTTGTTCCCCGCGAATCAAGGCAACGAGTTTGAACACAAGTCGACTTCGAATGACCCCGCTGTCCTGTAGTAATGTGCCCACATGGGAAACAGAAGCACCCCTGGGGATGTTCACTATGACTTCCCTCCCTGAAGGCGTTTCTGATCCTTTGACCGCGTAGAACTCGTTGAGAACATCAGGCAAACTAGTGTACGCCATGTAGCAGGCGGCAAACAATGCACAAAGCAGAAACAGCCCCACAACGCTCTTTAGTATGGTAAAAAAGGGAATTCTCATAACCTTGGCAAATCCTTGTAACTTTGCCGATCCAAATAGCCCTGGAGAATTATTACGGCAGCAACCTTGTCAATAACTTTACGTCGTTTGGAACGGCTCATGTCGGCTTCCAGCAGAACCCTTTCCGCTGCAACAGTGGACAGGCGCTCATCCCATTCTCGCACCGGAATCTGTACTCTCAGGCTGATGCGCTCCATTAGCTCCCTGATTCTTTTGGCCTGGGGACCTTCCGTGCCATTCATGTTGTACGGCATGCCCACTACTATCTCTTGAATCCCATAGGTTTTCACAATGTCAAGAATACGTTTCAGGTCATCGTCAGGGTTTGTGCAAGGCAGCGTCGACAGACCTTGGGCTGTAAACCCCAACTCGTCACTTACGGCCACTCCGATTCTTTTTGAACCAATGTCCAATCCCAAGATTCGCAATTATTAAGCTTCCCCTCTGATCTGAAAAGTATAGACACTTGAAACTGTTGATAGGTTTAGTAGGACATGATGTCGCTGTCAAGGTCACTGTGAGTCGGGGAACGGTTTCACAACTCCAGCTTCACAGTTTTGTCCGTAATCTCGGCGGATTCGCAGTCATGAATTTTATGATCTAGCTGCCGTCATGCAAGCGTGGGACGTGAAGTCCTATCAAGATGCACGTACTACCTGACACTACGGGCCTCAAGTTAGCTGTTGCGCTTTGTGTCGTGCCTCACATTCAAAGTATCGGCAATTTCAAGAACATAACGAATATCATCTTCCTCTGCGAAAGCTATACACTTGTCCGTGGCAAACGGCAGGCGATACTCTGATATACGATGAGGGATTCGTCCTATTCTGCCACCTTTCGTGAGATAGCCGGGCAAGAGACCACCCGCTTCCGCGGAAATTAGGACCAAGTTTTCATGTTCGGATATCAAGGCTAAACCGAAGGACGTGATGTCTTTCTTGCCGAAGCGCTCTCGCAAGCCCCTCTTCAGTTGTGCTGCAAGGCGGGGAAGTCGGGCCCTGATCCTACCGATGGTCTGCACCCCGTCAAGGGCTTGACGTCGTTGGATTTCCGTTCCCATGACGAGGGCTTCCTCGAAGCTTTCCAAGGCCTCCGGAAGGTGCTTTTTTGAAAGATGTGAACGGGCCTCAATGAGCATGTTACGGGCTTCCTGTTCATCCAAAGACTCGGGATCGAAAGCCTGGCTGTAGCATTCAACGGCGGCTGTGAGATCCCCCTGCTCCAAGAACTCCCTTCCTTGCTCTACCAAGGATAACTTAACCGTGTCCCTGTTAGTTTCAATCATGGATCGCCCTTAGCGGCTCTTTAGATTCAATGGCCGAATTGCTTTGATTAAGAACGGGCAAACCGTTCGGCTGCACGGAGTTAGACCATATAATGACATAAAAAACATCAATTATAAGGTCTTCACCGTAATTCCTGATGTGTTGCTTAACATATTTATTTTAGCTTTTCAACCATATTTGCAACTCCCGAATGTGTTCGGTCAATGCGTGGCCGCTCACCTCAGAAGGAATCTACTATATCGGCGGATGACAGGGCCAGAATTCTTCTGATGAGGTGACGGGGAGCGAACAAACGTCAAGATCTTCAATTGCCGAGTAATAGAGTGGCCATTCCGTCGCTACGGTCTAAGAAGGGAGCCGCTGTAATGTGCAATACGTAAGTTTTCGGGTTGAAGCTCCACAGCGAAGATGATAGGACTACAAAGGGCCTAAAGATATGGCCCCTGGATTCGGAACAAGACAGGACCTGAATCGTCAATCGTTTCCGGAACGCGGTGCATTCTTTCCAGGTGTGAGAGACAGGAACTGGATCTTTACTGTCGGCCCGAGACACCGCCCGGAATTGTTTTGACACCTTGGCCGTTATGGGCTGCCTTCTCGTGAGGCATGATGAGAATCAAATCATTACTGGGGTATCTTCCAGTTCTAACCATAGTCTTGGTGGCAGCTACTCTATTGGTGATCGTTATATTATTCACTCTGCGTAACATTAACGCACAGAACGAACGTATGGAAGAGTTCACTAGTCGTCAGGGGGTTGCCGTCATACGTACCATGGAGGCCGGCACAAGAACCGGATTCATGGAGGGTGACTGGGGAATCGAGCATCTTCAGCTTCTCATAGAGCAGGCGGCAAAGGACCCGGACGTGGAATGGGCAGGCCTCATAAATAGTGATGGAATAATAGTTGCTCATAGTGAACCGGCCAAAATCGGGCTAAAACTGCTTATGGGAAAGGAAATGAATACGGTAAAGACAGTGATGCGAACCGGGGAGCCTCTGTCCTTCAAAGTGGATCTTCCTGATGGACGCACAATTTTCGAGATCTGGAAGCCTTTCACACCTTTTCCAGACCAGATAGCTCAAACCGAGATCATCGCCAGACACACCAGGATAGGAAAGGAATTGTTGGACGTATTTGACCGTGAACAAAAACAAGTTTTGTTTCTTGGGCTTAAGATGGATAGATTCAAGGAAATTCGTCATCAGGACATAATGTTGGCGATTTTCATGGGCGCGGTGCTTTTCATAATAGGCTCGGCCGGAATATATTTCGTGTTTGTTGTCCAGAATGCCTACCTGGTTCGGAGGACTCTGGACGAGATGCGTGCTTACACCAGAAATGTTCTTGAGAGCATGGCCAATGGTCTGATCACCGTGGATCGGTCCTTGTGTGTTGCCACTTTCAACCCAACCGCGCTGGAAATTCTTGATAAGACCAAGGAGGATGTGGATGGCCGGCCAATTTCCGAATTGCTTCCACTTGAAAACGAAATTAGAAAGGTTCTTTCTGATTCCGAATCGATTGTGGAAAAGGAAGTTGGACTAAGCAGCGACAAGGGCAAACCATTTCTGTTCATCTCTGTGTCTCCGTTGAAGGAGCCGGATAGCCACGTCGCGAGGGGAGCGGTCATCATCCTTCGGGACGTCACAATGATCAGGGAGTTGGAGCAGAAGGTTATCCTGAGTGAGAAGTTTGCGGCGCTTGGACGCCTTTCAGCAGGAGTGGCCCATGAAATACGCAATCCTTTGAATTCAATCCGTGGCTTTATACAATATTTCCAGAAAAAGCTAAGTCTTGACGAGGAGGACTACCGATATACGGATCTAATGATCAACGAAGTAGATCGTTTAAATAGAGTAATTTCTAAACTACTCGCTTATTCCAAACCTCGGGAGCCGCGCTTGAGTATCAGTTCACCCGATGAAATCCTGGATCATTGCATCCGGGTAATTGAGCCGGAAGTTGCTGCGGCAGGACTGGAGGTAACTCGCACTCCTTGCGACCAAGAAATACCCCTGGTTCTTATGGACACAGACCAGATGACACAGGTATTTCTGAACATTTTGCTTAATGCCGTTGAGGTTAGTCCCCGTGGTGGAAAAATATTCATCGAGTGCGGCGCCGATCATCGGGGACGTTTGCACATAGTGGTGGAGGATAGGGGGGGCGGCATTCCGAAGGAGAACATGGACAAATTGTTCGACCCTTTTTTTTCCACAAAAAAGAAAGGAACCGGTCTTGGGCTGGCGATCGTGAAAAGTATCATTGAGGCTCACGAAGGTGAAATCGACGTGGAATCGGAAGTGGGAAAAGGAACTCGTTTCATTGTTACTCTTAACACCTATCAAGCTCAGGACGATTCGGTGGCAGATGCTACCCGTTCGGCCTTTAATCAATCATCGGGAGTTTCGCCGGTCTGATACACGACTGACAGAGACCAGAGCGCTTTGCCCGGAGAAATATCCCGCCGATCTTGTCGTCATTATTATGCAGAAGCAACTATGATATTCAAAATCCGTTATGCCATACCCAACAACTAGGACTGGAAATAACATGACTGATCCCAAGGCAAAGATTCTCGTCGTCGATGACGAGCCTTCTCAACGAATGATGCTCCAGGCTAACCTTTCCCTAGACGGCTATAGAGTTTTTGAAGCCGAAGACGGGACCGACGCTATAGCCCGTGTCTCAGGGGAGTTTTTTGATCTAATTCTCATGGACAACCGTATGTCAAAAATGGACGGGATAGAGGCTCTGAAGGAAATAAAAAAAATCTCGCCAGGCATCCCGGTTATCATCATTACAGCCTTTGCCTCAGTAGAAACGGCGGTGGAGGCTTTGCAGGCAGGCGCGCATGATTACCTTACCAAGCCCCTGGATATAGACGAATTAAGGTTCAAGGTCCAACAGACTCTCGAATTCTGGCGGCTCAAGGAAGATAACATCCTCCAAAGGAGACGCATTGAGAATCTCTTCGACGCCTCCCGAATCATAGGACGATCGCACAAGATGAAGGAGGTGCTGGAAACGGTTGCTATGGTGGCTCCAACAGAGGCGTCCGTCCTTATCCTGGGCGAATCGGGAACAGGAAAGGAACTCATAGCCAACGCTCTTCATCAGGGGTCTAACCGGTCGGACAAGAGGTTCATCAAGATTAATTGCGCTGCGCTTCCTGAGACCCTTCTTGAAAGCGAACTTTTCGGACACGAGAGAGGGGCTTTCACCGGCGCTGTAGGTCGCAGGCCCGGGAGATTTGAACTTGCCGACGGCGGGACCATATTCCTTGATGAGATCGGGGAGATGTCTCCCGCCACCCAAGCCAAGCTCCTGCGAGTGCTTCAGGAAAGGGAGTTCGAGCCCCTCGGTTCCACGCGGACGATCAAAGTGGACATCCGGATTATCACCGCGAGCAACAGGATACTTAAGGATGAGGTTAAGAAAGGAACGTTCAGAGAAGACCTCTTTTACCGACTCAACGTGGTCCCGATTCAACTTCCGGCATTGCGGGAACGCAAAGAGGATATCCTTCTGTTGATTGAGCATTTCCTCAAGATTCATAACGAGAAAAACGGACGGCACCTTCAAGGCTTCCATCCACGTGCGCTGGACGCACTCATGCGTTATGCCTGGCCCGGCAATATAAGGGAACTGGAAAACGTGGTGGAGCGGGCGGTTATTCTTACCGCCGACGACTATGTCCCATTTTCAGAGCTTCCGGAAGCTATCAGGGGGGCTACTGGCGATCCCGTATTTGGAGAGATCAGGGACGGTATTCAGCCGGGTATCACCATAAGAGAGATGGAAAAAGAATTGATCATCAAAACTCTGGAAGACAACGAAGGGAATCGCACTCGCACTGCAAGGATTCTCGGTATAACCCGCCGAACACTCCAGCTCAAGCTGAAGGAATACGGCATAGACCAACATGGCGGCGACGCTACGGGAGAGGCGTCATAGCTTAATGAACATACTTGTGATCAATGGAAGTCCCAAGAAGGGTGGTTTTACAGCGGATGCGCTGGACATTGTGACGAGTCGCCTCCAATCAAAGGGAGTTGAGTCCGAAACGATTCTCCTGGCTGATGCCAACATACGGGACTGCATAGGTTGTTTTCACTGTTTAAAAACCGGAACGTGCGTACTGTCCGATGATATGGAGCAAATCATCCAATCCATGAAGCAGGCCGACGGCTTCGTGATCGCTTCTCCAGTGCGCAACGGTCTGACCACAGCATGCTACAAAAGGTTTTATGAAAGGATTACCTACACCCTTGGTTTTCCTCTCTTGCTCGAGGACAAGTACACGCTTGGCATCTCTTCCGTGGGGTACATGGGCGGAAATGCCGTGAACAAAAAATTGTGCGGTCTTCAGGACGTTTTTCACACTCGGCTTTCAGGGTTCATTTTCTTTTCGGTGGGAATTCCGGCGAGAATAGGGCGTTCAGACGACAAGGAAATTCTTGAAAGAGCGGCTGACAAGCTTGTTGCTGACATCAAGACGCAATCTCCCCGGAAACTGTTTGACCGAATCTCCTTTTTTATCGACAGGGAGGTCATGCGGAGACTGATATTCGAAAAGAGTCCTGAGGTGTACGCCAATGTCCTGGAATGTTGGGAACGGAAAGGTTACATCCGAAGGGGAGGGTAGTGGCAGACCCTTGTGGCCGCCCCTACGGCTACAGCCGATCCTCAACCCTGATTGGGACAAAACTTCTGGCAATCGCTGTATGTTAAAAAATTGTTTTACAATATTATAGGTTTTGCAACCGCTTCTAATACCTCAAGAAGAACAAGACCTATGGCCATAAATCCCGATTTCATTTCTCCTTGTGGTCTTTACTGCGGTGTCTGCGCTATTTATATCGCACACCGCACGACTTTCCTAAGCCTGTTCGCGCGCCAGTGAGACAACATCTTTGCCCGATTTGGGTTCCGCAAACCTCAAAATCCTCCGCCCGTAAGGGTTTTCGAGTTCGATTCTCGCTCTGAGCACCATGATGTCACGAGATATTTCAGCCATCCCAAGCATTCATTTTCACCCGTAACACAACCAGTACGGGGCTTTTCTTGAACCATGGGATGCGCATCAAGAAACCAAAAAGCCCGCGCGAGATCAGGAATCAACAATCCTCTTTGCTTCCAATGTGTCCAGAATCTGCATCAAGGAGCGCTTGGGTTTGTGTGCAACTCGAATGCTGTTGACCAGGGCGGTCCAGTCTGCAATACGATGAGTTTTCTGATAGAGGTCTCGCATCTTGCGCAAATATCCCGCCGCAACTTCATAAGCCGCCGGCTTGACCATTTTTATCTGCGCTTCAGCCAGATTTTTCCATATTTTTAGTGACACGTCTGGATGCGATCCTTGCACCGCCTCAGCCACATCATTGTCAATGGAACCATCAAAGAATCTGGAGTTCTTCACGAGATTGTACCTTCGGATGACCTCGTCGGTGTCTTTCTCATCAATGGCAATTCTTATCAGGGTGATGGTGTCGGGAAACTGATGGCGCATGGTCTCTCTTGAAAAAATTGATATCTGTGTGTAGGGCAATGGCCAGGGTTCGTTGCCTTTGGACTTTGCATTACAAAGGGTTTCTGGTTCCTGCAAATCTGGCCTGCTTCCGGTTTCAAGAAACCTTATCGCGGCTTCTCGCACGGCAGGCCACTGCCTCGCGACTTCTGCCGCTTTCCTGAATGCCTTGTACGAGTTCAAAGACGGGCGATGAAAGAATTCCAGACCCGAATATGCGGCCACCATAGGCAAATCCTTATCTTGTTCCGCCATCCTGCGCAGTTTGACTTCAAGGTCCCATGCTATTCCGGAAGCACTGTCTATCGTATGCCGAAAACCCTCTACCGCAGCCACTTTGGCCTCCGCCCTCCGGTTCGCGGAAAGAAGGCGTTCCACGAGAGTGCCGTAGCACTGCGTTATCGGGGCCTCACGTTCCAGCAAAGGAATAATGTCCTTGCGTCTCCCGCATCTCGCCAGGGCCTCAATTGCCCAGTTCATGACCTGCTGCCTTCCATAGCGTGTCGAAAAGTCAGTTATTTTGTGAATTTCAGCCGCAGTTTCGAGACGACCCAACAGTGAATCGGCAACCTCAGTCCACGATTTCTTGTCGTTAAACTTTGCAAGGTAGTTCTCTGAACCATCGAGCAGCCCGTATTTGTCCGAGAGACAAGTGTCGATTGTCCACAAGATCTGATCCCGAATTGACAACGAAGATTTCGTCACGGCTTGAAGAATAACCGTCATACACTCCGAAATCTGGCAACCGACTTCCCCTTCATCGTCCGATGAGCCCACCTGTTCGTTGCCCAAATGCCAAAGTTCTTTTCCCAACCCGACCACCTCGTCGGCGTGACCTGAATCCAGGAGGGACTGCAAACGCTCTCGTACCCGACTGTAATCAGGGGTGTTTCCTTCGCCCGACCAAGAGTTGCGCCACGATGGTTCAGACGCGAGTTTTTCTATTTCCGCGCTGATTGTCCTGACAATCTTGGTGACGCGACCGGCCTTGAGGTCTTCCTCCTCTTCAATCTTGCGGCCGATCTCGGGATATTCCTTAACCAGATTGATCACGAATTCGACGAGTTGTTCGCTGCCCATACTTTCGATTCTCTGCCGAACTATCTCCCCTCGATTGGCTTTTCTCGTCCGATTCGGACGGAATCTCCCCTTTGGGGTGGAGTGCTTCTCCCCCGTCACTTGCTCAGATTCATAATAGTCCTGTTCAGCCTCGCCACCCTCATCCTCTCCCCAAAGCGGATCGGTGATTTCTTCACTTGAACCGCCCTCGATCAACGCTAGCCGTCTGTCGGCTTTTGGGACATGCGGAACATCCTGCTTGTTTTTGACCTTATCCAGAAAAGCAAGGACCGTAGCAACACTGTGTTTGCAGGGATTCCCCGCGTAGGGACAGGTGCATATTGACGACAGATTCCCAGGAGAACCTCTGCGCACAAGAGTGGCGTAATTCTCCGTACCACGAACCCAGGCAAGAATTCCCCCGTCATTCGTGCGGCACAGGTCACTAACTTGTACCTTATAGGTCTTGCCACGAGACAAAATCCTTGAACCGGCCCACGAGGCGATATCGTCCCATGTTAACTGCTCAAAACTTGATTCGCCCTTAGTCATGCTGGATTCCTCCTGTGGAAACACCACACTACCCTAAAGACACTGCTTTGCCAAGTAACTGTACCCGTAAAGCTAGGATCGCGTATTCTCCCCAGTCATTATCTCTTGCATGATGTCGAGAATGTCTTCCACCCATTCAATCACCTCTTCCGGAACTGCATTCATGCTGGAGATATTTTGGATGAGGAGCAGGGTGCTACGCATTTGAGGAAGATTACGAACACTTTCCCAGCTCATGGCTTCATCTATGTGAAACAATAGC
>JAPLJK010000057.1:0-21248 GCA_026388625.1 Deltaproteobacteria bacterium | reverse complement strand
ATCTAACTCCGAGGCCCAATCCTTTCCGCATCGGGACAATCGTGATCCTCGATCGGAGTCTTACCAGAAATCCGACGATCATCATGGCAAGCGGAAAGGGTCTTGGTTTTCCAGAGCATTGGATTATTGATCTCGGACTTTCGCTTGAAAAGGTTCAATTTGCTGGGTAAATAGCTTATGGCCATTGTTTCCAGATTATCATACGGTCCTTTGGCCGGCTTTCGGCTCAACCGACCGGCGACGAACGCATGTGACATCGCCAGTCGGTTGAAGCCGTTGTTATCGTAGACATGTCCTCCAATGGTAGTCAGATTTTCCTTACCATGAGTTCAAAGCATTGTATCCACATGAAAAGAGGCAAATTATGAGCACATTGATCCGATGCACCATTCTCGTAATCGTGTCTCTGCTTGCAGATGGCCATTTCTATGATGGCTTTGCCGACGACAAGCAGCAGAAAAAACCCCATCGACACCAAGAACGATCTCATAATGTTGATGATGACAACGGCGGTCATGCCTCTAAAACGCGCTTGAAACCTGTGGCCAACCAAACCTACAAAGAAACCTGTGGGGCTTGCCATTTCGCATATCAGCCGGGACTGTTACCGTCCGGTTCGTGGGGTAAGGTTCTCAGCAACCTTAAAGATCACTTTGGGGAAACAGTCGATATCGATGCGGAATCTAAGACAACTATCGAGAAATACCTTATGGAAAATTCAGCGGAACACTCGAAGGCGAAATGTTCTGTCAAAATCCTGAGAAGTCTGGAAGGACAAATTCCATCTCGAATTACCGAAATTCCAATCTTTCGCGACAAACATCACGATATATCTGCTGAAGTTTTTACTCGGAAAGCCGTTGGATCATTACGTAACTGCTCAGCCTGCCACAGAACGGCAGACCAAGGGGTCTATAAAGATGATCACGTGTTAATCCCAAAATAGGCTGACCATAACGTACTTTAAGGCCTGCAAAGCGGAGCAAGTCATAATAGATGACCTTGGCGATGTAGAAAAAAATATTTGTACCAAGGAGGCTTTCATGGAGGTCCATTGGAAAGAGGTATGACGGGAGTTGAAGGCACGAGTATCTCTTAATAGGGATTAATGTGGCCCATCTTATTCCAGCAGCAGAAAATGAGAGAAGAATAAATGTCGGAGAAGGATCGTAAGTGTAGTGCAGAAAACAAGGACGATTCACTCTTAATTGAAAGTCCAGGATCTGCTGTTTGACTCAATGCCTAGTGAACACCTCGCAGGTGAGTGTTTGACGATTCCATATCTTTCCTCGGACCACCGCGTCCCTGCGGAGGTCGCACGGGCTGTGATTGCATACGGGACATTCGGGTTCGCCGCATGGATCCAAATGAATTAGAATTTCAGACGTCCCGCCGAACTTTTGAGCAAAAGCTAGTTCCAGCTCCTTAACCTCATGGTGAGCGGTCTCTAAAGGTAGTTCCCTCGGAAGAACCAAGTGGAAATCAACATATATCCGTTTACCGGACCTCCAGGCCCTGAGACGGTGAACATCAATCCAGACCTCCTTCTTGTGGAGCGAGAGAAGATCGCAAATCTCGTCCAACAATTCGGGGTCTGACTCGTGCATCAGTCCACCGAATGCCTGGCGAACAAGTTTAATGCCCCAGAAAGTTACGTTCATTCCTGCGAAACAGGCGATTATCCCGTCGAATCTAAACCATCCGGTGAAATAAACCACTGCTATACCTATTAGCACCGCGCCTGATGTAAACACATCAGTAAGTAAATGTTTACCATCCGCCTCAAGCACGAGAGATTTTGTTCGTCTCCCCACCCGCAGCAGCGCCAGACCTAATCCCAGATTCCCAAGACCGGCAACTACTAAGAAAAATAATCCTCTTTCAAGGTTAGGAAGGTCCTGGGGATACAGGATCTGTTTCAGACCTTCGAAAAAAATCCCGACGGCGGCAACAATTATGAGCGCTCCTTCAAATCCTGCGGCAAAGAATTCGATCTTTCCGTGACCGTAAGGGTGACTTTCATCGGCGGGTTTGGCAGAAAGTACGATGCTGCCGAGCCCGAATCCGCTGGCAACAACATTGACGATGGATTCGAGGGCATCCGACAGGATTGCCGATGAGCCAGTAAGCCAGTAACCAACAAACTTTAGGCCCATCAACCCGATCCCTACGAAAAAGGTGGTCAGCATGACGACAAAATTTGCTCTGAAATCTGACTGCTGACTTTGATTCAAAATGGACTGCAACTTTTCGTCAGTGCCGCAGGCCGTTGATGAGTTCTGCGCCATCCGGGTGCCTCCTTGCAATCGGACTATAGGTTAAACCAAAAGCAAGCATTCAGATTCATTGCCTCGACATGAACACAACATGTCAGTGGCACTTGCTGGAGACCAAGTCTACAGTAAATGCCGACTCATTGTTTTGTCATTTCTTTTTTTATTCGACGATCCTTCCGAAGTGCGACGTTTGACCGAAAAGAATATCCTTCGATGAAAGTTGGCGGATCTTAACTTGAGGACAAGATCGTTATCCCTTTAGACCCATTTGACGCATATTGGAGAGCGCTCAAGACGTTAACTCTAAAGGATTAGAAGGCAATTTCTCTCTTACCGTGAGGAGAAGAACTCTCATGCGATATCTCTCTTGAGGATTGTGAATGGTCTGGGATGGCCAGAACTAGTCATAATCGACGCAAGGGCATTTTGATAGTTTTTGCATCCTTATGCAGTTTTGGACGGAGCCTTACCCTCCATGGGGTGTTCAGACAGTTCGCTGCCTTCCCCTTTTCCTCTTTTGGAAGGGAGTATTTGTTCAGAAGCACCTGAGCTAGTTTCTCTTGGCTCGGTAGATGTTGTTGGGTCGAGAAAAAAGTTTCCTTCAGTCTACAGGTAGGATATAGAGTTTCTCCAGCAATCCCCCCACATGCAGTTGTTTTGCGGGAGCCACGAGGTTCAAGAGGTCTTAGCTTCAGGAGGAAACTATGAAAGGACTTAACGGACTGTTTAATAAGGCTGCTGAAAAGGTGAAGTCCCTGAAATCCAGAACAAAGATTTTACCTTTTCCCGTACCCCCCAAGCCCTTAAAGCCATCTCCCATTGGAATAACGCTCACCGTATCAGGTAAAGGCACGCTCCCGAAGAAGGTGGAGGGCTACCTCAAAAAAAGTTTGAAATCCCTGGAAGGAGCCGTTCTTGTCGATTCCAATGCGCACTACTGGATTGATGTGGTTTGTCTCTTTGATAGCCACAAGGGCTACAACCTCTCATACTTTATTGCCGGGACCTTCCCACAGTTTAACGGAGACTTCCTTGAGTTCCTGGATGAGGACGGAATGGGAATGATGTCTGAGTTACTTAATGGACTGTGCTGCGTCTTTGAGCATCGAATAAAACTAGGACCTCCCGACCGTCTCAAGATTGCCTGTGAAGAAATTGCGAGAGATTTCGATGAAGGCTGCTTACAGCAATTCCGAAGTATGTGGGAAGCCATTTCGAACAGTTCATTATGAGAAAATCCTGTGGTTGAACCGGAAGAAAAAGGTCATAAATGAATTTGGCAGTGACGGGGAAAGGCAGATTCATAGAATTTGGAGTGCCTTGACGATGGTCACGGGAGTACTTATGGGACTTTTTCCGCTCTAGCCCGTCTAGGAGATGCATCGGGTCGAATCAAGTCAAGGTCAGTCATTCCCGGCTGTAGTCTTCTGGGAAATTGGAATAGTCATTTGGCTCATATACGGTTTGCTCAAGAATGATAAGGTAATCGTCGTTTCCAATTGTATGAGTGTTTGTGCCGGTTTGCTCTATTTGGCGGCAATCATGAAATATTCTTAACCGGGAAACCAGTTTGAAGAATCAGCACTTCGGTATCAAACGTCGCTTGTACTGAGAAACGCGGCCATAACTTGACATTGAACGCTACATTCGCCGACATACTAGCGGACGATTACGAGGCTCTTGTAATTCCGGGAGGTCGCGCTGCGGGTTGCTCGTGCCTAGTTTGTTAGGTAAGATCATATTCGCGTCTTGACTTGGAAGGAATAGGTAGTAGACTAAACAAATGAGGATTATGGAGCAAAAGGGCTAAAATGCTGAGTAGGGCAGTAGTAATTGTTGTATGTATATCGATGGTGGGAATCACGGTGGTTCCCGCATCGTGGATGCCCTGTTGTTGCAAGTTCAAGAGTAAAGCCTTAGAATCGGAAAGACCCATAGCCTCCTGTTGTGCCGAAAAATTCACCGCTAATCTTACTGCACCCAGCCCCCCAAGTCATTCTTGCTGTCCGGTGGATCTGAAGGAAGATCGGTCCTGTGCTTGCGGCAGCGTCATTAAGGGAGTTTGCAGTGCGTGCAGATGCGCCGAACAGATGCAAGTCATCGCTCTGTCCGGATATTCCGCTCAAGACGAAACCGCCAAAGACCATCTGGTCGCAATATCTTCAGTTTCCCCATTCTCCGTGATCCTGTCGTTAAGGAGCCCGGTTTCTCCGGAGGTCGTGGATCCACCCGGCATGGTCACTCTTCTCCGAACTCTTATCCTCGTCTGTTGATCCGTCCCTTTCGACATTCTTGATCTCATCAGCGCAGTTTTACTTAAAAAACGGCGGTAAAAATCCGTCAGCAAAGGATTGAGCCAAAATATCGGTCAGTTTCAACCGACCGCGATAAATCAACAGGAGTACTGGCATGTCTGTCGAACGAAAAATGAAGAAAATCGACATGGATACGTTGGAAAGCGCTGAACGAAAAATTTCGGTCAGTAAATTTCGCAGGGCAGGGGTGGCTTTGGTCGTGATTGCGTTGCTGGGCAGCGGTGGATACGCCGCGTACAGAATGATGACGGGACAGGTCATAGGATCACGATTTACCGTCAACAAAATGAACTGTCCTGCATGTGTCATCACGGTCAAGGAAGTTACCGGCAAGATCCCTGGAGTTGTAGAGACCGATGTGAGTCTGGCCGCGCAGGACGTGACCGTGAAGTTCAGGGACAAACAGACCAACTCTGAGACCATTCAGGAGGCGATAGCGCGAGCTGGTTACCCGGTCAAGCTTGACGGCCTGTTCAAACCCATGGGTTCAGGGATCAATGAGGTTCTTGTGGCCGATGTCAATGGTAAGCCCGTGTTTGAGCGAGATTTGAAACTTCCATTCGATGTGGTCAAGAAAGAAACCAAGCATGATGTGCCTTCCGCATTTTTCTCCGTAGTGGGGAAGAAGATCCTACTCGACGCGGCGGATGCCCAACTGGTTGTTGTGCAGCCTTACGAAGTTGAGGCGGAGGTTCAGAGAATATTTGAACAACAAGGAGCCTCAAGAGAGGAATTTCTGTCCTGGATATCTTCCTCGTATGGATCGCCGGAGAAGTACTATCAGATAGTCGGCCAAAGGTTGGGTATACGTAAGCTCCTCGAAGAGAACGTTCTTCAGGGCGTCCAGGATCCTTCTGAAAGAAAGCGAAAAGCAGTTGAATGGGCCGGGAAGCTCTTCAAGGAAGCCGATGTGAAAATCCTGGATCCTGGGTTAAAAGAGAGGGTTTATGCTTCTGTGGGCCAAGACGAATGGAAAACCCTGTGGCCCCGAATGATTGCTCAGGACACCGAACTGAAAAGCCTCTTGGTTCAATGAGGTCGGGGATGCCGGTTTTCTCTCAAGTCGGTCATGGGAAATTCGATGAGCACAGATGCTGCTCCAAAGCTACCTAAATAAGAAAGGACGATGATTATGTTACGAAAATATACGCAAACAGGTAATTCGACAGCGAAGGTTATTCTCGCCGTGGCATTTTGCTGCGGAGTCCTTGGCTGCACTGCTACCGCCTCGGCGTGGAATTTTACGGTTCCGGCGAACGAAGTTAAGCCGCGGAACGGCGCTTTTGAATTTCCTGTATCAGCCTTTCAGGATGGAAAAGCGAAGCATTTTGAATACAAACACTCGCCCAACCAATGGGTCCGTTTTTTTGTGGTGAAGAGTACGGACGGCGTCATCCGGGCGGCATTCGACGCATGCGAAGTCTGCTACAAAGCCAAGAAAGGCTATGTTCAGCAGGGTAACGACATGGTGTGTATCAATTGTGGGCTTAAGTTCCGGACAGACAAGGTCAACGAGATAAAGGGAGGCTGTAATCCTTCACCTCTGAAAAGGACCATACAAGGGGACAAGGTCATCATCACTCAGCAGGACGTAATGTCCGGCCAGAAAAACTTTCAATAGGGGGATGCAATGAAACTTCACGATATAGCGATAAACAACCTGAGGCGTAGAAAGGCCAAAGTTTTTTTCCTGGTGATGGGGATTCTCGTGGGAGTGGCTTCGGTGGTTGCTCTTCTTACCACTACCAGCACCCTGGAAGAAGACATTGCACACAAGATGGACGAGTTCGGAGCAAATATCCTGATTACTCCGCGCTCCGAAGGACTGTCTCTCACTTATGGAGGTCTGAGTCTGGGAGGCCTTTCTTTTGATCTCAAGGAGATCTCTCAACAGGACTTGGACAAGATAAAGACCATCAATAATGCTGCCAATATAAGAATCGTAAGCCCGAAAGTTTTTGGGGTTTTTGAAAGCAATGGGAATAAAGCCCTTGTTGTCGGCGTGGACTTCCCAGCGGAAGTGTCTCTGAAAAAATGGTGGAAGATTACGGGCAAGCAACCGGAATACGAGGATGAAATCCTTGTGGGCAATGAGGCGGCTGACCGTTTCCGACTCAAAACAGATGCTTCCGTGGACATAAAAGGCGAGAGCTTTAAGGTTACCGGGGTGCTCGCACCAACCGGATCCCAGGACGACAGTCTCATTTTCATGGCTCTGCCCGTTACCCAGAAGTTATTCGGTAAAGAAAACCAGGTGGGGATGGTGGAGATTGCGGCTCTTTGCAAGAATTGCCCTATCTCTGAAATAGTGGCCCAGATTTCGGAAAAAATTCCTGCGGCCAAGGTCACGGCAGTCCAGCAGGTGGTCGAGGGTCGCATGGATACCCTTCACAACTTCCGCAAGTTTTCTCTGGGCATCTCGGGCCTCGTGTTGCTCGTTGGGTCCATGGTGGTTTTTGTGACCATGATGGGTAGTGTAAACGAACGAACGAGGGAAATAGGAATATTCAGCGCCATAGGTTTTAGGAAATCTCATATCATGCGCATCATTCTCCTCGAAGCCTTCCTGGTTTCGTTCGTAGCCGGGATAGTCGGCTATCTTGCAGGAATAGGTGTGACTCGCTTGTTGCTGACGTTCCTGACCGACCATACGCCCCATTTCTCTCTGGACCCGATGGTAGCTGCCGGCGCCGTCTTTCTTGCGGTCCTGATCGGGCTTGTAGCATCCCTTTACCCGGCAATGACGGCGGCCCGCATGGATCCAAGCGAAGCGCTACGGTCGTTATAAGGAGGTTTCAATGAGTTACATAGTAGCTGATCAGGTGGCAAAAGATTTTGGAGACGGTGACGGCCAAGTCACCGCAGTTCGACGTATAGACCTGTCAATCGAACAAGGAGAGTTCATATCAATCATGGGTGAATCCGGAGCCGGCAAGAGCACGTTGCTATCGATGCTCGGCGGATTGCTCAGCCCTACGAGGGGCCAAGTCATCATCGGTGGGATCGATATTTACTCTCTCAAAAGAGACAAGCTCGCCGACTTCAGAAGAGAGTTTATGGGCTTTATTTTTCAATCGTTTCAGCTCGTTCCATACCTGAATGTTCTTGAAAACGTCCAGCTTCCCCTGGCTGTTACCCACCACACTGAAGCAGCCAAAAAATCCCTGGCCTTGTCGGCTCTTGAGAGAGTGGGCTTGAAAGACAAAGCGCACAGGCTGCCGAATCAGATCTCCGGAGGTGAGCAGGAGCGTGTGGCCATAGCGAGGGCTGTCGTGAACGAGCCCCCTATTCTCTTTGCGGATGAGCCCACGGGCAATCTGGACTCGAGAAACTCGGCCGAAGTTATGAACTTGCTTAAGAGGCTTAACTCAGAGGGGCAGACCATAGTGATGGTTACCCATAGCAGGCTCAATGCCGAGTATGCGGATCGCATAGTGGAAGTCGCCGATGGCGGAATTAAGACTATGCCGGCAATGCGCGCGGCGGGCTGATGTCCCAATCGGTCCGTACACGGGTATGCAATACTGCGAGAAAAAAGGATTGAACCTCATCCCGAACAAAAATCATAGGAGGCCTAAGATGAAACCAGTTAAAGTAATACTCGCCGTAGCAATCATTGTTGCTTGCTTTTCAGTTTCGACGGGCTTTGCAGCGCCCGCCTGTTGTGATCCGGCAAGCGCCGGATACTTTCCGGGGTCAAACCCATGGTAGTCTTTTACGGGAGGCACCCTGAGCGAAGGCGTTAACGCCTGGATCAATCTTGAATAGGAATTTCTTCGCAGAAACGTAAATAACCCGTCGGGTGGGAAACAATGTGTTTTCAAGATTCTCCTATCGTCTAGGCATCAACTTCTCGTACCAGGAGGAGAAACCATGAACAAGAGTTGGTATGGCTACATTCCTGACAGTCTACGCAAGAAGACCATTCTCCTCCTGACTCCGATCATTGTGGCCCTTCTTATCATCTATTTTCTTTCGGGCGGGACCAAGACCGACGTCGGAGGAGTCACCAAGCAGCAGGCTCCCGCTAGTTCCTCGGTCCGTGATCCCGTCTCCGTGGATCAACATAAAGAAACCTCCCATCCTCAACTCTGGACCTGCTCCATGCACCCTCAGATCAAGCTCCCAAAGCCGGGCAAATGTCCAATTTGCTTTATGGATCTCATTCCTCTGGAAACCGGGAAGGAAGATTTATCAGGCGGCTCTGTACCGCAGTATTCCATGTCTGAACAGGCTAAGAAACTCGCTGAAGTTGAGACGTCCGAAGCGAAGAGACAACGTGCAAGAATAGAAGTACGAATGCTGGGTATGGTCTACGAAGACGAGACGAGGGCCGCTGTATTGACCTCAAGAGTGGATGGCCGTCTGGACGAAATATATGTAAACTTTACTGGAGTTCAAGTAACCAAGGGAGATCCTATGGTTACGATCTGGAGCCCCACCCTCATAAAGAGCCAAGTGGACTTGTTCGAATCCATGCGCGGCGGTGAGCCTGAGGAAGCTGTAATCAAGGGTGGAGAAGAAAAGCTTATTCAATTGGGACTCACCAGGGAGCAGATTGCCGAAATAAGAGAGAAAAAGAAACCGTTACTCTACGTAACTTTGAAGGCTCCCATAAGCGGAACGGTAATGAAAAAATTCGCGGTCCTTGGGCAGTTTGTCAAAGAAGGGACCGAAATGTATATCATTAACGATTTATCCCACGTTTGGATTAAGCTGGACGCATACGAGACCGATATCCCGTGGATCAGATACGGGCAGGATGTGACCTTCACCACTCCATCAGTTCCGGGACGTAAGTTTACCGGTAAGGTTCTCTTCATAGACCCCATGTTGGATACAAAAACCCGGTCGGTTAAGGTTCGAGTCGAGGCAGCCAATCCCGACCTGAGCTTGAAGCCCGGCATGTTTGTTACCGCAGAACTACAATCGGAAATCGATCAGTCAGGGAGAGTTATAAAGCCCGAATGGGCCGGGAAATACGTTTGTCCTGTGCATCCCAGGGATGAAGCCGGCCAGGCGCCGGGAACCTGTCCCGACAGCAAAATGGCATTGAGGCCTGCCTCGGCGTACGGCTATTCCGACGAAAAGGACCCGATATTTCCGCTGGTTGTTCCTGCTTCAGCGCCCCTTATTACGGGGAAAAGAGCATTGGTCTACGTCGAGGTACCTGATCGCGACCGACCTACCTACGAAGCACGTGAAGTTGTGCTCGGGCCTCGGGCAGGCGACAAATACGTGATCTACGACGGGTTGAAAGAAGGCGAAAGGGTGGTAACACGCGGCAACTTCAAGATCGATAGCGCCATGCAGATTCTTGCACGGCCAAGTATGATGAAGCCTCCCCAGACTACCAAGACCGACAGGGCCCTGGGAAAAGTGGAAGAAGAAGTGATCAGAAAATTGGACGCTCCCAGAGCCTTTCTGGATGAATTAACTCCTGTAATTCAAGAATATCTGAAACTGAAAGAAGCTCTCGTCGATGAAGATACCGAGGCCGTGGGTAAATACGCTACCAGGCTTGGAGAGATCTTGAGGTCTGTAAACGCACAGTCTCTTGATGCACGAGCCCGAGGTGTTTGGGATGACCTTTCCAAAACACTGATCAATAGCCTCGGTCTCATGGTCCGAACAGTAAACCTCGACGCCCGGCGCAAAGTATTTGATCCACTTTCAGAGGCCTTTGTCAAGTTGCTGATGAGCTTTCGCCATGTAATGACTGAACCTTTGGTGGTCTTTCATTGCCCTATGGCCTCTGATCAAAGAGGAGCCTACTGGGTACAGACCGGCGAAGACAGGCGCAACCCCTATTTCGGTCATAAGCCATTCAAAGGTCAAGACATGTTGACTTGCGGAGAATTGGTCGAAAAGATTCCTCGCGAACCGGAGACGGCACAAACCCAGACCGATTCTGACGGTTCAAAGCCGGGTCGACAAGAACTCATGCCCGCATCCGGACCGACCGATCCCAAACACGGGGCCCATTCGGAAGAGAAGGGGGCCGGAAAATGATGGCTCCACCTGCCAAGAGTCACCGACCCCTCATTGTCCCGGAGGAATCTTTTTTTTCAAGAATCATGCGAGTCTGGATCGAACAAAAATTGCTGGTAGCCGTACTTCTTGCTGGCACCATTTTGTGCGGTCTGGTGGTGGCTCCCTTTGACTGGGAAATCTCATGGCTGCCCAGACATCCAGTCCCAGTCGATGCAATTCCGGACATCGGGGAGAACCAGCAGATAGTTTTCACCACATGGGAAGGCCGATCCCCCAAAGATATTGAAGATCAGATTACCTATCCGCTTACCGTATCACTGCTCGGCATCCCCGGCGTCAAGACGATCAGGAGCAATTCTTTTTTAGGCTTTTCCACAATCTACATAATTTTTAAGGAAGACATAGAATTCTACTGGTCTCGGTCGCGTATACTCGAAAAGCTGAATTCCCTGCCTGCCGGGACTTTGCCCCAGGGCGTACAGCCTGCTTTGGGGCCCGACGCCACTGCCCTGGGCCAAGTCTTCTGGTACACGCTGGAAGGAGAGGGCTTTGGTCTGGATGAACTCAGAACTATTCAGGATTACTACGTGCGTTATCTGCTTCAATCAGCCGGCGGAGTAAGCGAAGTCGCATCGGCAGGAGGATATGTTAAGGAGTACCAGATAGATATAAACCCTGAGGCCATGCGGGCTCATGGCATAACCCTGCCGGAAATTTTCAATGCTGTGCGAAGCTCAAATCTCGATGTGGGAGCAGGCACCATAGAGGTTAACAGAGTAGAATATACTATCAGAGGTCTGGGTTTCGTGCGTTCCGTACAAGACCTTGCAGACAGCGTGATCAAGACTAACGACAATGTTCCCTTATTCATAAAAGACATTGCAACCGTATCCCTTGGACCGGAAATGAGACGTGGAGCTTTGGACAAGGAAGGAGCCGAGGTTGTCGGGGGCGTTGTGGTGGTCAGATTCGGAGAAAATCCCTTACAGGCGATTAAGAACGTCAAGAAAAAGATCGGTGAAATCTTTCATGGATTGCCTACAAAGATCCTTCCTGACGGGAGAGTATCCCAGGTAAAGATCGTTCCTTTTTACGACAGGACCGAACTCATTCTGCAGACACTCGATACTCTCAAAAAGGCCTTGTCGGAAGAAATACTGGTCACGATCATTGTCGTGATCGTCATGATGAATCATCTGGTTGCTTCTGCCCTTATTTCTGCCGTCTTACCGCTGGCGGTGCTTTTTACCTTCATCGTCATGAAATTCGTTGGTATCGACGCGAACATAATGGCCCTTTCGGGCATCGCCATTGCCATAGGGGTGATGGTGGACATGGGCATCATACTTTGTGAGAACATTCTTAGGCACATTGAAGAAGACCCTCAGGAGAAAAGCCGGCTCGACATCATCTGCGAGTCTGCCGGAGAGGTCTACGGAGCAGTGATAACTTCTTCGTTGACCACGATAATCTCGTTCCTGCCAGTCTTCACTTTGACCGGTGCTGAAGGGAAGTTGTTCAAACCTGTCGCTTATACTAAGACCTTTGCAGTGGGAGCTTCCCTTGTGCTTGCTCTTGCGCTGGTGCCTCCACTTGCTCACATGGTGTTTTCCGGAAGGACCCTTCGTGAAAGGACTCTGACGATTGTAAACGGCATAGTTGCCATAGTAGGTCTGGGGATCGGGATCTCAATTTCATGGTGGCTGGGATTACCTCTCTTGGTAGTAGGTTGCCTAAAAGTTGCTGCTTCCTTCCTGCCCGAGCCGATACGGGAAAAGACTCCGACAATTCTGAACTTGGCAGCTTTGCTCTTTGTGATGATCCTGCTCACAGAGCATTGGCTACCTCTCGGGCCTGAGAAAGGAATCTTGAGGAACTTGATCTTCGCATCGGGAATTATTTTTGGGTTGCTTGCAGTCAGAAAATTTTTTACCACCTTTTATAGACCATTCTTGCGCTGGAGTCTGGACCACAAACCTGCTTTTCTTGCCATTCCAGCCTCTTTGGTTGTGTTCGGGCTCACAATCTGGCTCGGGTTCGATACTGTTTTTGGGGCAATTCCGTGGACGTTTGACAGAATTCTGGGCCGAGAGACGCACGCTGCTGTCGCTCAGCACGATCACGGACAGCAAGTAAGGACTGATGCTGTACCTACCACGCCCGACGGCGTGAACTTTGTACGAAAGACTTGGCTGTGGTCAAAGCTCTCTCATGCGTTCCCCGGGTTAGGAAAAGAGTTCATGCCGGATCTCGATGAGGGTGCTTTTCTCTTCATGCCTACCACCATGCCTCATGCTTCTATTGGCGAGGCCCTTGACGTCATTCAAAAACAGGACATGGCAATCCGCTCGATCCCTGAAGTGGAATCCGTGGTTGGCAAGATAGGAAGGGTGGAGAGTGCTCTGGATCCAGCTCCTTTGTCCATGGTCGAAGCGGTGATCAATTATCTTCCTGAGTACAAAATTGATCCGGTTACCGGTCAGCGCGGCATAGACTCGAACACGGGTAAGCCCGTTAGAAATTGGCGGCCCCATATCAAGTCGCCTACAGACATCTGGAAGGAAATAGTCGAGGCAGCGAAGCTTCCAGGAAGCACATCAGCACCGAAACTTCAGCCTATAGCTGCTCGAATAGTCATGCTCCAAAGCGGAATGAGAGCTGCTATGGGAATCAAGATTCGGGGAAAAAATCTCGATGAAATTGAAAAGGTAGGTCTGGATGTTGAGCGCTTTCTCAAAGAGGTGCCGTCAATTGAACCGTCTTCCGTGATAGCGGACCGCGTCATAGGCAATCCTTATCTTGAGATTGATATCGACCGAAAAGCCATAGCCAGATATGGAATCAAGATTCAGGACGTTCAGGACGTTATAGAAATAGCCATCGGCGGCAAACGCATAACCACGACTGTAGAAGGCCGAGAGCGATATCCGGTACGCGTACGATACCAGAGAGAACTACGCGACTCTTTAGAAGCACTGGAAAAAATTCTGGTTCCAAGTAGTGAAGGTGTTCAGATCCCTCTGAATCTTCTCGCCACCATAAGGTACACCAGTGGCCCCATGATGATAAAGAGCGAGGATACTTTTCTTGTCAGCTACGTGCTTTTCGACAAGAAACCTGGGAAGGCAGAGGTCGATGTAGTGCAGAGTGCCGATAATTTCTTGAAGCACAAGATGAAGACCGGGGAATTAGTTCTCCCGCCCGGGACGTCCTTTGTGTTTGCAGGCGCTTATGAAAACCAGGTTCGTTCGGAACAAACGCTTAAGATAGTCATACCTCTGTCTCTGATACTTATCTTTTTGGTACTCTACTTCCAGTTTCGTTCTATCCCAACGTCGTTAAATGTGTTTTCCGGCATCTTCGTTGCGTGGTCGGGCGGGTTTTTGATGCTGTGGCTTTACGCTCAACCCTGGTTTCTTGATTTCAATGTTTTCGGGGTGAGCATGCGGGAACTCTTCCAGGTGAGACCTTACAATCTGAGTGTTGCGGTCTGGGTAGGCTTTCTGGCTCTGTTCGGCATAGCCACAAACGACGGGGTGATTTACTCGACGTATCTCGATCAGGTTTTTGCCAAACACACTTTCCATTCAGTGTCCGAAATCAGGGAGGCAACGGTTGAGGCGGGCCTCAAAAGGGTGAGGCCCGCTCTCATGACCACGGCCACAACGATCCTGGCTCTCATTCCGGTTTTGACATCCCAGGGAAAGGGCGCAGATGTTATGGTGCCCATGGCCTTACCAAGCTTCGGGGGAATGTGTATTGACATAATAACAATTTTTGTAGTTCCTACCATTTATTGCCTCGTTAAGGAGACGGAATTCAAAATGAAAGCCCGTGCTTCCTGACGACGAGAGGAGCATCGCATGTTTGCAACGAAGTTGGTACGACTTTTATTTTCGGCATCTGCAATGGCAATCGTCGCTTTTGCTTCGATCTTTTCCGCTGCCGCCCAGACAATAGATCTCCCTGACGGGGCCAAGATGGATCTTTCCGCGATTTGCCCGGTCTGCAACATGAAGGCCGATACTGGGAGCCTCGGCCCAGCCGCGGTGGTTTTCAACGACCGGAAGGTCGTGGCATTCGACGGAGCCGGAGACTTCTTCCGATACCTTCTTGATCCGGCAAAGTTCGGTTTCGAGCTATCAAACATCAAGAGCTTTTTTGTCAGCGAGTATGGCACGAAGAAAATTGTGGATGCGAAACAGGCTTACTACGTGACGGGTAGCGATACTTCAGGCGGGATGGGGTTCGAGGCTGTGCCGTTCTCAAAAAAAGAAGAAGCCGAAAAATTCAAGACGGAGCACCACGGAAAAACAGTTGTGAGCTACTCGGAAGTCAAACCTGAAGATGTGAAGATAAGGAAGAAAATACTGAAGATGGAGCATGGCCACGGCGAAGGGGACAAGTCGAAGCACTAAAGGGGTTCACTCAGGAAAGTGAAGTCTTTGAACCGTAGAGTTTTGCGTAGACCTTTGTAAGCTCTGCCCCGAAAAAGAATACCTGGGCCGAATAATAGACCCACACGAGTGAAATCACCAGCGACCCGGCCGCGCCATAAACTGATCGCATGCCGGTCATGGTCAGATACATACCAACGGCCGATTTTCCCACCAGCAAAAGGAGTGAAGCTACTATGCATCCAGCCCAGACGTTGCTCCAAGCTACGTGAACGGCCGGTATCAGTTTATAGGCAAGCGCAATCAATAAAGGTATCATGGCGAAAGATATGACGGAATTCAAATGAACAAGCAGGTTTGGCGGCACCATGAGTTGTTGGGTAAAGAATGCCTCAACAGTTGAAAGCACAGTGCTGGTAGCCACTGACAAGAGAAGTAGGATCCCAATGACCACGACTAGGACAAAAGACACTATCCGGGTATAAAGGAATCGCAATATTCCGAGTCCTTGCTTGGCTCTAATGTGCCAAATACTGTTCAAAGAACTCTGAAGCTCAGAAAATACTACCATTGCCGCAAGAAATGCCGTGGCCACGCCGATGACGGGAAACCCCTTGCCTGCAAGTTTACCTCGTGAGCTTTGTAGCAAGTTCAAAATGTAGTCGGCGTCTGAAGGGCTTATTACTTGCTCGAGCTTTGCGACAAGCTCGGATTCGGCGGCGGATGCTCCTACAAAAGCTTCTGCCACGGCCAGTGCTATCAGGAGTGCAGGCCCGATTGAAAAAGTAGTGTAAAATGCCAGTGCGGCCGCCATTCGTGCTGCTTTGTCATCCAGCCAGCACTGAACCGTGTCTCGGAGTAAGGCCCAAAACTCCCGAAATATTATTTGTGGAACATCGAATCGTAGCAAACGCGACATGTCTTCAGATCCTTTAAAATAAGTTGGTCTATATTCTAACTCGGACTTATGTGTAAAGTCGAATTATGAGAAAGCCTTTTCAGTCGCCTTACCGACAAAAGTCAGTGACACTGAAGCGCTGCTGTGATAAATTCTGTGTCTAATTTTATCGATTGAAAGGCCGTCGGAGGTTCTTTATGGAGAAACCCGAAATGGTATGTCCTTTTTCAAAAAAACTATGTATAGAATGTGCCCAATTCAGGGGTCGTCATTATTACTTCTGCTTTGCGCCCAGGTATCGTGGTTCCTCATGCGGCGACAACGAGGCTGCTCCATTCAAACCTCGTAACGTCAGCCGTGATACCGGCATTCAGGAGCCACCCGTCATATCCATGAGTTCCAAATGGCTGACAAACCTTGAAGATTGCCTGTAGAGGAGGGAAGCATGATCAACGATTTTCATTACCTCAGACCGAACACGGTCAAGGAAGCGCTTGATTTGATTTCAAAGTACAAGGATGATTGTAAGATTATCTGTGGGGGGCAGTCGTTGCTCATACTAATGAGACAAGGACTCGTTGCAACGGATTATCTGGTTGATATCAAGCGCGTGCAAGAACTTAACTACATCAATTATGATTCCGTGGAAGGGCTGAAGATAGGGGCCGCCACGACACACCGTTCGATCGAGAAGTCCAGGCTGATCAAAGAAAAGTTCAGTGTGTTAACCGACATGGAAGTAAAATTGGCTTCGGTACAGGTTCGTAACTGGGGCACTATCGGTGGCAATCTTGCCCATGCCGACGCGGCAGGAGACCCGGCGCCGGTACTCATGACCCTTGGAGCCTCCGTGAAGGTGGGCAATGCAAAAGATGTGCGAGTTATTCCGCTCCATGAATTCTACGTGGCCCTTTTCGACACGGCCTTGAAGGAAGACGAGATCTTACTTGAAATTCAGGTGCCACCGCTTCCTCCAAGAACGGCATCCGTTTACGAGAAATTCAACCTTCTCCAGAGTGACCAGGGAATCGTAGCAGTGGGTGCTTCGGTGACTCTGGACAGCGATTCCACATGTAAGCAGGCGAGAATCGCCTTGGGGAATTCCGGGCCGGTCACAATGCGTGCCGGGCAGGCGGAGGAGTTACTGGTGGGGAGGAAACTGAGCGACGATCTGCTTGAGGATGTAGGTTTGGCGGCTTCGGAGGAAGCGGAACCGATCTCAGATATTCACGCTTCCGAAGAATACAGGCGACATCTGGTAAAGGTGTTGACGGGGCGGATGGTCAAGAATGCTTGGGACAAAGCTGCTATCACAGCTTGATGAGGAGGGGTCGTTCACATGGAAAAACAGTTGATGCGAATTATAGTCAATGAGCAAGAGTACGAGCTTTACATAAATCCTAAGATGCTTCTCGTGGAAGTGATACGTGATCTTTTGGGCTTTACCGGTACCAAAAGAGGGTGCGAGAGTGTTTCCTGCGGTGCTTGCACGGTGATTATCGACGGAATGGCTGTTAAGTCATGCTCGGTTTTGGCGATGCAGGCCGACGGAACGAAAGTTACAACATCAGAAGGTCTCGAAATTAATGGGCAGCTTCACCCCATACAGAAGGCTTTCCTCGATCATGGTTCTTACCAGTGCGGTTTCTGTACCTCCGGGATGTTGATGTCCTCCAAAGCATTTCTTGACGAAAATCCAAACCCGACAATACACGAAATACGTGAAGGTATTGAGGGAAACCTTTGTCGTTGTACGGGCTATAACAGCATTGTAAGAGCCTTGGACGCCGTAGCAAAGGGGAAGTACAGGGAGGACCAAGCATGAAATATAACGTCATAAACACTCATGTTCATAATATAGACGGCATCGCAAAGGTCACGGGGCGGGCGACATACACTTTTGATGTCAAACTGCCCGGGATGCTATACGGCAAGATTCTGAGAAGCCCGCACCCTCATGCGAAGATCCTGAACATCGATGCGAGCAAAGCGTTGGACCTTGCCGGGGTCAAGGCGGTGGTCACCGGCAAGGATACTTTGGGAGTTAAACAGGGGATCTGGCGACGCTACAGTGAACTATGTGACGAACAGATTCTCCCCATGGAGAAAGTCCGTTATATCGGGGAACCTGTAGCAGCAGTGGCAGCGGTTACGGAAGAGATTGCGGAACAGGCTTTGGATCTGATTGAAGTTGATTATGAAGTGTTACCGGGTGTCTATGATCCGATGGAGGCAATCAAGAAGGGGGCCCCTGAAGTTCACGAAGGTGTAGAACGAAACATAAATGTGACTCGCCACATAGAGTGGGGGGACGTGGAGGAAGGATTCGAGCAATCCGATTATGTCAGGGAAGACTGGTTCAAATGTTCAGGTCAAGCGCATATGTGTATGGAGACTCGCTGTGCCGTTGCCAGCTATACGCCTGAGGGCAAGTTGACCGTATGGACATCAACCCAATCCCCCTACTACATTCAAGGGCTCCTTTCAGGTGTGCTCGGCTTGAGAGAGAGCGACATCAGGGTTATCGCTCACTACGTCGGCGGCGGGTTTGGCGGAAAGTTCGAACTTGACGCCGCACAATTCTGTAGTTCGGTCCTCTCCATGAAACTCAGCAGACCTGTCAAGATAGTGTTTACCCGAGAGGAAGATTTTATAGCCTCTAAGCGGCGAACACCCATGTACTACTATGTAAGGACAGGTGTAAAAAAAGACGGCACTTTCATGGCAAGGGAGACGAGGGTTTTTACGGACGGTGGAGCCTATACCGGCATGGGAGCCACGGCTCTGTACCTGACCGGCTTTTTCCATTCCTTCCCTTACAAGTGGTCAGGTTACCGGTACGACGGTTTCAGAGTTTACACAAACACTCTGCCTTCATCGTCCATGCGTGGATTCGGAGCACCCCAAGGAATGTTTTGCTCAGAGACCCAGATTGACCTGATCGCACGTGATCTGGGGATCGATCGCATCGCAATTCGACGCAAGAATGCACATACGCCGAATTATGAGGTCCCCGGGCAGGCCACCATAGCGAGTTGCGGTCTAAAAGAGTGCCTTGATAAAATTGAGGAATGGATCAAGTCTCGTGGCGAGTTGCCTCCTAACAGAGGTATCGGCATATCTTCGTATGGTTTCATGTCAGGTGGTATTTTCAACTGGTTTGATTCGCCCTATTCTTTTTCTTCTGCCGTAGTGACGATCAGCTACGACGGGAAGGTGGATCTTCACGTTGGATGCCAGGAAATAGGGCAAGGCTCCAACACCACCATGGCAATAATATGTGCCGAAGAATTGGGCGTTCGCATAGAAGATATCCGAGTACACTCAGGGGATACTGCTGAATGCCCGCCGGATCTCGGAGCATGGGGCTCCAGGCAAACTCTCATGGCGGGCAATGCCGTTAAAATGGCTGCCGCAGATGCGAAGCGACAGCTCCTTGAATTTGCTGCCGCAAATCTGAAACCCAATGTCGTTTACGATTTGGATATCAAGGACAGGTGGGCTCACCTTGTGGCGCGTCCGGAAAGAGGTCTGGATTATTTCGAAGTAGTAAAGGATGCTCTTCGCGGCAAATCAGGACAGCGTATAGTTGGCAGGGGCTATTACACTCCTCACAGAAAAGGCATGATCTCCCCCGCTTACAGCTACGGGGTCCAGGCACTCGAAATTGAAGTTGATCCTGAAACCGGCAAGATAAAGCTTGTCAACTGCGTGACCGCCCATGATTGCGGCCAACCCATTAATCCCCTGGGCCTTCATGGCCAGCTCGAAGGCGCTATTTCCATGGCTGCCGGCTACGGTTTCCTCGAAGACATGCCCATGGAGGATGGCAAGGTCATGAATCCTAACCTCGTGGATTACAAGATCATCAGGGCTACTGAAATGCCAGAAACAGAGGTTTTTGAAATAGATACCTATGAACCCGAGGGTCCGTTCGGGGCTAAGGAAGCCGGGGAAGGATTGACCAATCCGACTGCGGCAGCCCTGGGTAACGCCTTATTCAACGCGCTGGGGATAAGCGTCAACCAACTGCCCATAACACCTGAAAAGGTGGTGAAGGCTTTGAGGGAAAAACGTCAAAAAGAAGCTGAAGAGAATAAAGATACCGCTAAATAGGGAGGTTTACTGTGAGCATCAAGTGTCCTGTATGCGGAAAGGTGGCAAAGACAGGAAGCGCGATTGACTGTGCAAGGCACATGTTTGGAACGGGCGACAAGCCGCACAGAGCATGGTTTGAATCACAAGGCCTATCGTATATCGATCTCCTACTTTCTCAAACCACTGAGCCTGGAAACAAGGCGTACATTACCGTAGCCGAATTGATAGAGAAGGCCAATAAAGATAGATTAGTCCAGAGTTAATTGAGAAATGAGTGTAGGAGGATCGAATGATTATTGAAGGAAGATTTGCATTGAAAGCGCCTATACAAAAACTGTGGGATATGCTGCTGGAGCCGGATACACTGGGTTCTTGCATGCCGGGCGCGCAGAAAGTTGAAAAGATAGACGATAAAACTTACGAAGCGGTGGTCAAGCAGAAAGTGGGGCCGATAAAAGTAACTCTAAAGTTCAGAAACGTCCTGACCAAAGTGGAGCCGCCGAATCACTTGGAACTTGAAGGTGAAGGTCAGGACATTACCAAACTAGGCCACTTCAAGCAAAGAACCGTTGTTGATCTCAAGGAAACTGAAACAGGAGAAGTGGAACTGTCATACAAGGCAGATGTCAACATTGTTGGAAAACTTGCGATGTTCGGCGATAGAGTTATGAAAAGCAAAGCCAAGGACGTGGAGAAAGAATTCACGAGCAACCTTAAGGAAAAGCTGAAAACTATTACTTGAACTGAATTGACAGTTTCGTGAAACTTCGTTAGTCTTAATCGGACAGGCGCTGTAAGAGCTTAATAGGGAAGCCGGTTAAAGTCCGGCGCGGTCCCGCCGCTGTGACCGGGGACGAAACCTCGAGATTACCACTGCTTCGTCAAGCGAGGTGGGAAGGTTCGGGGATGTAGAAAGATCCGGAAGTCAGAAGACCTGCCTGCCCTTAGTTGTGCCGCGAGTTACGGCTCCCAAGGGAAAAAGAAAACTGGGTGCATTCCCGGGACCCTCAGAAGGCCCGGGTTTTTTTATTTGTGATGTCAGCAAATTGCCACAATTTCCCCTGGCAAGGAAGATGCCTTGGCAATATTCCTAGACATTTTGAGAAAACTGACCCTTCTTGCCGAGCACACTAGCCCAACTTCGACACTAACGACGGTTAACTTGTTGTTATTGTAGGATTTGGTCATTTTATTTGGCACTACGTATTTTCATTTTTCCTGATCCATGTCCTCACGGGGGAGATGATCGTCTTGGGGACCTCGAGCAATT
>JAPLJK010000120.1:0-2903 GCA_026388625.1 Deltaproteobacteria bacterium | reverse complement strand
CCTCGTGCATCACTCTCAATATTGATGTATTTTGCTGCTGGGTCATGGCATCCTCCTGACTTTTTGAAATTGTAATTCTTCAGGTAGTATGCCATGACTCGCTTCTAAACCGTATTCTCATTGTTGGTTGCGCCCGCACAGGGCATGGATGTTCATCCACGTGATTCACCTCGTTAGGGTGCAGCGTTGGGGATCCGTCGGTGGGTCTGAGTTGATTACAATCCGGCTTGGGTAATGGTCGGCTCGTGATATTCCAATGCCGGTAGATGAATTCGTTGGGCGATGAGGCGTGCTAAAGAATCGAAATCTCGATATGCAGCCCTAGCAGCCATGGAATGAGAGCCAATCGCGCCATCGGCAGGTTTTAAGTCGAAAATGGGCTTCCTAGCTTCCTGCGCCATAGGTATCAAGCTCCTGTAATGTTTGAGCAGGGCTATGCAATTAAGGTCGTCCCCTACAGAAATCCCATGAACCGTCGATTCACCCTTGACTTCCAAACTATAGACTTCCGGAATCCGGGCAATCCATTTCCTATAAGATTGTACCGGCCTGTCCAGCCGTTCGGAGTGCTGGAGCACTACGTAACCCAATGGATCCATATCACCCTCAGGGAGTTCCAACCCAGCGGGTCTACGATAGAGTCGCGTCTTCCACTGATCTCGCCATCTGCGAAGGGTCGGTCCCAGGTTTCGCAGCCCTTGAAGCGAAAACAGATCCGGAGCCAATGGAACTACCACATGATCTGACGATAACAGGGCGGTCCGATTGATAGCGCCAAGATTGGGACCGAGATCTACCAGGATGATGTCCGCTGAATGAGTCCCGGCGGCATGCTGCACTATTCTCCAGAAGGAAGACAGGACGCGAAACGGTCCTTCAGTCTCGTCCATAGACTTAGGCCACTCCTGGGATAATAGATCTTCAAAGTTTGACAAGAACATGTCACCAACCAAGAGACCTATGTTGTCTTCTACAATCTCGACGTGGGGGGCGGCTATATCTCCTGATCTGTTTATTAGGGGCTTGACGCAACCGAAAATGGTGTCCGGGTGATCTCCGTCGGGCCACAGCCGTTCGAGCACCTCCTCGTCAAGGAATGCCGCGCTCAGATTTGCCTGAGGATCCAGGTCGACTGCCAGAACTCGAATGCCTAGATGAGCATACATCCATGCAAGATGATATACGAGTGACGTCTTACCGACCCCACCCTTGTTGTTAAAAAACGCTGTCACAGGGGCTCTCATTTGGTCCTCCTGATAATTACGCACACGTGAGTGTCCTCCACCTCAAATTCAGGCGGTGGATTGCCGTTTCGCTCCAGTTCTGTCGCGGCCAAATGAATGCCCACACCAAAGCGCTGAACGTAACCCAAGTTCTTCATCGCCTCGGCCAGATGCGGATTGCGATAGTCGGTCAGACCTGCCTTACCGAAATTCCTTCGAGTAACCTGTCCGAAAGGCCCTCCCGGGCTGAGGATCTCTATCCGGTCGTTGAACCATGTTATCCGTACAGGGGCATTGGTCCCTTCATAGTTTCGGTGCATTATAGCATTTCTGGCGAGCTGTCGCAGAGCGGCGATGGGATAGTCCGGATGCCTGACTTCCAGTGTCCCTGATGCAAAATCAGATGCAACACACACATGGACGAGAAAAGTTTCCTCCATCATCCTGATTAACTCATCAATGGGTCCGTCTATTTTTTTTTGATCTCTTATCGGCTCTGTGAGATCCATGCCGTCAATTCTAAGAAATTGTACGTATGATCCAGGGATAAAATTAAGCGGTTCCGTTCCAACTACAAGCACTCCCAACACGGTAGGGACAGGTTTAGAGCCAGGTGTTGCGAAACGCAAAGAAACAAGTTGATCAAAAGGCTTACGCCTATTTTGCTCGAGTATCTCTGGTGACTGGGCTGCAGGGAGATAACCTCGCTCAAAAAGGTCCATATCTAAATCGCTCAATTCCGCGGATTCCACCGGGTGGAGATCGTAAGGTAGGTCTTTGCCCCTACGCTTCTCAATGAGTATTCGCTCATCTTCTGCTGACGCTCGTGCCCGCCGTGGACCGACTCTTATCCAAACCACTCCCTTGAAGCGAACGGGAGGCGCATCCGACGGAGCAACCGTCACCACAGCCACCGGACAGTTGTTGAGAATCTTTTTCTGAACAGTCATCACAGGCAGAGGTAGTATGTTCCCCGAGTCCCTTATGTGAGCCAACGTCTTGAGTAAGTCGTCCGTGATATTAAGATTCGCACAGCTTCCGTCGTCATGGACTCCGATAAACAACACCCCGGGCAACCGGTGATTGGGCATATCGTTGGCGAACGCACATATAGCCTCGCCGATTCTGTCGGTCTCGCCAAGCCTTGATTTTCGTTCAACCCTATCAGACTCGATATCCTTCAGGAGTAGTTCCAGGTCTTTGTCTTGCATTTTGAGCCTCTTTCGCCCCATCTTGTTATCGGTGCATCAATCCTGTGGGGTTGCTTTTCGTAGTCTTTGCGCTTCCTGGGCTTGGGAATGGGCACAATGTATTTGGCACGGCGGCGGCTCTCAAGAATCTGTTGTGTCGGCCGGCCTTCGTCATCTAGCTCCCAGTGACGAGCCGGATACTCGTAGGGGGAGTTGAGAATCGGCTGCTCGAAAAATCGATTATCCATGGCAAGGTTCTCCAGGTGCTCCCGTCGCGTGGCAGAAGAAGGTGGACCGTTTTTGTCAGAAGATATCCATCATGAATTCAAGATCTCTCAAAACATGTTCTTTCTCAGCCCTACAGTTATTGCCATTCTGCTTGCCTTCGATTCGCCCCTGCCAGATGACATCTCTTAGGGCCAGGGAGCCGATGCCCCTACCTCCCGAACATTGCCTAAGGCCTCCATGACATAACCATGTCTATTTGTTG
>JAPLJK010000043.1:0-9029 GCA_026388625.1 Deltaproteobacteria bacterium | reverse complement strand
GACATGCTTCCGATTCTCCTTGATTGGAATACGCTCGCTTCAACGCCAGCTTACTGAGAGCTACTGTCCACTGTTTTTTCAGATAGCGTCAAGCGCTTTTTTTTGGCGTGCCGAGCGTAGATTGTGGTGAATGACACACCTGAGATGATAAGAGCAAATTCCAACCCTTGGTACAACCACTCACCGGCCTTGGGCCAATAGAGCTTGGCGAAGTTGACCAGAGTATTCGCCAAGAAAATGATCCCCCAAGTACAGGTGACCGTGTAGCAACTCCTAATGAAAGCCGGTGAATCCCACAATTCCTGTGGTACATGTTCCCGCGCGTAGTCTTCCGTGAATGGGCGGCCCGATAGGATTGAAAAGACTGTGGCCGCGAAAAGGGTTCCACTCGCGAGGACTCCCAAATGCTGAATTGCCCACTTTTCTTTTAGCCAAGCCACTGAGACTAACGCGAATGCGAAAAATATGACTCCTGCCCACAGGATTGCTCCTCGGTGTAGTTTAGTCAGGCCCATGACGACGACCAAGAGGCTGGCGACACAGATCCCGATTTGCAGGCTCAGCATTGAATGGCCACTCGAAATGATCCAAAAGGCAATCCAAGGGGAAAAAGCTAGCAGTAATTTAATGGCATCCACGGTTATTGTCCCTCACGTATCGTGATCGCCCGAGACATAGTTCGGCCCATCCATCAAAAGGTAGTCCAGATGGCTAAGAACTCTCCGCGACCCTCAACGATTTCCACTTTTTCGGATCTTTCATGGCTCGCTGATCCCAACCAATCCCTTAGTAAGGAGAAAGATAGTTTGGGCCTGCCGACCTTCCCTCTAACATCTCCTTTCCCTCGAACTCACCCCCCCCGGCCCTATCACTCGGTGATCAAGGCGTTCCAACCCCTGAAAAGGCCGGCCGAGCCTGTGCTCGGTCAGATCTGGGAATTTGATGCTATCTACCAAGATGATTTCGGAAGAAACGAGCGATCTCCTGAAAAGCTTCCTTGGACTCCGGAGAAGTGAATACCAAAATGTATTGAGCATGCGACATGCCTTCGAAGACCTGTAGGTCTGCATCGGCTCCGGCTTGCCGTAGCTTCCTGTGCATCCGAACCGTATCGCTGAGAAACATATCGCGAGTCCCCGAGGTAAGGATTGTCGGGGGAAACCCTTTTGAAAAGTCTCCATATACTGGAGAGATAAAAGGATCTTTCACGTCATGGGAACCGGCGTACAGTCTGGCGCATGCCTCCAATAAACCGCCGTATTCAACCAGAACATCGTCAATATATTCGTTGGTGTAACAGGTATCTCCGGTCTTGGCGAGGTCTGCCCATGGGGTGCCCAGTCCGACCGCTCCGGGAAGGGGGATGTTGAGGTCTCGAAGCTTGAGGACAGTAGCGGCGGCCAAACCTCCTCCCGCTGACGTGCCAAAGATACCGATGTTGGTAGGTTTGTACGTCTTCAAAACTTCATTGTAGACTGTCACAGCGTCGTCCAACGCTGCGGGGAAAGGAAAATCCGGTGCCATCCGGTAGTCAACAGAAATCACTTTCATCTTGCCGTGGTAGGCCATAAGAATTGCCTCGCCCAATCCGCCTTCTCCGCTATTAAAGACATAACCTCCGCCTCGTAAATGGATTAAGACATGATTGGTGCTGTCCTCAAAAACCGACTCTGGTGTGACGAGGTATGTCTTAACTCCTCCGGTGATACTGATCTTGACATCAGTCGGACAGAGCTTGCGCAACTGAACCAGGTGAACCAGATCTTGCTCTGCTTTCTTTGCAACAAGGTCATGCCATTCCTCGACAGTCTTGGGAACAAAACGCATTGTGGCGTTCAACGGGCCGGCAATCACGGTCTGTAACTCAGGGCTCACGGTACTCGGTACGGGGATGATCCGAGCAGGCACGAGTCTAGAAGCCTTGTTGTTGCTCGACTGGACTTCAATTCGTTGTTGAGCTTGGGCGGTCTGGATTGATATCACGACCGCAACCATAGCGAGTGCCTTGGAAATTGTGTTTCTCTGCACGATTACCTCTTCTAACGACCTTTCTTAATTGCCTGGAGAGCTATTCGATCAACCAGCTCCGGAGCAATCAACTTCAACCACTGACCTACTTTCCCTCGCAAGGTCATGACCAATTCCCGCCTGCGCTGCACCATAGCTCTAAGGATCAATTGCACACATCTTTCAACCGGCATGACTTCTTTCTCTCGTACTGGGCTCTGTCCCAGCAGTTGGCCATCGGCACCAAAAGCCCGTTCACGCACTTCCGTAGCCACGAAACCAGGATAGATCATTGTTACACTCATTCCGTATGGAGCTATTTCAATGCGCAGCGAGTCGAAGAAACCCACCATGGCATGTTTGCTGGCTGCATAACCACTACGAGTCGGCACCCCGGTCTTACCTGTCAAACTGGAAATACCGACTATTTGTCCTTTCGTCTGTTTCAAATACGGGAGAGCGTAATACGTACAATAAACGCTACCAAAATAATTGATGCGCATGATCTGCTCAATCATGCCGGGGTCGTGCAGGTCTTCGAAATTCGCCCACATGGTTATTCCGGCATTATTGACCAATACATCAATACGCTGATAGTTCTCTACCGTCTGCTGAATCAGACCTGCGCACTGAGTTTGTTCGCTAACGTCAGTTGGAATTGCGATAGCCTTTCCGCCACGAGCTTGACACTCAGCTCTTACTGCTTCCAGTCGCTCGGCATTACGAGCTGCAAGCGATAGCCACGCTCCTTGTGCTGCGAGTTGATAGGCTAGTTCCTGCCCAATTCCACTTGAAGCGCCGGTAATGATGATAACTTTGTCTTTGAATACTGAATTGGTCATTTTGGATCTCCGCCGCTTAAACTGGTCTCCGATCTTGGGGAAAACCGGCGTGCCTTGCAAATAATGCAAGCTTCAAGTCCGGGCTTCCAGGTGGACACTTCGGCTCGTCCTGCTCATCAGATTATTCAAACACTAGAATCTGAAGTCTACCTTAATCTTGAACATCCTCTCAGCAGGAAGCTCCAAAATTGCGATTCCGGTTTTGTCTATGAGTTGTCTGATGATTTCACTTTTTTCATCCTTGGACGGAGCGATGAGGGTGAACCAGACATTATATTCGTGCTTCCGTTCGTAGTTATGTGTAACTCCAGGGCACGAGTTGACGGTGTTAACAAATGAGTCAAATTTGTCCTGAGGAACACGAGCCGCCAGCAACGTGCTCACATACCCTATCCGCCTGGAATCGATTGAGGCCCCTATGCGCCTTATGATACCCTGTTCTCTAAGGTTCTTGACGCGAGCCATGACTTCCTCCTCGTCCATGCCGATTCTGTTGCCGATTACCCGGTAAGGATGGGGCTCTAGAGGAAAGCTCGCTTGTATCTCATTGAGTAGTTCCCTGTCACGTGAGTCCATTTCTCCTCGTCAGTCTTTCCAAAGCCTTCGTCCACAGACCGTGGAAATCGGTACAGTCATCCGGATAATGCGCAGAAGCCGATTCTACCTCGTAATAGATGTGTTCGCCATCGATTACCGACGTTCCGGTCCCCATGATAGACTCAGCCTTCTTCGTGATGGCTCGTATTTCATCGGACGGGACATTCTCTACGAAGAGCCCGAAACCGCCGGTACTGAATTTCCCCGTGACACATTTTCTTCTCGTAAGCAGCAGGAGCTTGTCGGTGAAAGTCTCCAAGAAAAGACGAATTCTAGAATGGTCATGGCACAGGTACAGTTCATCCATGTTCACAATCGACACGAGCAACAGGAGCAGATTCCCTTTCCTTTCTCGCTCTCTCGACAAGGCAAGGCGGGTTAGATGACGGAAATAACCCTCATTGGCCAAGCCGGATTCGCCGTCGTACTTTCTGACACTGTGCATCAGCTTGTCGCGGTGAGCAACGGTCCGCACGAGCCCGGCCAGACTACCAAGAAATTGCCAGGTCGGTTTTCCTTCTTCAAGTCTTGGGCTTGTTTTCTTGGAGGCTAATACAAGAACCCCCCGGTTGAAATCGTCGGGTCCACACCAAGGAATCACCGCCAGACTCTTGGTTTCGAATCCCATTGTCTCACCGGTGTGAAAGATGGTGAGTGTGCGCTCATCACCTCTCAGGCCGGAAATAATAACTGAGCTATCATGTTCCAACGACCATTTTACCCACCCTTGCCGGATTCTAACAAAACGTCCCTTGGTTAGGATTGGAGAAAATCCGTCGCACGCCTTTACTTGGCACAGTCCTCTTTCGGGTAGGATAGTTGCCAGGAGAGCCCCGTCAAATTCACCTTTTTTAACTAACAAACGGACCACCTTATCGAAAAATTCCCCTTCAGGATCCATGGCCTGCCAATTCGGCGGCAGTAGTCCCTGTATGAGATCCAACCGATCTCCACGCCTGGTCAGACCAGATGCTCGTTCGGTCAGTCCAAGGATGTCTTCGGCAGTTCTTGCAAGCTCCAACAAAATTTTGAGGTGCCTTTCAGTGAATCTGTATACCTTGCGAGTATCCAGCCAAAGCAAACCCTTGGTACCCACTGGCGCAGCCATGTATGCCATGATAGGCTGTTGACCGGAATAATACATTCCCAGGCCTGAAGGATCCCCCGCAAAGTAGGCTTCGTGGACCGGAACCCCTCTGTCGAATACTCCTCCTGGAATGCTCTGGGGTACAGGAAATGTGGCGTCCGATATCAGTCTGTCACTTACAGACTGAAAAGCCGCCATTCTTAACTGATCCCGATTCGGGTTCGCCAAAAAAACTGCCGCGGTGTGGGCATCGACCGCTTCTGCAGCAATGGCCATGAATCTTTCCAGGGAGCCGGCGTCAGTTTGGACGGCATCCGGAATAGTGTGCGTACCTGATCTTAATCTCATGGTTGCTCCGGCTTCAGTGCAACAGTCACTTGCAGCGGGTCAATAGATTCGATCTTGAGACCCTCTGGTTTAACCACAACCGAAACAGTTATCTTCCCTTTACCAATCAATTCTGCCACATTGACAGGATCGGTCGTGACGGAGGTTACTTTTTTCAGGTCGTCTTGAAGTGCTCGAACCCGTACTTCGCTAGGAGTTATTGATATTCTTGCCTGTTCAGGCGGGTCCCCAACCAGGGTCGGCAACACGCTAATTTTCTTTGCCAACGCCGTTTCTATGTGAAGGTTGAGGTCTGAAGGTCTAATCTGAGCTATCGTAACCCCAGGCGGAACTTGAATGCTCTTGTTTGTAATTCTGAAATAATTGAGTCCGGTAATCACATTGCTTAAGTCCAGCACGGCCCGTATTGACCCCGGCTTAAGATTGGCCAACCCTGATTCCGTGCCCCGTACCCTTACGTCAACTCGGTCCATCCACTTTCCTGTAATCTCCATTCCAGCAGGTAAATTGGTGTACTGAATCGGAACCGAGATCCCCAGTTCGGAACTTTGAGGCCCCACTATGACAAACCAAAGCAGCGTGGCTGTGGCAAACGAAAAAATTTTCAGACGCCAATTAGATCTCAACAGAGAAGCAAGCGAGGCTCCGTTGCTTTGAACATCTGTTTTTCCTAGAACAAGCCCGCGCTCCAAGGCCTGCCGAAAATCTGATTTTGTCTTGTAAATAGTCATCTTTCCGGCTTCCACCAGCGAAACCTCGCCGCGCTCCTCTGAAACGACCACGCATAATGCATCCGACCGTTCAGTTAAGCCGAGAGCAGCCCTGTGGCGGGTCCCGTAATGGGAACCAAGATCTTCGTCTTTAGACAGAGGCAGAATGCAGCTAACGGCCTTTATGCGATCCTTTCTGACCAAGACGGCGCCGTCGTGCAAAGGGGATGTCCTTTGGAAAATCATCGTCAGCGCTTCGGAAGAGAAGAGTGCGTCTATAAGTTTTCCAGTCAGTACCAGGTTGTCCAGCTTGTCCAATCTCTGGAAAACTATGAGAGCGCCCAATTTGGTACGAGCCAGGTCAGCTACCGCTAGTACGGTCTCCTCTATTACGTTCGGGTTCACATCAGTGGGTTGCGATTGGTTCAAGTATCTTATGGGAGATGCTCGATCCAACATTTCCCTTATCTCAGGCTGAAACACGATCACGACCACGACTATAATGGCTGCCCACAAGTATTGAAAAAGAACGGATGTCAGTATTAAACCCAACCAGGAAGCCGCGAAGTAAAAAAAACCTATCCCAAGCAAGGTCGCCAGTATCTGAAATGCTTTAGTCCCACGGAACCACGCCAAGACGAAGTAGATCAGGCAGGCCATTATGGCAATGTCAACCATGTTCGTGGCGCTGATCGAATAGAAAAAATCCTTGAGAGTTTGCATGATTGTCTCTTGATCGATGATTAAGGCCGCACATTTCTGCGAGGACAGCGAACGTCAGACGGTGCTATCCAAACCACATTTCATAAACTTTTGCAAGACGTTAGTAGGCGAATGGTTATGGTTGAATTGGGGTCGGATTGAGTGGTATGCTCAACAATAGGTGAAAACCGGCTTTTCACGAAACGAGGTGACGATATTGCTTCCATGGGGATTCATTCCATAATGGGCGGCGCTCCGGATAATCGAGGCTGAGAATCCTCTGTGGAGGGACGCACGGAATAATTCCGGTCAGTATGATCCGCCGCCCTGATATTCTGATTCAACCTTAGCAAGCAGTCGGTAACAATCAGAGAAAGGATGTCCATTGGACAGGGAAAGACTCTTAGGAATTCTCGAAGATATAAAGTTAGGGCAGATGACTCCTTCGGAAGGGAGCCGTCTCTTGCAGGATTTGCAGACTGAGGAACTCGCGTACGCCTCAATAGATCATCACCGCGCTGTACGTATAGGATTTCCAGAGGTTATTTACGGGGAATCAAAGACGGTGGACCAGATAGTGGGGATCTTCAAGAGCCTTGAAGCGCGACAGGATACGGTCTTAATCACCCGAGTGGATCAAGAAAAGGCAGCGGCGGTTCTGGGACATGCGCCGGAATTGCATCATAATCCCATCGGACGAACCCTCTTATTTGCCAAGCGCCCAATTAAGACACAAGGGCGTGGGACGGTGCTGATCGTATGTGCAGGGAGTTCGGATTTGCCTGTTGCCGAGGAAGCCAAAGTCACGGCCGAGGCTTTGGGAAACCATGTGGAAACTCTCTATGACGTTGGAGTTGCAGGAATACACAGACTGCTCGTGCATTACCAAAAATTACGTTCCTCATCGGTCATCATTGCCGTAGCAGGGATGGAAGGAGCCTTGCCCAGTGTAATTGGCGGTCTTGTGGACAGGCCGGTCATAGCCGTGCCCACCTCGATCGGTTACGGAGTAAGCTTTGGAGGTGTTTCAGCTCTTCTGGCTATGCTGAACTCATGCGCCCCGGGAGTAGTCGTGGTCAACATTGACAATGGATTTGGCGCAGCGTACGCAGCCACGCTTATCAACAAATCCGGTTAAGACCGATTCGGAATTTTGGACCTGTTTCAGGTTGAGCAATTAGATGAGAGAAAAAGGAATTTTAGCATATTTGGGTATATTGGATTACACAGAGGCCTGGGAGCTTCAACACAATCTGTGGGCAAGAAGAGTTAAGAGGATAATACCTGACACAGTACTCCTCCTCGAGCATCCTCATACAATTACACTCGGGAAACGTGGAAACCGGTTCCACTTAAAAGCCTCACCGGAAATTTTGGAAAGGCTGGAGATTCCAGTCATCCATGTAGAAAGAGGAGGGGATATTACCTATCACGGTCCGGGTCAGACAATTGTTTATCCTATTCTTCATTTGGAAGATTATGGGTTAAATGTCACCCAATACGTAGAGACATTGGAGGAGTTTGTTATCCAAGTCCTAAAAGATTTTGTCATTGAAGGAAAAAGAAGCCGTCAAAACAGGGGGGTTTGGGTGGGGGATGACAAAATTGCTTCCATCGGCGTGGCAATAAGCAAATGGGTTTCATTTCATGGGCTGGCGTTAAACTACAATACCAATTTGAAATATTTTGATTTGATTAATGCATGTGGATTGGAAAACAATAAAATGACGTCTATCGCCAAAATCTTGGGGAGGGAGATCTCCAGGGACGATGTCCATAAGAGCATGGGTTTTCATTTTAAGAATTTATTCAGGAAAGACTGGCAAGTGAAGCAGTTGTGGGAAGTTGAAGATCTTCTAAAAGGTTGATTGTTATCGGAGAATGTTAAAGATGGCGACCCCGAATAAGCCTCCTTGGCTAAAAAAAAAGTTTTCACCCCTGAGTCATAATCCAGTCAAACAGGTATTGGCCGAAGCCGATCTTCATACCGTTTGCGAGCAGGCTTGCTGTCCCAATATAGGTGAATGCTTTTCCAAAGGAACCGCGACAATTCTCATTTTAGGTAAGATTTGTACAAGAAGTTGTCGTTTTTGTGCGGTGGAACACGGCATTCCCCTGAGTCCTGACACTAAAGAACCCCGGAAGGTTGCTCTGGCCGTCAAAAGGATGGGGCTTAAATATGTTGTGATTACTTCTGTAACACGCGATGACTTGTTTGATGGCGGGGCTTCTCAGTTTTTCGAGACCATTCAGGTAATCTACTCGTTGGATCAAAAGATAAGAGTCGAGGTGCTGATTCCTGATTTTGAAGGGAAAAGGGCTTCATTGGCCGATGTTTTAAGCGCTCAACCGACTGTCCTCAGCCATAATGTTGAGACTATTCCCCGCCTCTATCCCGAAGTCAGACCCCAGGCCGTTTATAAGAGATCTCTCGATTTATTAAGAGGGTCCAAGGACATAAATCCACAACTCTTGGTCAAGTCCGGATTTATGCTTGGTCTAGGCGAGACGGAGGATGAAGTCATAGGTGTTCTCAACGATCTGAGAGAGGTGGGATGCGATTTTTTAACTATTGGTCAGTATCTTCGGCCGCGATCGGATCTGTTGCCCGTGGTTCGATATGTTCATCCGGATGAATTTGAACTCTACCGGCTCAGGGGATTGGAGATAGGCTTCAAAGCCATTGCGTCCGGTCCTTTTGTTCGAAGCTCCTATAATGCCTTGCAGTTATTTGAA
>JAPLJK010000007.1:0-104310 GCA_026388625.1 Deltaproteobacteria bacterium | reverse complement strand
GTTAGTTGTCTAATTTCATTGAGCGGATTGACGATTCTCTGGAAAGAAGAAAAAGCATGAATATGGTCTAACTTCCTAAAATGCAAACATGACGATGGTTTTCGAGATGACCCTTCGATCTCATAATTGCTATCATTAACCATTACAATTACACGATAATACCCAACAAGCAGTAGCATAAAACTTAAGGATTATATTGACATGGATGGGCCAGTACGATAAAATACAACGAGTTATAGTATGAATGTCTCAGTCTGTTCCTCTTAAACTTAATTCGGTTCGATGAACTGAGCTGAGAGGAGTAAAATATGACACGAAGAGGGATAGTTTTATTGTTCTTGTTTATGGCTTTTCAGGGATCCGCTTTTGGTCAGGGTTTTCTTGATTCGGTCTTCGGACCGAGCGGGTTCGGGATCACGGGCGGAAGTCAGGCAACCACGCAGTTTGACAGTCCTCGATACTACGGGGCAAACACCGATCCCACGCAGCAATTGTCCCAACAGCCGCAGATGGGTTATCCGCAGGGCGCCCAAGGCTATCCTCCGCAAGGGTATGCTCCACAGGGTTATCCTCCACAAGGCTATGCTCCACAGGGTTATCCTCCGCAAGGGGGTGGATATCAGCAAAGTCAGCAATACGATTACAATCAGTCAGGCATCTATTCTGACTGGAATAATCAGCCTTTGGCAACCAATCCTCCTCCGGTGCAATACAGCCCTCCAGGACCGCAGGCAGCTCCTTCGGGACCTCCTCCTGCACCTGCCGCCAGACTGGCTCCTCAGAGGTCTCAACGTACAACCGCCGGTACCCGGCCTGGCGTCTCTCGCGCACCTCAGGGTGGGGTTCCGTCGGGCACCGGCCAATACCCGGCGGATCAAGCCGGTAGGTTTGGAGATGAACTACCTGCGGGAGCCGTGAGAATTACCACGACTACACCGGAAGGAACCACCGTGCAGTTGTATCCTCCGGGGGGCCAACCTGAATCTGATGATCAGTCGGCTCGGCCACAGTCACGGCAAGCACGGCCTCGAGCAGCAGCATCCAGACCTGCGAGAGGACCGCAAGCGCAAGAGGGTGTATCTCAGGAGCAGCAAGGCGATTCGCGGCCGTCTTCAATAGCCATGCCCAAACCGGTAGCCATTCCCCAAGGTCAGGATCCGAGATCCGGATGGGGCGCGGCTGTTAATCGATGATCTGCTGCACCGAACAAGGACCGAAAAAGCCGTTTCAGGGCCTGTTCATGCGATGGAAGGTACCGGATCAGCGGCATGAATTGTCAGGTGAGTTCTTTAGTTAGATCTCATATTGTGTAGTGAAAGTAGTAACATATTGGTTAGGGCACCTCTCGGTTGATCCAAGTTACTCCCCCCGACAAGATGATTTCTATTACCTTCCGGTGGCTTTCCGGGTCGGTGGATGATTTCCTGCGCATTGCCGATAAGCTTCCCTCAGACTCATCTTCGACAGTGCTCACTTTTAGTGCAGTTGTAAGTAATTGAAATCAGTGTACCCCATTTTTGAGCAGTCCGATAACTGACTGTAATCACTCGATGTGGTTTTCGCGGTGAATTTGAAATGTAGTGCCGAAGAAGTGTGTCAAGGCCGATAATATGGCGGGGCAACGGAAGATCCTGAAGACGTCGGTTCAATATGTCATCAAGGCTCAGTTCAAGACCCGGTGTTCGGTTGAAAAGATCCAGAGCGGCTCTTGATATCCTCATGAAACCGCTATGGGGCAGGTACGTGAAGAGCCCGAAAGGTCCAGACTCCATCAAGGTGTCGCACTCTTGCGCTCTCAAGGTTTCCATGGGGTTAAAAAACAGTGCCACAATTTGCCGGGCTAGGCCGTAGTCCAACAGATACCTCCCGGGGGATCCTGAGACAGCATCGAGAGAGCCTCGTGGCCATTCGTGCCGCATCAACCATCACATAGCCCAGTTCGGCAGCCAGAGCCTTTCGGGGAGTGCCGGTCTCTCCGTTTGAGTATCCGATCCACAACAGTCTGTAGCTTGACATGAGGAGCCTTCAGGTTATATTGTTGAGAACAGTCAAAAAGTGCACTCCGAAAGGCTTCAGGCCTGACGTCTCATAGATATGGGTGAAATGTAATTATACCACAATGTTTTGGGGGTTCCTACGAGGCTGATTTGGTGAACACCACGGGTAGCATCCAGGTTTATACTGGGGAAGGGAAAGGTAAGACAACTGCGGCCCTTGGGCTGGCATGGCGCGCGATAGGCCGAGGGCTTAAGGTTTTCATGGTTCAATTTCTGAAAGCTCCTGAAACGTCGGGTGAACAATTCGCGGCGGAGGCGTTCGCCCCGATGCTGACAATAAAACCTATGGGGCGAAAAGGCTTTGGCTGTGAGCCCCTAGATGCCATCATGGCTGAACGGGGCCTGGAGGAGGCCCGTAATGCGATGCTCTCCGGAGAGTACGGTATTGTCATACTTGACGAAATCAATATTGCCGTCCATTTGGGCCTCGTCGAACCACAGACTGTTTTGGAACTGATGGACGCCAAACCGGAAAATGTGGAGCTAGTGCTTACCGGACGTTACGCCCATCCAAAAGTTATCGAGCGTGCCGACTGCGTCTTGGAGGTGAAAAAGATCAAGCATCATTTTGACAAGGGAGTGGAAGGCAGGGAGGGAATTGAATATTGACCCCTCTGGGCTACATAGTACTTATGCCCTGGTTCCTACTTCAACGATCCTGACATCAGCCCTGGTCTGGTTTCTTTAGACATCTGAAAGAGATTTATGAGTGGTAAGCTGGGAAGTGGTTCAGGAACACGAGATGTTGACAAGGGTAGCCGTAAGTTCCCGAGAACAAGTTGTCACTACACTTTTTTTAGCACTATCCTCAAAACAGAGTGGGCTTCACTACACTCTTTCCAAACTTCCATCTTCTTTGATCCCTTGACGACTCGAGGAATGCGGGATAATCTTGCTCTGATCTAAGTAGAAAAGGGATTTCCGGTATCGGGAGAGCCTGTTATGTGTGATTCGCCCTCCAAGAAAGAGGCCTGCGGAATATTTGGTATTTTCGGAGTGGATGATCCGGCCCGTCTCATTTACTTGGGGCTTTATGCGCTTCAACACCGTGGCCAAGAGTCTGCCGGTATCGTAATTAGCGACGGTACTGAGGTCAGGGCTCATAAGGGTATGGGTCTGATTTCGGATGTTTTCAAAGAAGGGACGTTGGACAGCCTGAAAGGATCGATGGGAATAGGGCATGTCCGATATTCTACGACCGGAAGCTCCATGCTGCGCAATGCCCAGCCGTTCCTGGTGGAACAGATTGATCGTATCTTTGCTCTGGGGCACAACGGCAACATAGTGAACATAGCCAATTTGAGGAGGCGCCTGGAGTCCGGCGGGGCCATATTCCAAACTTCCACAGATTCAGAACTCATTGCCCATCTCGTGCTGCACAAGAAAGGATCGCTGGAAGAAAGACTGGTAAAAGTCTTTGACGAATTGAAAGGAGCTTGGTCATTAGTTGTTTTGACGCCAGGAGGCATACTTGCTGCACGGGACCCTCACGGGTTCAGGCCCTTGTGCATTGGTCGGAAAAAGGATGCGATAATTTTCACCTCAGAAACCTGCGCTTTGGACATTATCGAGGCCGAGTATGTGCGCGACGTCCAACCCGGTGAAATTGTTATCGCAGACCGCAATGGTCTGAGATCGATCCAGGGTCCTCGTAAAGCCAACTCTGCGATGTGCATATTTGAGTATATCTATTTTGCCCGTCCTGACTCCATGATCTTTGGGCATGGCGTGTATAATGTTCGGAAACGATTAGGGCTTCAGGCGGCTTTGGAGAGTCCGGTTGAGGGCGCGGATCTGGTGGTGCCAATGCCGGCATCTGGGAATTACGCGGCCCTGGGGTATTCTCAGGGGAGTGGACTCCCGTTGGAGTATGGAGTCATAAGAAACCATTATGTAGGGCGCACTTTTATCCAGCCTTCGGCATCCATACGAAATCTGGGAGTTAGACTGAAGCTCAATCCGGTTCGCGAAATACTTGACGGCAAGAAGATCGTGGTTGTGGATGACTCGATCGTCAGAGGCACCACGAGCAAGCTGAGGACCGGGGCGCTCAGGGAAGCTGGTGCCCGCGAAATTCACATGAGAATAAGTTGCCCGCCCATCCGCTACCCATGTTTTTACGGAATAGATTTTTCGAGCAAAGGGGAATTGATTGCCTGCAACAACTCTGTACAAGAAATTTGTGGTTTCATAGGGGCTGATTCCTTGGCTTATTTGAGCCTTGAAGGGATGTTCAAGGCGATGCCGTTACCGTCCAAGAACTTCTGTACGGCCTGTTTCACCGGAAAATACCCCATAAAGATCACGGATGATTCATCAAAGGGCTGCTTGGAGTGTCGACCTTCGGATTCACTTCAATGGCCTTAACACGGGCCGTCTGTTCGTAATATCATTCAAGCACAGTGCTGCCGTACGGTCGCTCTCTTCGTCTGAGCAATAGAGCAGCCAACTCCAAATCCGTCGGCGTGGTAATTTTGATATTATCCTCTGAATCCTCCACTAGCGTTACCGTGTGGTTCATTCGTTCCACAAGCACTGCATCGTCAGTGCCGGTGAAACCTTCCTCCAATGCTTTTTTATGAGCCGTAATTATCAGAGAGGTCTGGAAAGTCTGGGGTGTGTGAGCAAACCAAAAGTTGGAGCGGGAAATTGTCTCAAGACAGGAACCGTTCTTTTTCTTCACTGTCTCACGGACAGGTACGCAGGCAATTGCTGCCCCTGAGTGTAGTGCCGCCTCGATGGTACGAGTAATTACATCTGATGTTACCAGTGGACGTACGCCATCGTGAATTACGACGATATTATGATTCGCTATGTGTTTCAGGCCGTTGTAAACTGAAGCTTGGCGTGCAGCCCCACCGGATACAATTTCAATAATCTCGTTGAACTCAAAGGACTCAAGAATTAGATTCCGACAATATTCTTCCTCGCTCGGCGGCGCCGTCAAAACTATCCTTTCAATCATGGGATGATCGACAAATGCCTGCACGGTTCTGACTAATATTGGAAGTCCCTCAAGATGCAAATATTGCTTCGGGACATCAGCCCCCATTCTTTTCCCGTAACCCGCAGCTGTTATCAGGGCTGCACATGTCATGTAGGGATCCCCCAAACAGCCCCTCCTCAGGCTTCACTTGGGGCCGAATTGATCATTTCACTCAGTAATTAATATTGCTTGAGTAGCGACCCCTGACAAACCAATCCTCATGTCATGTGGCGCTCTTCCGGCTCACCCGATGATCGCCACCGACAGCTTCTGCGGTCTAATACAGAAATCGTGGTCCCCGAAGAAAATCGTCCGATATTGCTCAATCAGAATCGTCATCACCGCAGGTGCAATTTGAAAGGATCCACCTCCTGATTTGGCCTACGCTCTGGAAATAGTTAGGTTCCCCGTAACCTCTTCTCTTACACTTACGAATCGCCTCTTCTTCATTCTGTACAGAGAAATAGTCCGAACACTTGTTGCAATTCTTTTCAGTCACGTACTTCCAGCAGACAACGTAAATCACCTGCAAGGTACCGGACTGACAGGATGCCAGTTGTGGAATTCCAAACAAGGCCACTGCCGCCACAGTAACGATGAATATTCGCAAGCGTTTCATGGTTGGTCCCCTCCTCCGTAAATTCGGTTGTCAAGTGATCTGAACCCTTTCTTAATAGGGTAATTGAGCGCCAATTTTTTGTCAATCAGCATCTGCATGAATTGTCCTGTTATAGCCAGTGCCGCAAATAATGTCCGATTCGTCCTTCTGCTTAGCAAATCGGAGGCCGGCTATTCATACCATGTTTGCAATGAGCCCCAGGATTTCTTCGGTTTTCGCTTTCAACAGGTCCTTATCTTGCCTTACTTCTATGTTCAACCTGATAACAGGTTCGGTGTTGGAAGGCCGGAGATTGAAGCGCCAGTTCTTGAATTCCATGCTCACGCCGTCTAGGTAGTCCACTGAAAGTTCCTCACCTTTATACTTCTGGGCAATCTTGGCCATTACACCCTTAGGATCGGACACGGTTCGGTTGATTTCACCGCTGACCGGAAATTTGTGCATCCTGGCTTGCATTAACTCCGACATGGGACAGCCCTCCAGACTTAATATTTGAACTAGAAGAAGCCAGGGTATCATCCCGCTGTCACAATATGCGAATTGTCGGAAATAGTGGTGGGCCGACATTTCTCCACCATAAACGGCGTCTTCCAACCGCATTCTTTCTTTTATGAATGCGTGACCGGACTTGCTCATCACCGGAACCCCCCCGGCATCTTGAACCATCTCCACGGTATTCCAGATCAGTCGAGGATCATGTACTATCTTTGAGCCGGGCCACTTGCGCAGAAACGCCTGAGCAAGGAAACCGACTATGTAATAGCCCTCGATAAAATCTCCCTTCTCGTCGAAAAAGAAGCATCGGTCGCAATCTCCGTCCCAGGCAATGCCGAGGTCCGCCTTGTTTGCTAAAACTGCTTCGGCGGTCACGCTCCTGTTTTCAGGGAGGATGGGATTGGGTATTCCATTGGGAAAATGCCCGTCAGGCTCTGGAAAGATTTTGATGAACTCCACTGGTAACTTGTCTTCAAGTTTGTCAAGTACCGGTCCTGCACAACCGTTGCCGCAGTTCATCACGACTTTTAATCGAGACATTTTCTCGACGTCCACGTATGTCAGCAGATGTGCGACATAGGCATCCTTTAAATTCACCGACTGCACTGTCCCTGCTTTGTGAGAAGTGAGGCCGAAGCTTTCATCAATAACGACCCGCTCAATGTCTTTTAGGCCAGTGTCTGCACTGATTGGTCTTGACTCTCCCTTCACCAATTTCATGCCGTTGTAATCCATAGGATTATGGCTTGCTGTGACCATTATACCGCCATCCAGCTTCAGGTGGGAAGTGACAAAATAGATCTCCTCGGTAGGACAAAGACCGATGTCCACTACGTTGCACCCCTGAGCATTCAAACCCCTTTCCAGGGCCCTGGATATGGCGGGACTGGAAAGTCTTATGTCTCTGCCCACACATACTTCGTGCGGAGAGAGCAGAGAGGCATACGCCCTTCCTATCTTAAAAGCTACGTCTTCGTTAAATTCATCGGGGATCCGCCCTCGAATGTCATAGGCTTTAAAACTATTGCTCACCTTGGTACCCGCGTTCATTGTGAAGACTCCTTCCGCATGTATAGCTAAGGCCGGCGCCAATGATTCCCCTTGTCTCGAAGAATTTTGGACGGGAAACTTGTCTTCTAAAGGAGATTGTCATAACCCAAATCCCGCAAAAGGTGTTGAAGCTTTCTAACATCCTGCGAACGACGTTTATGGCATACCAGAATAGCATCAGGAGTATCAACCACAATCAAATCGTCTACCCCCACTATTGCTGTAAGCTTGTGAGGAGATGAAATTACACAACCCTCGCTGTCCAGAAGAACCGCTTCTCCCTTTACTGAATTCCCGTCCAAATCGGTTCCCCAGACTTCCGCCAAAGTGGACCAACTCCCCACATCGTTCCAGGCCACATCCATGGGAATTACAAGAACGTTTTCAGACACTTCCATGATTCCATTATCGATGGATATGCTCTCCATCTCATCATAAATTTTGCTCACAGCCATTGCCTCACCTGACGTGTTCAGGGCCGGCGAGATTTCCTCCATAACTCGGCTGATGGAAGGCAGATGTTGTTCAAAGGCTCTGATAATACTTGAAACACTCCAAATGAACATCCCACTGTTCCACATGTAGTTACCGTCGATAACATATTTTTCGGCAGTCTCCAGATCCGGCTTTTCGACGAAACTTTCAACTTTGAAGGCTGTAATGGAATCTTGCTGAATAGCAGCCGTTCCAACCTTTATATATCCGTATCCCGTTTCCGGGCGATTAGGCTTTATCCCAAAAGTGATAAGAAGATCTTTTCCGAGTGCGATTTTGTAACCAACCCCGACGTTTTTCAAGAACTCCTCATCCCTGCCGATAACATGGTCCGCCGGCAAGACGGCCATGACTCCATCAGGGTCATATTTGGCCATCTTATAGGCCGCTAGGGCGATACAGGGGGCAGTGTTACGCCCCACAGGCTCTTCCGCCACTGCCGCAGCGTTTAACTCCGGAAGCTGAACCCTGACCTCTTTTGCGTGGGATGCTCCAGTGACGACCATGATCCTGTCGTAAGGAACGAGGGGAAGGATCCTCTCCACCGTATCCCGTATCATGGTTTTCTCCGTCACTATTCTTAATAACTGTTTGGGTCTGCTTTTCCTGCTCTCAGGCCAGAACCTGGTCCCACTCCCGCCAGCCATTATCACAGCATGAAGCATAATATTGATCCTATGTTCGTGAAAGTTGTCTTGAAAGTCTTTTGAATTGCCATGGTTCACCGGCAACTCTAGCACAAACGACTAAAACATGCCGAAATTTAGATTCGTGATCACCCTGAAATCCAATTCAGCCATGGCACAATACCGCGATGAGCGAGAAAGCCGTAAGCAGATCTAATTATAGAAAACCGGCTGAAGCGCCTGATCGGCGAGTTAAGAGTTGGGGGAAAGCTTATTAGCGCTCTTCTTTCGTAGTGTTACGCGCTTTTTCGATCAGATCAACCAACGTCACCAACTTTGGCTGGACAGTCTTATCAAAACATTCGTGAAAAGCTTCTTCGCCTAGTTTTTCTTTGAAAAATACCTCCACCTGAAAATAAGGACTCCAACAAAATAATGCCCTATAGCAAGGATTTCCTGAAGCCTCACGAGAACAGTATCCGAAGGTGACCTCTCCTCCCAGTCGGGGGCAACGAATTTCTTTTTCTTCGTACGAAGTAGTGGTAGGCATATCGGTCATTTGAGTTATCGAACCAATGATAAATTAAATTATCTGGAAACAGTTGGCGCTAAAGATCCAATACAAGTGAGTGATCCACAGAGGCACAGAGGTTCTGGAGGTTGTTTCAAAACCCAAAATGCCCCTTGCCTTTTTCCAAAACTCTGTGGCTCTGTGGTTCTCACTTTTTCAATTTCTATTCCATGTTACCTTGCCGTAAACTTTCATAGCTTCGGTTTTGGGAAACCCTCGAGAGCTTTGAGTGCTTGGTCAATTTCTGCTTGAGGCATTTCGTAGTCAAAGAGTTTGCCCTGGAAAAATGCGTCGTAAGCAGCAAGATCCACCAGCCCATGTCCACTCCAGTTCAAAAGAATGGTCTTTTCCTTTCCTTCCTCCTTGGCCTTTAAAGCTTCCTGCATAACGGCAGCGATAGCGTGGTTAGTCTCGGGCGCACTTATGAAGCCTTCAGTTCTAGCCCAGGCAACACCTGCGGTAAACGTCTCGAGCTGAGGCATTGCCCGAGGTTCAATCAGGCCGTCAACCAGAAGTTGACTTACCAGCGGGGCCATACCGTGATATCTGAGTCCCCCTGCATGAATGGGAGCCGGAACAAAGGCGTGTCCCAGTGTGTGCATGGGCAACAAAGGGGTCATCTGAACCGCGTCGCCGAAATCATAGAGGAAGGGGCCTTTGGTCATAGTGGGACATGAGGTCGGTTCCACTGCTATAATTTGAACTTGTTTGCCGGCGATCTTATCTCTCAGAAATGGGAAAGCGCATCCGGCAAGATTGCTCCCGCCACCAGCACAGCCAATTACTATGTCCGGGTAGTCACCGATTTTGGCAAACTGCTTTTGCGCCTCCAACCCAATTATTGTTTGATGCAGAAGAACATGATTGAGCACGCTTCCCAGGGAATAGCGGGTAACGGGCCTTCCTTGAGCCTCGCTGGTGACAGCATCCTCGACTGCTTCGCTTATGGCGATACCGAGACTGCCCGGAGAATTGGGGTCTTGGGCAAGAATCTGTCGGCCCGCCGCAGTTTCTGTGCTGGGACTGGGCACACAGGTCGCGCCCCAGGTATTCATCATCAAGCGCCGATATGGTTTTTGTTCATAACTTACTCTGACCATGTAGACTTTGGCCTCAAGGCCAAACTGGCTACATGCAAAACTCAATGCGCTTCCCCACTGGCCTGCACCAGTTTCAGTAGCGATCCTTTTGACGCCAAAAACCTTGTTGTAATAAGCTTGAGGAATGGCGGTGTTGGGCTTGTGACTTCCCGCCGGACTCACTCCCTCATTCTTGTAATAAATCTTTACCGGGCAATTCAGGTATTTCTCGAACTTTAAAGCCCGATACAGGGGAGTGGGACGCCAAAGCAGAAGCTTGTCCAAAACCTCATCAGGAATGGTAATCCATCTCTCCTGACTCATCTCCTGCTCTATTAAATTCATCGGAAACACAGGAGCTAGATCGTCGGGACCCACAGGTTGGCCAGTGCCTGGATGCAGGGGTGGTTGCATCGGATTGGGCATGTCCGCAGCGATATTGTACCACTGTCTAGGTATCTCGTCCTCGTTGAGAAAAACTTTGACCGTCATGAGCATCTCCTCCTCTGTTATTAGTGTTAAGCCCCTTGCCTTCTAACCGATTAGAGGACGGTGGTCAGCAATACGGAATTGAAGACACATGGCCTCTGCAGGGGTCAAAGCATGGGGAAGATGAAACGCTAAGGGATAAGGTTTACTAAAGTGACGGGCCTCTAAAAGCCGTGGTCACATTTGGCCTTTCGCTGTCACCAGAGCCTAAAAATCAAGGAAAACATTTCCCCTTTAATTCCTTGGCTCCGCGCGAAGGGCTTTGTATCGACTATACTAACGGCTCTGGGAATCGCTTATGCACTTCCGGGGAATGCGGACAAACACACGTAATTATGCCCCTTGGTACACTCGTTTTTTTTCTCAACTTGGAAAATCTGACAGATAATACTTTCGGCAGGCGGAATGTGCAAGAGTTTTCCCAAGACTCTGTGCGCTGACGTCACTATCTTCTACAATAGCCCCTTATGAGACATCCTCCTTCCTGCTCATTGCTCATGCAAACTGCGGGCTTTGTATTAAGAACGGGCGCAAAACCGGCCACGGAAGAATTGGGATAAAAGATTCGAGGTCCCCGCGTGGCCAAAACCTTTTTTTGGAACTGAAATCTATTGATGTCCATCTATATTGAACTGGGATCGTATTTGCGAAAATACGCGCCGACTTACAATGCGTCTGCGGGTCTGGTGCCTGCGGGGATCTGGTGGTAGTTCTCGCGTGAGAGGGCCTCTAAGTGAGAAGTGACTTATCATGCACAGAAGATGCTGGACCGTTGGTCTGGAGGGGAACTTCTATGATCAACATCCCAGGCTATCAGATTGTCGGGAAGATCTACGAAAGCCACATCTCGGAAATTTATCGAGCGGTCCGTAACGAGGGAGAAGGCCCGGAAGTTCTCAAACTACTTTCGAAGAGGCATCCAGCGCCCCAAGAGATCGCTCATGCAACTCGGGAATTGAGGAGCAAAATATGGTGAACACGACCAAGATTTCGGTGAAAAATCCGGGAAAAGAGCAAAGCCGTACGGGCCTGAGCATTGAAGCTCTTAAACAAGGCTTCCGGGATCACCTGTTTTATTCTCAGGGAAGGCCCCTTGAAATTGCCACCACCAATGACATGGACCAAAATGTACTGAAACGGATCAATGGGGCCTGAAATGGTTGTGAGTCCAGGAAAAGTGCTTGATATCATCTGGTTGTCTATGCCCTTCGCGCGGCGGCCGCCTTCTTGAGGCGACTGTTGATGTTCGCACGCGTTTTCGACCAATTCTCATGACATCGTTGGCATTCATTTTTAAGGTATGCCGTCTCGTCATTGCTTCTGGAGTGGGCGCGGTGAATCGGCAGTCCGTAGGGACGGCGGTATTCGCAGAGATACTGGGCGTAACGGCGCTCGGAATCTTTTTCACTCCTGCGCTCTACGTGTTCATGCAAGGTCGAAAAAAACTCGACTCGAGAAAGTCTTGTGAAAATTAAATTGCTCAGTGTAAGGATGGTTCGGCTGCTTACTGACTTTTTCTCGAGTGAACCCAAAGGAGGAATTATGAAAGGACTTAAGAAACTGATCATTTTCAGTCTGTTGCTGCTATTCCCTACCGGGCACGGGCTTGCTGCCACCAAGTTCATCACTATCGGTACAGGCGGAGTTACAGGAGTCTACTATCCTACAGGGGGCGCCATAAGCAAATTGATGAATCAAAAAAGGAACATTTACGGCTTCAAAGTAACTGCCGAAGCAACGGGAGGATCGGTTTTCAATATTAACGCCCTAGCAGCCGGTGACCTGGATTTTGCGTTATCCCAGTCCGACAAGGCTTCCCAGGCATGGGCTGGTCGGGAGGAGTGGACGGGAAAAGGACCGAGAAAAGAACTCAGAGGAGTGTTCTGTTTGAACTCAGAAACTGTTTGTCTTATTGCCTCTGTCAACAGCGGAATAAAATCTTGTGCGGATTTGAAAGGCAAAATAGTGGGTGTCGGTAATCCAGGCTCCGGAACGCGGCAGAATGCGCAGGATGCCCTTTCCACATGTGGACTCAAGTTCCGCGACCTAGCTCAAGCGGAAGGGATAAAGCCTGTTGAAGCCGCGGCGTTACTCCAAGACGGTCGCCTCGACGCATATTTCTACACCGTAGGGCACCCTAACGGCTCTATAAAAGAAGCCGCAGCCGGTGGGACCAAAGTTCGATTTATCCCATTTCCAGATATAGAAGCACTCCTTTTGAAAAACCCTTTTTACAGCAAGACCTCTATACCGGTTAGTCTCTACTCTGGGTTTGATAACTCAGGAGATGTTCCTACATTTGGTGTAAAAGCCTGCTTCCTTACAACAGATAAGATGGCGGATACAGTAGTGTATAGCATTACAAAAGAAGTATTTGAAAATTTTGACACATTCCGAAATCTTCACCCTTCGTTTTCCGATCTGAAAAAAGAGGAAATGGTTACAGGGTTGCCGGTTCCGTTACATCCTGGAGCGCTCAAGTATTACAAAGAAGTTGGGCTGGACATGGCTATAGAGGGAAGATAATTTATCTAGGCCCCAAGGGCCCATCCGGGACTGATCTCAGCCCGGTCGCTGCGGCCTGTAATTGACTCAGATAAGGATTAGAACGTCCTAATCATGGCGCAACAAAAAAATAAATTGCAGGTAGAGGCTCCAACCGCGGAACCGACAGGCCCCTATCCTTCAGGACCTTCCTCTCAACAAGAGTGTTATGGCTCGGTCATCGGAGCGATCGCCCTAGGCTGGTCCATCTTTCAACTCTCCCTTGCAAGTTGGCTCATTCTTGACAGCCTCGCGGTCCGGGCTATTCACCTTGGTTTTGCACTGCTTATAGTGTTTGTCGCCTACCCGTTCAGGAAACAGCGAACAGGAGGGATGTTTCAAGAGCGACTTGACCTTCGTCTTTTTTTTCGGGCGGTTGTAGCCTGCCTGGCATGTGTGGCAGCCATATATATATTGCTGGATTACCACGGAATCAGCTCACGCCAGGGTGCACCACTGGAGAGGGACGTTTTCTTCGGAACGATATTGTTGGTGCTTCTCCTCGAGGCAGGAAGAAGGGCCATAGGCCCTGCCCTTCCGGCAATATCCATTTTTTTCCTCGTCTATGCTCTATATGGTAGTCATCTTCCTGATTTCCTTGCTTTCAAGGGAGTTTCTCTGAGTCGTCTTCTCGGTCAGATGACAATGTCCACCGAGGGAATATACGGTATACCTCTGGATGTGTCTGCCAATATTGTTTTTTTGTTTGTTCTGTTCGGCGCCATGCTTGAAAAGGCCGGTGCCGGCAACTACTTCATCGCAGTGGCGCTGTCGCTTCTCGGTCGGTTTCGAGGAGGTCCGGCAAAGGCTGCCGTTCTCGGAAGTGGGCTAACTGGTATGATTTCCGGTTCCAGTATCGCAAATGTAGTGACAACAGGAACGTTTACTATTCCTCTCATGAAAAAAGCCGGCTACCCGGCCACAAAAGCAGCGGCAATAGAAGTCGCAGCCGGTATTGACGGCCAATTGATGCCCCCGGTAATGGGAGCGGCCGCATTCATAATCGCAGAATATGTCAACGTTCCTTATGTGGAAGTTGCAAAATCCGCATTGATTCCAGCGATAGTTTCTTATAGCGCACTTTTTTATATCACCCATGTGGAAGCTTGCAAAATGGGAATCATGGGGATGGACCGGGACGAGATTCCCCGATTCAGACAAGTCTTTTTCAGCGGACTGCACTACCTGATTCCACTCGCCGTATTGATCGTAGAGTTGATTTATTTCAGACACTCCCCGCAAATGGCCGTCTTTCGTGCTATCTTGGTGCTGGCACTTATCATTGGACTTCAGCACCCAATTGAAGCGCTATTACATGGTCTGCCCCTATTAACCGGGATAAAAAAATCGGCCGCTGTTCTGATTGATAGTCTTATTGGCGGTGCACGCAACATGGTCGGTGTGGCTATAGCCACTGCATGTGCAGGGATCATTGTGGGAGTCGTGACTCTGGGGCTGGGAGGGCTGGTGACCGAGGTAATTGAACGTCTTAGCGGAGGGAATCTTTATGTAATGCTTCTTATTACTGCAATCGCGAGTCTAATAATTGGCATGGGGTTGCCCACCACGGCAACCTATATTGTAGTGGCTTCCCTGACAGCTCCAGCGATGGTGCTCTTAGGTGAGGTCAACGGCTTTATTATTCCTCTCATGGCGGCGCACCTTTTCTGCTTCTATTTTGGGATTCTGGCAGACGACACCCCTCCTGTTGGCCTGGCATCTTTCGCGGCCGCAGCCATAGCCGGTTCTGATCCTGTGGCTACGGGATTGCAGGGCTTCATGTACCACATCCGTACGGCAATTCTGCCATTCATATTCGTTTTCAACCATGATCTACTTCTCATCGGCGTCAATACCATTGCCCATGGAGTTCTTATACTTTTTTCGTCCGTCTTAGGAATTCTGGCGTTCGTATCCGCAACCCAAGGCTGGTTTGTCACTTCAAACCGTTGGTACGAAGTCCCTTGCCTCCTAGCTGTAACTCTTGCCATGATGAGACCTGATTTGCCGGCATCTTGGTTCGGGCTTCCCAACAAATACATCACGTTTTTCCCAGGAGTAGCGCTTTGGTTAGCTATCTATTTTCTGCAGCGCCACCGAGCGACTAGCGTGTGACGAGTGGCTGGCAGCAATGCGTATTATTCGATTCTCGTGATGCAACAGAAAACTGGAACAAAGATTATTCAGATGTATATGAGCCGACTTACCTGCGCCTATGTGTTAGAGCGCCGCTGAATTCGCCATACTTGATCAATACATGCTCGAACCCATCCTGTTCCCACAAAGATTGGTAATACCGAGAACTTAAGCGACGGCTTTCTTCGAGTTGGGCTCTTAGATCGTTGAGAAGGGTCATGTCACGGACGTTTGTCACTACGAGGGCAATGTTGCCGTCATCATCCAGTACCGCTGTGCCGGTCACCAAAACTTGCTTGTTCCCCTTATAAAGACCTGAACCCCTAATGACAATCCGGCATAACACCCGAACCGTCGACTCAGTGGCCTGGGTCCACGCGATCCCCCCCGTGGCGTTCCGGGTCGGCTGATGACTAATTCAGCCGTGGTCCCTGTGCCCTATGTTCGTACGGGGATGTCTGTTACCTGGTCAGGTGGTCTCGTCTACTTTTTCTTTAAGCTCCTTTCCCGTTTTAAAAAAAGGCAGCTTTTTGTCCGTCACCGAGATTTGTTCGCCCGTCTTGGGATTCCTGCCCGTGTAACCTTTGTACTCTTTGACCATAAATGAGCCGAAACCTCTGATTTCGATTCGGTCTCCATCTACGAGGGCCTTGGACATGGTGTCGAAGACGAGATTGACAATTTCTTCGGCCTTCCTCAGAGGAAGTTCGGCTTCCTTCGCCACTGCCACAATAAGATCTGATTTGTTCATGTTGTTTTCCTACATTTCAGATTAAGCTTTTTTCGCTGAATCCTTGTGTGCTTTGGAAGAGGTGACCAGCGAAACCTTGTCGCGAGGAATCGTCATAATTGCGTTTTTCTGACGATTGACTCCTCGACGCGAATTTCTGTAACTACTTTGAAAGTTCCGATGTCGCCAATGCCAATTCTGCCATCCGCTTCCTTGAAAAATTCGTCAATTGTAGCCGTCAATGAGAGCGCCTCCATGGCCTCTGCCTTTTTTTGTAACACCGGCTTCTTGGGCAATCCTATTTACAACTCCGGCCTTGGTCATTACGACTCTCTCCGAAAAAATAAAAGCTTCAATGGGTTGAGACTACATAAAGGATTGCGAAATGTTATATATACCGACTTGAATTGTCAATAGAAATTGTTAGAACTCCGGAATTGGCCGATCCAAGGAGTCCAAGGGGTATTTTCGTGGGCTATTTTGTCTTGACAAAGGTCTCTCAGCAAACTACGCGACTGTTTCACGCAAGAACTTTTGGGGTCCGGTTTCATGAATGAAACGTTAATCTTGGAACATCTGGAAGACATCGCTATCAAATTGGGCGTAGAATTGAGATACGAGGATCTTGGCCAAATTGGAGTGCGAAGCGACGGAGGATACTGTAAACTAGCCGGCAGACCGATAATAATAATAAACAGAAAGGAATCCCGGAGGAAAAAAATTAGTATTTTGGCCAAATCTCTTAACAAGCTAAATTTGGAGGGAATATTTATCCCTCCAGCCCTAAGAAAGCTTATCGAGTCTCACGACAATTGATTGTCCAGCCCCGGCTACCGTCTTTGCGTCATTCGTGATGTCTTGAAAGTAGTGTAGTAGTTCGGAGTCATAGTCTCATCACAGCGTATTTCACCCCAAGATTCTTTGAAATGTCGGAACGGTAATGAGAAGAACGGATTTTAGGTCCTGTGCAGATTCCAGTAGTAGTTCACGTCTGTGCCGACAGCTTGCGCGGTGTCTTGAAGCCGCCTCTTGTCAAGGAAACATACGTGCAGTTTCCAAAGACCTTGACTTCTCATACTGATTTGCTGTCACATTGTGAATCAGCCATGACTTTTTTAGCCTGCCGGCATGTAGCCTCGGCAAAGGACATCGACAGATGAACTTCGCTTTCGGATACATGCCGGCATACGCTTTTTAGTTTGAAGACAAATCCGTATCAGCCCTTTTTGCGATTCTTAGAATTGAAGCCACCGATTGTTGTCTTCAAGAAGAGAAGGTTGATTCACACAAATGTCTGGATCTTTGGTAACTCCACTGAGCTTATGTTTCGACTCCAGGTTGATGGACTACGAGGCGTTAGAAAGTAATCGTCGTCATGCGGACAGCCTTTTGAAAACCTTTTATTGGAAATCGACCCTGCCAAGGGACTTCCCCTTGATAGTATGTCTAGTGGGGGGAACAGGAACCGGAAAGAGTACTGTATTTAATTCTCTGGCTGGTCGGCAAATCAGTGAGGTGGGGGTGCGGCGTCCTTGCACCAATAAGGCAATTCTTCTAGTACACGCAGACATAGTCCCACAACTGGACGACTTGACAGGACGGGAGCAGCACGGTTGGGACGAGATCTCAATTTTTCCACACAATTTGGCGGAATTGAAACACTTAATCCTTGTTGACACTCCTGACTTCGATAGCGTGGACCAGGCTAACCGCTTGATTGCTGACAGATTTTTTGTAATTAGCGACATCTTGATCGTGATCACGTCGCAAGAGAAATACGGAGACCTTTTAAGCAGGGATTTGACACGACGAGCCGCGGCTTGGGGCAAGGATGTTATTTTTCTAATGAACAAGGTAGTTTCAAACGAAGCGTATGATGACTACCGGCGTTCATTTCAAAACGCAGGAAAGGAGTCGGAACCCATCAGGGTGAAAAGGATGGACCCATCTCCTGAATATATTGAGGGTTTGAGGGATAGGTCTCATTTTTCAGAACTGTTTAATAATCGTGCTCCAAAGGGTGAATTGGAAAAAATCCGTAGTGACGAATGCAAACGGTTGCTCAGTCAAACCACGTCAACTTTACTGGATCTTGAAAATTCGATCAGAGGCCAAGAGCAAAGGATTGTTTCGACTAACTCAAGAATTGATAACATACTGGCATCCGTTTCGAGAGATATGGAAGACCGGCTGGAAGTCATCCTCTCTGACGAACTGGAGACCCAGATCAAGAATCGACTGGAGGGGTTTCTCAGAAAATACGATATTCTTTTCGTGCCTCGAATGATGATCAGAAAGGCTGTAGGCACGGTCGTCAGGGAAATCAAGGATTTTTTTGTGTCAGGAGAGGGTTCTTGGCCGAACGCGTATCAAAAAAAGGCGATCCTGATTCAGGATGTGCACCCCGCCTTGGCTGCCGTGAGGCTTCAACCTCTGGAAGAAGCAATCGCGAAATTTAATCTCAGGGCAGTGGAGTTTCTCTCGTCGGCTCCGGCTTTGGCAGATTTGTGCAAAGTCGCGAGAGAATCTGTCCCGAGATGGAATTCCGAAGACATTCGGTCATTATATGAGCGGTCCTTTCCCGGAGTGGAGGCTCTTGTAGAAGCGGAAGTTGATCGATTTCGGCACGGGCTGTCTACGGTCGATGAAATCAAACTGTACGGCTCATATACTCTGTGGGCTCTGCTCATAGTGACGGTGGAGATTGCAGTCGGCGGTGGTTTTAGTCTACTGGACGCTCTCTTAAACACTGTTATCGTTCCGTTCATCCCTCCCTGGCTCATCAGGCTCAAACTGATCGACCTCCTGAAAGAAATCGGAGAGCGCGTCGACTCGAAACATCGGGACACTATGAGGAAAGTGCTTCAGGAACAAAGCCGGCTCTACAAGAAAAAATTTAGGGCTCTGCTCCCGGATGAAGAGGCATTAAGCCGGTTACGAGGAATTCGAGAGTCTTTGCTTTCAGCAAGCCGGCCACAAGATTGACAACGTTTTCAAGGCTTGTTGGAAACAGTTTCTCTAAAATATTGTCGGTATACCAAGCCACTATGAGGTGGTTTACAGGTGATTTGGTGTTCAAAGTCGATGAAAGGCGGTTGTAATGGTCCGGTTTGTTAGAGTAATTTGTTTTCTGGTGTTCATAGGAGCACTGGCGATTTCTTCAATGCTATCAACAAGCGTCCGTGCGGCGGAGGGCAACTTGAAACGTTTCGTACTTTTCAACGGTCTAGAAGTATTCATAAAGGAAGACCACGCGCGCAAGGTGGCTGCTATCCAGTTTTGGGTGAAAGTGGGGAGTGCCGATGAGACAGATTCTGAACGCGGAATCAGTCACTTGATAGAGCACATGGCATTCAAAGGGACCGAACGGAGGGGGCTAGGAAAGATCGCCTATGAAATAGAGGCGTTGGGAGGGGACATTAATGCATACACAAGCTGGGACGAAACGGTTTTCCATGTGACGGTGCCGTCCAGCGCGACAACACAGGGACTTGATATCTTAACGGACGCGGTACTCAGACCTGTAATTGACCCATCGGAATTAGAGAAAGAAAAACAGGTCGTACTGGAAGAGATCCTTGAAGGGCAGGAACGGCCTGAACGTAAGGCTTCTCAGTTGCTGTTCAAGACTGCCTACGTGAAAGGTCCTTACCAGTATCCCATAATAGGATACAAAGAAATTGTGGAAAAATTCTCTCGGGAAGACATCATGGCATTTCGCAACAAATGGTACGTCCCGGAGAATATGTTTCTCGTAATTGTGGGAGACGTGGACGCTCCCGTCTTGATAAAGGAAATAGAGCGTCTTCTAGTCGATCTTAAACCGAAAGGATTTTTCAGGCCCCCGAGATCGGTTGAGCCGGTTCAGAGAGAAATAAGGACTGGTGTCGTTCGAGACAAGAACTCCAGAGAAACCCGCTTACATATTGCCTTTCACATCCCGTCCATTGAAGGGAACGACGTTAACTCCCTTGATTTGGCTTCCGACATTCTTGGCGCCCGTGATAGTTCGCGTCTCGTGAAGGTGCTGAAAAAGGAAAAGGGGTTGGTAAACTCCATTTCCGCTTATGCCCTTACTCCCAAAGACCCAGGCCTGATGGTTGTTTCAGCTACCCTGGACTCTAAAAATTTGGAAGCCGCTACTCAAGACATCATGGACCAGTTGGCCCGTTTGTCTAAGGAACCTCCGGACCTTGAAGAACTCGAACGGGCAAAAACATACATTGAGTCACAACATGTCTATGCGAGAGAGACAGTTCAGGGAACAGCCAGGAGTATTGGGAATTACCAGGCAGACCTCGGCGACCCAAATTACGAGGACAAATATCTGGTCCTGAATCAGGCTGTGACTCCTCATCAGGTTTCCGCCGTGGTCAAGAAGTACTTTTTTGCACCCAACGTAACACTCTGCGCCTTGATTCCGGAGGGAGAGGCGGAAAAGCTCAATGTCAAATCCCTTGCAACTACAATCAGCAATTATGGATCGGTGTCGGAAGGTCCGTCTGTCAATGACAAGACAGGAGGCGGAGTTCTCACACATACTTTGCCCAACGGAGTGAGGCTTGTGCTTATACGGGACGACTCAAACCCGGTAGTATCATTCAGAATTGTCCATCTTGGAGGAAAACGCTTCGAAACAAAGGAAAACGAAGGGATAATGAATTTTGTTGCCCAGATGATCAATAAGGGCGCCGGCAAAATGTCTGAAGTGGAGATTTCCCGTAAGGTGGAGGACATGGGGGGAAGGTTGACGGGGTTCTCCGGTTACGATTCCTTTGGTCTGTCTGCAAGCTTTTTTTGTCGATATTTTGACGAGGGACTTCAGCTCCTTGCAACTCTCAACAGCGATCCGACGTTCCCGCAAAACGAGTTGGAAAGAGAGCGTATTTTCATCATCAACCGTATCAAAACCGAGCCGGACCGGCCGGTTGCCTTCACCATTAACATGCTCGGCAAAACGCTCTTCAAGAATAGTCCCTACGGCTTCAACAAAGAAGGGACATTGGCAACAGTCTCGGGATTTACGTCGGAGGATCTCAAGAAGACTTACAAACGTTACGCGGTGCCATCCAATACGGTTATTACCGCTGTTGGCGATCTTGACCCCCAGAAAACCCTGCGGCGTATAGAGGAACTGTTCGGATCATTGCCCGCAGAGAAACTGGATGCGCCGATTGTGCCTGAAGAGGAACCTCTGAAAGAAGTCAGAGAGGACACCATTAGAATACCACGGGCAAAAGCCCACATTGCCATAGGCTTCCCAGGAACCACTTTGAACCATCCTGAACGATATTCCTTAGAGGTCCTGAACAATGTCCTGTCCGGACAGGGCGGCCGTTTATTTCTGGAATTGAGAGACAAGGAGTCTCTCGCTTATTCCGTGGCATCTTTCGTGAGGCCAGGCCTGGATCCTGGCATGTTCGCTTTCTACATGGCCTGTGATATACCCAAGCTAGAGCGTGCTTTGAGCGGCTTGTTCAGGGAGATTGACACGGTGAGATCCGTCCCGATCACGTCTGAGGAACTCGATCACTCGATTTTCAATCTGATCGGAAATCATCTCATTTCACTACAAAGCTCGTGGTCGAGAGCCGAAAATGCCGCCTTGAATACACTTTACGGTCTGGGATACGACTATGACACTGAGTATATTAAACGAATACGTGAGGTAAAAGCAGAAGACGTCCTGAAGGCAGCTCGGAAGTATCTTGATCCGTCTAAATGTGCTGTTGTGAAGATCCTTCCGGAAGAAGATAAGCGCTAGAAGTTCACGCGCTCGAGATACCGCGCGACACGTGGAAAACTGTCCGGCTTTATGAGAGAATAGGAGATAATGAGATCGGCCACTTTATCCGTCCGAAATGGAGGGTTGATGTAGGTCATCTGAAGGCATACGACTCGCTATGTTTCCTGTTCAAAGACCAAGACTTTTTCAAGTTGAACAGAGGTCCTAAGGATCGAAAGTTGGGAGATAACAGAGATTGAGCGTGGTTTTCGGGTCATTACGGGACCTGAAACCGTCCCAAAGGATTCGGCTTGAGCGATTAGCCGCGAGACGAATTCCACATGGCAGCGTTGTGACCCACGAGGTTTCACGTCGACTAACTGAACTATCCTCTGAAATTGGGCGTCAAATAGGTATTCTAGTCGATCGCCAGGGAAAGATTTTCAAGGTTCTGGTTGGAGACTCACGGTCCATTCTCATACCGAAGCTGGAAGGTTGGCGCGTGGGGGCGGGACGACTCAGGGGGCTGAGGCTAATTCATACTCATCTGTACGACGAACCCATGAGTCAGGAAGACCTGACAGATTTGGCTTTGATGCGTCTGGATCTCGTTGGTTCAATAGGGATTGACCAGTATGGATTGCCTACAGCACTGCGAATGGCCCACCTGCTCCCGGACAATCCAGCAGGAAAGGTATGGCAAATTCTGGATCCCATCCACCCTTCTCAACTCGACATGAATTTCCCTTCTTTTGTCAAGTCCCTGGAGGATGAGATTTCGCGTTCCGTGAGGGGCCATTCCACTACAGGCTCGGGCGAAAGGTCCTACCTTGTGGCTCGGACTCACGGCAAAGACTGGGAGATAGAAAAATCCCTCAGAGAATTAGCTGAACTGGCTCGATCCAGTGGTCTGGAAGTAGCTGGAACCGCAGTTCAGCGTAGAGACTCGGTGGACTCACATTTTGTGGTGGGCAAGGGGAAATTGAGAGAAATAGTCATAGATGCTCTCCAAAAGGGTGTAGGATTAATAGTCTTTGATGCTGAACTAAGCCCGACCCAGGTAAAATCCATAGGAGATTTTACCGAACTCAAGGTCATTGATCGGTCCCAGTTGATTCTGGACATCTTTGCCCAAAGGGCTAAAACCAGCGAGGGGAAGATACAGGTCGAACTTGCTCAGCTAAAGTATGCCCTACCGAGGCTCGGAGAAAAGGATGACGCTCTCTCGCGTCTTACGGGAGGAATCGGTGGCCGCGGGCCAGGAGAAACTCGGTTGGAAATTGATCGACGTCGCATTCACAGCCGAATCGGATTTTTGGAAAAACAGATTGACCAACTCGGTAGGCGTCGAATGCTACGACGTCAGTTGCGCAACAGACGAGAAATACCTATCATTTCTATTGTGGGATATACTAATACCGGGAAATCTACGCTGTTAAACAATCTTACAAAGTCCGACGTTCTCACTGAGGACAAACTATTTGCCACGTTGGACCCGACCAGTCGAAGACTTAGATTTCCGAGAGAAACGGAAGCCATAATAACAGACACCGTTGGCTTCCTTCAGGATCTCCCCGAAACACTGGTGGCAGCATTTTCGGCCACTCTCGATGAACTTGCCGACGCAGATCTCCTGTTACACGTAATCGATTGTTCCAACCCGGATTTTGAAGACCAGATGGCCGCGGTTGAAAGGCTTCTTGAGCGGTTGAATCTCAATTCGATACCTATGATAAGGGTTTTCAACAAAATAGATCTCGTCGACTCAGAAGCCGTTGAAAACATTTGTGCCCGTTTTGGCGGAACGGCAATTTCCGCTTTTAACACAAGAACGTTCCCAGCTCTGGTAAAGAGAATGGAAGACGAAATACTTCAGAGCCTCTCTGCCGAGAGGGATTATTACGGAAACATTCTGTTGAATCCCAATGCCGGAGGGAAATAGTGCAAACGGAATCTAAGAGTGGAGAAGACAAGAGACGATTGATCGTCGCTCTATGCTTGCTGACTGCGTTCGGAATTTTGTTTGCGGGGTTGGTCGTATTCGGACAATTGGGCTGGTGCTGTGAGTTGGTTTGTGAAATGTTCAAGAGTAAGGAAGCGCTGCGAACCTATATTGAAAGCTGGGGAGCCTGGGCTCCAGTGGTCTTTATTTTGATTCAGGCTTTTCAGGTAGTTGTGGCCCCCATTCCAGGGGAATTGACCGGGGCCGTGGGCGGCTTTGTCTTCGGAGCCGTGCCCAATCTCGCTTATTCCACTATAGGCCTGACCCTGGGTTCCCTGGGGGCTTTTCTTGTTGCCAGAATAGTGGGATTGCCAATTGTCAAGTTGGTTGTGAGCCAAGAGTTGCTGAACAAGTTTCACTTCCTGACCGAGAGACGGGGAACGATTGTTACATTGCTTCTTTTTACCCTTCCCGGCTTTCCGAAAGATATTTTTTCATATATTCTTGGTCTGAGCCCTATGGGGTTCATTCCATTCGCACTCGTGAGTACTATCGGCAGAATCCCTGGAACAGTGATGCTAAGTGTGAGCGGCTCCGCAGTCTTCGATGAGGATTGGTCGTTATTATTGATTGTGTCGGTGGTCTGCACCCTGTCCATAGGGTTTTTCCTTCTCTACCGTGACCGGATAGAGTTCTGGCTTAAGGCTCGGCATGGATAAGAAGCGCAAAAATTTTTTCAATCCAGTCATCCTGATTGAAAGTACGATAACCACCGACAGATTGGAATCCATACAGAGGCTTCCATGAAAACCCATGCGTTGTATGCGACATCGGGCAATATGACATACAATCCTCGTTTCGTGGAGTTCATAGAACACTTTGTTTTTATAGGCGCCGATAAAAGGCTATTTCCGAAAAAATGTAACGTTTGTGGAAAGATTTACCGCAGTTTTCCCGAATATGTATTGGCCACAATACCAAAAGGACATTGCCTTGAAGACTGCCGTGAAGTCATGAAGAAACCTTTCACCATGATGTACCGGCACTGCAAATGCGGGAACACCCTGGTTCTATCTGTTACTGACGAAATCTTTCCACGGCTGAATGAGTTCTGGGCCGCGATGGGAGAAGAAAGCGAGAAAACCGGCTTGCCTTTGCGTTCAGTGCTCCTAGATTTTTCTAACCAGTGCGGGCGCTACATTGCCGCCAAGCATTAGCTTTCCTCCGGCAGCGATTTTTGGGAAACAAGTGAATCCTCAGACTACTATTAGTACACCTGTCCAGGTATCTCCGAAGTCAAGAAATGCTCCCTCATGCCGAAGTCTTCAAACAACATTACGGACATCCTTTTTGATCTTGGAAATGTCCTCGTTCCGTTTGATTGGGATATTGCTTTTCGGCGGTTGCTTCCAATTCTGCCGCCGGACCTTGCAAGGCTTTTGACCGAGAACAAGCGGGCTTTCAAGCAGTTGTTTCTGAAGCATTCCTTGGCTTTGGAAGTCGGAGAGATTGACTTTGAAAGTTTTTGTCGGATCATTTCGGAAACGCTTAGGATTCAGTTGAATGTCGATGAATTCCGGGTAATCTGGTGTGACATATTCAGAATAGATGAAGAAATGGTAGCTCTGGGTGAATGTCTATCAAAGAATTATAGAACGTGGCTAGTTTCAAACACCTGTAGGGCTCATTACTACTGGATTGTTGAGCATTTCCCGAGGGTGGCCTTTTACCGCATGGCGGCCCTGTCCTTCGAGTTGGCCGTAATGAAACCGTCACCAGCCTATTATGAGAAAGCGATAGAGATGTTTGGAATCGATCCGGCGTCTTCGGTTTTCATTGATGACTTGTGGGAGAACGTGCAAGGCGCCGAACGAAGCGGAATTCGGGGCATACTGTATTCAGGACGGTTCCAACTCATTCAGGACTTGGTCAGTTTGGGAGTTAAAGTCAGAGGTTACGGGGAGTGACAAGAAGTGGATCTAAAATCAAAACCGATCAAGGGCTTCAAGTTTAGCGCTGTTGCAGCCGGAATTAAACACGCGGATACGACCAGGCTTGATTTAGGTCTCGTTGTGGCTGAAGCGCCGGCCGTTGCAGTCGGGGTAACCACCACCAATCTGGTTTTTGCCGCGCCGGTAGAGATAACTCGGAAACGTCTCTCACAAGGCTTGTGTCGGGCTCTGCTGGTCAACTCCGGCAATGCCAATGCTTACACGGGATCCAAGGGTAAGCTCGATGCCCTCCGCTTAACTGGAGCCGTCGCAGAAAGCCTTGCAATAGATTCTGAGCTTGTCATTCCAATGTCCACCGGTGTCATCGGAAAAAACTTGCCTCTGGAGCGAATGCTCGGACGAATTTCTGAACTCGTTCATGGACTGGGGCGCTGCTCGTTTATGGATGTAGCCCAGGCAATCATGACCACAGATACCAGACCCAAGACAGTATGCCTGAACGGCCGAACCTCCAACGGACCTTTGCAGATTGTCGGAATCGCCAAAGGCTCCGGCATGATTGCCCCTCATATGGCCACCATGCTGGCCATCATCCTGATCGATATGAGGGTTGAGGCGTCCTTCCTACGAGAATGCCTCTTGATTGCCAATGGCAAGAGTTTTAATTCCATAACCGTGGACGGAGACACCAGCACAAACGACACAGTCGTGGTTCTGGCAGGGGGGGACTCTGATGCCTTAGAATTGGGACCAAATCGCGAAGACAGGATGGTCTTCTCCTCGTTACTTGACCAAGCCTGTATGGATCTTGCCCGCCAGATTGTGCAGGACGGGGAGGGGGCAACTAAAGTAGTGGACGTACGAATCTGTGGAACTGTGGACCGTGAAGCGGCACTAAGAATAGCTCGTGTTATAGCGGAGTCGCCCCTGGTAAAGAGCGCCTTTCATGGGGAAGATCCTAACTGGGGTAGAATCATCTGCTGCGCTGGCCGTGCCGGGGTGATGTTCGACCCTGGCCGCATCGATCTATTCATAGGCGACGTTCCGGTGGTAAAGAACGGTACGCTCGTCGAGGAGGACTGGGAGTCTGCAGCGCATCACGTTATGGCAGCCGCGGAGTTCTCAATTCTTCTTGACTTGAAGGCTGGGGAGGAAAAGGCTTCACTTCTGACTACAGATCTCTCGGAAGAATATGTTACGATAAATGCCGACAAGCGTTCTTGACTTGACTGGATGCACGTCACCTTATGACTGGATAACCATCCCCCGGCTCTCCGGAATCGTACTATTAACCCCAGGTAATCAGGTTCATTGAGAGTTGATTGAAAAGATAGGGGTGAAATGGTAGCACGCGGATCCGATAGGCATACACACCGGTCTCCTCGCACGGTATTGTCCCTTTGAAACAGTAGACCCCGTCTGATGATTCTTCTGACTGCACCATAGCCGTGACGTTGCGGTTAATGAGCTTGTCGGAATCAACGGCCGCGATTCCGTGGCAAAGATCGACAACAACTTCCTCAGCACTTATGTGGCCCAACCGGACATAGGTCGTTACCTCCAAAACTTCTCCCAAGGATACATGATCTCCTTTCGGTAAAGAGACATCCAGGATTTTGATGTCGTTCCAAAGCGAGCGAATTCTTAGTTTCCAGTCTCTGAGTTCTCTCGCGCGCGCCTGTCTGTTTTCCCCAAGGATTTGATGGGCCAGTCCGGCTTGAACGTAGTAGTCTTCCATGTATTCTTCGATCATTCGGTGAGAATTAAACCGGCCGCATATTTTTACCATGCTGTTTTTCATCATCTCTACCCACGCGTGAGGTAGACCGTCAGGACCTCGATCAAAAAAAATCGGAATTACTTCCTTTTCCAGGATATCGTACAAGCTATCCGCGTCAGTTTGGTCCTGGTATGCAATGTCTTCGTACTCTTCTTCGTTGCCTATTGCCCATCCATTGGTTCCATCGTACGCTTCAGGCCACCACCCGTCGAGTACGCTCAAATTGAGAACCCCATTGGCAGCGGCTTTCATTCCAGATGTCCCACAGGCTTCGTTGGGCCTTCGAGGCGTGTTAAGCCAGACGTCCACACCCTGAACCAGGTACCGGGCAACGTTAATGTCATAATCCTCCAAGAACACCAGGTTCCTGCGAAAGCCTTCGGACCTAGCCTGATGCACAACTTTCTTGATGATCTCTTTCCCCAAGAGATCCCTGGGGTGAGCCTTGCCCGCGAAAATGAATTGAACCGGACGTCGCTTGTCAGAGATGATCCTCAGCAAGCGGTCTGGATCACTAAACAGCAAACCAGCCCTCTTGTATGGTGCAAACCGCCTAGCAAAGCCGATAGTCAGAGCTTCGGGATTGAGAAACTCGATGACACGTTTCATGTTAGAACTGGACCCAGTTCCCGATTTCAGTTGCTTGGCCAGGCGCCTCCTGCAGAAAGCCACCAGGCGTTCCCGCCTCGTTTCATGAACTCTCCAGAGTTGTGAATGGGGTATATTATGAATTCTCATCCAAAGTTTCGCATTATCAGGCTCCTCTACCCATTCTTCTCCCAGGTAGCGTGCAAAAAGATCAGCCATTTCGTTGGATAAATAGGACGGTATATGAACCCCGTTAGTTACATAACCAATGGGGACGTCTTCTTCCTCAAGATGTGGCCACAGGTTTCTCCACATCTTTCTTGACACGCTGCTGTGAAGTTTGCTGACCGCATTGACTCCTCTGGAAAGGCGTAAAGCCAAAACAGCCATGGACAACGGGGAACTCTTGTCGCTTGGATCCTGCCTCCCTAAATCCAGTAGGTCCTTTACGGTCATCCCAAGTGATTTCATGTAACTTCTGAAATAACGTTCCACCATGTCAGGAGGAAACATGTCTATACCGGCTGGGACTGGAGTATGGGTCGTAAACACTGTCGAAGCCGACACCGCTTCCATGGCAACGTCGAAAGAGACTTTATACGTGGTCATGGACTGGCGAATTCTTTCCAAAGCCGCAAAAGCTGCATGGCCTTCGTTGAGATGGTAGACCAGCGGCCATAGTCCAAGAAGGTGAAAGGCTCGAGCCCCCCCTATCCCGAGGACTATTTCCTGCTGAATTCTCATATCAAGATCCCCGCCGTAAAGTTCCGCAGTAATCCGACGCGCGCTTTCCGAATTGGATGGGTGGCTCGAATCCAGGAGATAGAGAGGGATACGGCCTACCTGGATTTTCCATATCAATATCTTTACATTCCTTCCATCCAGTTCCATATCAAAACTCGCCTGATTGCCCGTAGCATCGCGAACAGGTAAGATTGGTAAGTTATAAAAATCGTTGTCCGGATAGGATTCCTGCTGCCATCCATCTATGTTTAAATACTGTCGAAAATACCCTTTTTGATAAAGCAGCCCCACCCCAATGAGCGGAAAACAGAGGTTTGACGCGCTCTTCAGATGATCTCCCGACAATACGCCTAAACCTCCTGAATATATCGGCATGCACTCACAAAGCCCGTACTCCATGCTGAAATAGGCGATCCTGTAGTCAATGGGCCTCTCCAAGTTAAAGGAGTAATTTCCCGGATTGCTCAGGTATTCCTCGAAAGCCTTTTCTATTTCGGAGATGGCATCGATAAGGGACACATCCTCTATGATTTCCCTTTTTCTTTGCGGGGACAAATTGGCTAGAAGAAGTATGGGGTTATGTCCGCATTCTTCCCAAAGATCAGGGTCAAGCGCCTGGAACAGACGATTCGCGTCAGGATTCCAAGTGTACCAAAGATTCATTCCTATGGTTCTGAGCACCTGCAATGCATCAGGTAGATCCGGTTTTACAACCAACTGGCGAATCAGCATACTAAACCTCGTTTTTTTCGACAGATTTGTTGCAAGCGCATCGAATAACAGGCACATGCTGTTTCTAGCAGTTGCTCCACCATGGTGTCAAGTTGCGGATTTATTGCCTATCCCCTTAGCTACGAGCCTGACGTCCAGGCGCAGTTGATGATAATGACCATGTGGTCATCAGGGCGATGCCTGCCGGTTTTGCAGGCGCTCCCTTTATATGTGGCACAGAACAAGGGGTTTTTTCCAAAGAAAAAGTTGATGTTGAAATTGTACCGTTTAATACGGCGTTTGAAAAAGAAATTGCTGGTTTGGCGAGGTTTTGTTCATCCAGTAACCCTGGTCTCCATGGCAGGCATTTATCAGGCTTACAGAGTGGACGTGATGATCCGCGGCTCACGGGACTGGAGGGATCTACACGGTCGAGGCAGCAGAGTCAGAATCCTTTACTTGGCCGTGGGTATCGTTCTTATACTGACCGTGGCCTTTTTCGGCTAATTCGGATCACCGGCAATCCTATGCCGCCTGCGGGTTGCTGATCCAAAAACAAGGTATATCTCACAAAGCAGGGCTATCCGTGCCGGTGAGATCACTTTGCCTCCTGTTACGTTGATCCCACTTCATCCTCGCCTCGTTGGGGGGGGGGATAAGATCTGAGAGGGTTTTCATGCCAGGGATTTTCCTCGTCATCCAGCCATCATTTTCGTTGGCTTCGAAAGAGGCTTTCACGGCGGTATTTCCGGAGCGAAGGCCGGAACAGGACGTGAGGAAAGGCAGCACTACCAAACCTACTAGGCCGAGGGCCGATACTATTCTCATTTAAAATACCTCTGATCACAACAGGTTGATGCAAGGCAACCATTCAGGAGTGAGCTTATATCTTTTTGTGTCTATCACTACAAGAGTTTTTTGTATGATGATCAGAAAACTCAATGGGGTTTCATAAATATTCAAACTGCTTTAGGTCGGTTCACCAGATAAAGACCTACCGCCACGAGACTTAGACCTACCCAGAGCAATACCGGTAGAGGTTCGCCAAGAAGAACTCCGCTCAGAATGACTCCGAATAAAGGCGTTAGGAACGTGAAGGCCGACAAAATGCTCACTTGAAACCGATGAACCATCCAGAACCAAAGCAGATAACTCAAGAAAGCAATCACCACCGTCTGGTAGAAAAGGGCCGCTGCAACAATTGAGTCCACATGAATGGCGCGTCCCCATTCAAAAATCAGCGCCCCCGCTGCCAGAATGGGAATAGAGAAAAAAAGTTGAGCAAAAAGCGTCTGGAAATGAGTTATCGGCCTGTTCCACATGAATTTCTTGATGTAAATAGTAGTAGCCGCCCAGAGGAGGCCTGCGATCGTTTCCATCAAATCGCCGACCCAATACAGGGACCCAAGTTCTGGTGATTTAGATCCGAATACCAATATGAGGCCTGCAAAAGCTGAAAACAAGCCCAGGCTTTTCACCATGGACAGACGATCATTGGCCAACAAGAAATGAGCGCCGATCGCTGCCCATAGGGGTTGGGTGTACAAGAAAACCACTGCTCTGGAAACATCTGTTAAGGTGGCCCCCCAATAGAGAAGCAGGAACTCTGTTCCGAACAGAACACCGATTACCGCACCGTTTTTGAGATCCTGTCGGTCCAGGAACACTCCACGTCTCGTGACTCCCGCATAGAGCCATAGCAGCAAAGACGAAAAGACTGATCTTATCGTAGCAGCAATAATAGGTGGCATCCCCTGACTGCTCAACTTGATGCTCACCATATTTCCACCCCAGACGAAACTCATCATGACGAGGAGGAGGACTGCTGTAACCGGTATTTGGTGGTGAGAATGGTCGATCTTATTCAAAATCTTACCCTATTTTTAGAGACCTCTGATCTGTGTACGTCTTTTAGGGAGACTCGGCAGGCCCAAAAACAATGTCAATCAATATTTTGAATGCTGCGTTTTGAGCCTCGCGATCCATTCTTGAACACCAATAATGACAGCGGGGATTCGTTCCATACTTGCGCATCGAATGAGATAGGCAGACCCCAGAATGAACAATAATGGAGGCAAAGGCAATACCAGTATAGGATCGGCTACGTTGGAGCGAGCTGCCCGTTCAGTAGCCAAGACCAAGGCGTAATAGACAAAAACAGCTATAAGTCCAAGTGAGACATTGTTCAGGCGACTTCTACCCATGTTCAAAATGCCGATAGGGAAGGCGATAATGGCAAGAGCCAGGCACGCCAGAGGATAGGTAAACCTTTGGATGATAAGTATCCCGGCAAATAGTTTTACCCGTTCATAGTATGCCAATACTTCGCTTGTGTCAGTCTCTTTAGGCGTAGTAACCATTTTCACCCTATCTCTGACGGCTGAAATGGACATTTCTTCAAGCGCCTTCGGTGCATCATTTAGCCCTGCCTGGTCCAAAGGATACCGAAATACATAGGTCTCAAACGCCAAAATCCCGGTCGAATCTCCGGTCAGATCCTCTTTCAAGATAGTCCCATCACGGAGGTTCAGTATGAATGCTTTTCCCTCTGGATCCTGATAAGCGACTCCTTTCTTGGCCAGTATTGTAGTCGTCTCGTTGGGCTGTGTGGTCTCACGTATGAAGACCCGACTCATGACACCTGTAGAAGAATCTATTTTTTCTACGTATACAATCAGGTTCTTGAGTGAGCCAAAAAACGTGCGTTCCTCAATGCCTGCGTCTAGCCGTTTGCTGATGGCCTCCTGCATTAACCGACGGCCTTGCGCGATACCTTTGGGTATGAGAACGAGCGTACATATCAAACTTGCCCCAAGGCCTATCAGCCCGAGAAACGCTACCGGCGGCAACAGTCTGAGGATAGAGATCCCCGACGACTTGATCGCTGAGATCTCATTGTCCGTGGCCATTCGTCCGAGCCCTAAGAGAATGCCGATCATGATGGACAACGGGAGGACGGTAACCAAGGTGCCAGGCAAGGCGTTAATCAGAACCTGGAATAGGATTAGCGTCAGTTCCAATCCTGCTTCCATACCCTTTTGGAGCAGTGGAAGAAAACCGGCAATCAAACCTGCCACGAGAAATACCGCAAAACAAAATGCGAAAGAGACGCTAATTTCCCTGAAGACATACCTGTTAATAATAGAAAAACCAATCACCTGGAACCGACCTCATGAACTTGGGCAGCCTGGAGAATGATGACGTCCCTTAGGCTGGCCATATCTGTCTGTACGGAACGCATACCACCTTTTCTTTTCTTAGACCACAAGTTGCAAGTCAAACTTGGCACGGTGGTTACGCCCATGTGAGGAGAACCCATCAGATAATGGAGTCGCCTGGGATGTCGGACAGCGCCCTGATCAGTTCAGGGAATTACTCGTATCGTAGGGCCTCAATAGGCTGTAATCGGGAAGCTTTTAGGGCTGGATAAAAACCAAAGAATATCCCCACGGCAGCAGAAAATAATAGCGCCACTCCCACCGCAAGAGAACTGATCAGCGCAGGCCACCCACTGGTGCGTGAGAATATATATGCTCCCCCCATCCCCACCGCCGTTCCTAGCAATCCGCCGGACATTGAAAGAACCACGGCCTCGATCAGGAACTGACTAAGGATGTCCCCCGACCGTGCGCCCACGGCCATCCGAATTCCTATCTCTCTTGTGCGTTCGGTTACCGAGACCAACATGATATTCATTATTCCTATCCCTCCTACCAGCAGAGATATCGCAGCAATTGCCCCTAACAATGTTGTCATAATATTTAGTGTTCTCTCAGCGGTGGCGAGAATCTCGGTCAGGTTGCGAACTGTGAAATCCTTCTCCTGATTGCGGCCAATCCTGTGACGTCTGGTCAACAACTCGTCTATCTGTATTTCTGCTTCCCTGATAAGAGGAATGTCTTTCGCTTGAACAAGGATGGCGTTGATTTCGTCCTGAAATGGGGTTCCGAAAAGCCTATATTGCGATGTCTTCAGTGGTACAAATACAGTGTCGTCCTGATCGTCTCCCCTGGGCGACTGACCTTTCCTTTCAAGAACGCCAATTATGGTGCATGGGACATTCTTGATTCTCAGGACTTTGCCTAATGGATACGTGTCCCCGATGAGGTTTTCAACGACTGTGGCGCCTACTACGGCCACCTTTGCCGCATGGTGTTCCTCCTCGGGCAGGAACATCCTGCCATAACGAATGTTCCATTCACGTACAGGAAAATAATCTCGAGTCGTTCCAGTAACACGGGTTCTCCAATTCCGGTTCCCATAGACCACTTGAGTCCCTTCTCCCCAAACCGGCGCTGCGAACTTAACTGCAGAACATTCTTTTGCTATGGCTTCCGCGTCGGCTGCCTTGAGAGTGTGAACAGAGCCTGATCCAAGTCGCGCTCCACCTTGGACACTGGACCCCGGCACGATCAGGACAAGGTTACTGCCTATTGATCGGATCTGGTCCCCGATCATCTCACGGGCTCCTGCTCCGACAGCCACCATCAAGATCACCGCACCGACTCCGATGACAATACCAAGCATGGTCAAAAGGGAACGCAATACGTTCACCTTCAAGGCTCCCAAAGCAATGTTCAATCCGTCCATCGGACTAATCATGAGCTGTATCGCCTAATACTGTCGAATATTACAGCCGTTTCAGGGCAACCCGTACCTCATCATCGAGTTCTGCCGATTAACCTCCATCCAAGGTGTGATGTTCCTTTTCAGTAAACCATGATTCAGGATCTTCGAAATACAATTTCACGTCGTTAAGAGCCGCATAATGACCGCGTTCTTCGGCAAGCATACAAGCGATGAAATCTCTCTCGAGCGTTTCTATCGCTTTGGCGAGTTGCTCCTCATAGAAATTCACTGCCCCTCGTTCCATTTCCAGACCTATTTGGAGGGCGTCCAGATCTCCGCTGTCCGACTTCACCTTTGGACCCAGTTTAGCCATCCTGTCCCTAAAAAGCTTCTGTAAATCCTCGTTTTCGACGGTGTGGGATTTCCATTCCGAAGACCACTTTTGACCCTTTACGAGAGAATCATAAATTTGCTTGATTCGTTGGATATGAATTCCTTCGTCCGCCATGAGACTGCGGAACATATCCTTGCCAAGTTCACTGCTGCACTTAGACACAGCGTTCTTGTAAAACGCTCTGCCTTTCTCTTCCTTTGCCAGGGCTAGGTTCAGCATCTCCAAGGACCTGTCAGACACGCCTATCATTGCAATCCTCCTGAATCATAGGACAGTCGGCATCACGAATGTACGTGAGGCCAATTCACGATCTATCATGAACAATCCGCTCCCTTGGTCTCCAGCCAACTTCAACTGCTGTACCACACCATCCGCGGAAGCCTCTTCCTCCACTTGCTCATTTACAAACCATTGAAGGAAAGTCGCTGAAGCATGGTCCTTCTGTTTGATGGTCAGATCTACCAAACTGTTGATCAGCCCTGTAACTTTCTGCTCATGGGCATAGGCCTCCTGGAAGGCATGGAGCGGGGAATTCCACTTGGTGGGAGGCCCCTCAATGGCCGTAAGAGTAACCAATCCTCCACGATCGTTGATGAAATTATAGAACTTCATAGCATGGACAAGCTCTTCCTGCGCCTGGCATCGCATCCAGTTGCCAAACCCATTGAGGTTTGTTGACTGAAAGTACGATGACATTGACAAATAGAGATACGAAGAATAAATCTCCGCGTTGATTTGTTTATTAAACGCATCTTGAATCTTGTCGCTGATCATTTTTCTCACCTGTTCCACTATGTTGATTTTTAAAGAACACTCTATACATTGGCGCACTCTCTGGCAAGCTCTCTACAATTGCGACCCCATCTTTCCAAGGAAATCCAGCCCGATGGGATGAAAGCGTGGATTTATGTTCTGTGAGTCTGGACCTTTTTCTATGGACGGACGACGATAATAAACCTACCATTACGCTGCGGTTTGGTCAACTCAGTAACCGGCGGCGGCGCTTTCCTTGTAAGAACTTCAAAAAAACTTGACACTGTTACTCTTTTTCTGGTAACTGGTCTAGCTTCGTGAAGAATATGCAAACAACTTGGAGGCTCGTGGGTGACTCCCTTCAGTTGGGTGCATCAATAGTCTTTGCCATATTTATCGGAGCCGGTATCGGATACTGGCTCGACGGTAAACTCGGCACCTTTCCGTACCTGAGCATAATTTTTTTCTGTTTAGGAGTCGCAGCCGCGTGCCGCAACGTATGGCGTGAGGTTCGGAAACAATTGCGGGTTGACAAGGATCAGAATACCAAATGCACATGATCAAAATCCCGCAAATTTGGTTTTTTGTCTCGGGGACCGTGTACGTTTTGGGCGTGTTTGCCTGCCTCATTCTAGCTACCCGGAATTTCACCGTCGGCTTCGGGGCAGGCGGGGCGCTGGTGCTCATCAATGCATGGGCGTCGGCTCGTAAGATCAGAGGCTCTGAGTTTGTGTATAAGAATCGCGCTACAGCCTCGATTGTGACCGGATTTTACTTGAGACTGATACTGATGGGGATATGTCTCTTTTTTCTGATAAGTTTTCTGGAAGTGGATCCACTTGGTTTGGTGACCGGTTTGTCGGTCATCCCAGCCGGTCTGTTCGGAATGATAATACTAGTTTATTTAGCTAATAGAAGTCCTCAGGAGGTTTAATCGATGGCTGCGGATATTCATCCTCCCATGCTGACTGACGTGATTGCCAACCCGGTTTTCCATTCCATGGAGCAGTTCTGGGACAAGTGGGGCGTGACTCATGCCGACCTGAACAATGTTCTCAACACATGGTTGGTAATGATTATTCTCATAGTCGCGTCCGTCATGATTAAGAACAAACTCGAGATGATACCTAGAGGTTCTCAAAATTTTTGGGAGGTGGTGGTGTCAACCCTTGAGGACATAGTTGCCCAGACCATGGGGGAACACGGACGCCACTATTTCCCGCTGATAGCGTCACTGGCGCTGTTTATCCTCTCATGCAACCTTATCGGGATTATCCCCTGGCTTCAGTCTGCCACGAACAACCTCAACACGACGCTTGCCTTGGCATTAGTAGCTTTTGCAACAACCCATTACGTGGGTATCAAGGCTCATGGTACTCATTATGTTAAACACTTCTTGGGGCCGGTGCCGTGGTTGATTCCTTTGATGCTGCCCATTGAACTCATCGGCCACTTCAGCCGCATACTCTCTCTGAGTTTCCGACTTTTTGGAAACATCATGGGAGAGGATCTTGCCATAATAATTCTGACCTTGTTGGTGCCGTATTTGGTGCCGTTGCCGATGATGGTTTTGCAGGTGTTTACTTCTTTCATTCAGACTCTCGTGTTCATTATGCTGACCATGATGTACATCGTGGGATCTTTGGAAGAGGCTCACTGATAACAAAAAAAATGGAGGTTATTGAACTATGAGGAGAGCATTTGTTACCGGACTGATGATGTTGGCTATCAGCCTGTTTGCCGGTGTAGCTTTTGCCGCCGATCTGTCACCCGCCGCTGGTGGCATCATTCAGTGGACAGTACTGGCCGCCGGTTTGGCAATCGGACTTGGCGCCATCGGGAGTGGAATAGGAATGGGAACCGCCATCGGGGGAGCCTGCGAAGGAACTTCCAGAAACCCGGAAGCCGGCGGCCGAATCCTCACCACTATGATCATTGGTCTGGCTATGATCGAGTCTCTGACAATTTACGCGCTGGTTATTGCACTGATCCTGCTATTCGGTAATCCTTACGCCAAATTCGCAGTGTAACCAATACAAGAAGGCTGTTCTCGAACGGTGAGGGCCAGGAGAGCGTAATCCTGCCCCTCTTTCTCGTTCTAGCTTCGACCTGCACAGAGTCGTCATTAGGCTGCCATTCAAGAGGCAACTCATCTGAGAAAAGTGTCCTTTTTGCAAATTGACTTTCCTCGCGAATCTGCTACTATCGGTGCCCATTTGGGGCTTTGTGTGGTCAAGACTAGGCATATTATTCCTGGCTTACACTGCTTCCCATGAACACAGGGGTCTGTGCGGCATTGTACCGACGACTAACCAATAGGTCAGAGTTAACCTCTTTGTCAGGGAGGTCGCAGTTTCACGCTAGGGAAGAACACATCCCCAATCGGGTAACGGCTATAAGGAATTATGAAAAACTCGGATCCCCCTTATCATAACGCGGCGGGGTTCCGGCTTCAAGGAACGCCCGGAGTAACCCTTTCTACAGGTAAGAAACCGGACAGGCCGCCCGTTTCCGACCCTGACGCCAGCAGATTTGTGGCCGTAAGGGAGAGAAAGGCCGGAGGTTCCTCTTCTCGTCAGGATGTTGGAGTGGACCAGGATTTCAACATGTTCCAGGATCGAACTAATCGGAACAACCGAGTGAAGTTGTGCGTGGGATGCGGAGGGACTATGAAGAAGTCTTCCCGTACCGTCCTTTCTATTCCAGCGGGCATGAGCTTGGCGGCCCTTGGTGTGGCCTTCATGACGCTTTACGGTTATGCAGCTAATTTTTACCAGGTTCCATGGTTCATTAAGTTCGCATTGCCAGCCGTTTACTACATTGGATCTATTTTTGTTGCCCTCGGTTTACTCTTTTTTTTCATAAAAGAAAAAATCTGGAAATGCGAAAGATGCGGAGAAATTAGTAAGCGTTAGCTTCCGAAAAATGGTCTCAGTAATCTCTTTTTGTTACAGTCCTGTCTTTTGGGTATTGAAAAAAAAATTGGCGTTGTGTAAATTACATCTTTTAACTCCTTGCCCCCTTGGGGCTTGACATCCGAAAGGAGAACTCATGAGGCGCTATGAATCTGTGGTCATCCTAGAGCCGGAAATGGCCGATGACGACATCCGAAACTTCACTGAAAAATACAGCACGTTAATCAAAACGAGCGGTGGAGAAATCATCAAGATCGAGGATTGGGGGTTCAAGAGGTTTGCCTACAGGGTTAAGAAGCGTGACAGAGGCAGATACCTCCTTTTTGACTTTGTTGGTTTGCCCGCGCTGATGGCCGAACTGGAAAGGCAATTCAAGATCTCCGAAGACGTGATGAAGTTTCTGAGCGTTAAAGTCGACGATGAGGTCGATTTAGAGGCGTTCCAGGCCGCTGCTCAGACAAAGGAAGTCCTTTCGGAGGCTCAAACACCAGTCAATGAACAATCGGTTACTAGTGAGCTAACAGTGCCGACCCTCGATGACGCCGGTCCGCAAAATGAGTCGGCAGTGGCAACGCCTGGAAATGAGAATCATGCTGGTTCAGACGTTGCGAGCGAACGTCAGTTTGAGGGCCGGAAGGATCTAGCCGCGGCAGAAGCCGCCGACAGTACGCCTTCCTCCGTCCCAGAAACTGAAGAGGAGGGACTATGACTGTCTCCAGACCCCCCAGGAGAAGACCTTTTCCCAGAAGCAAAGTCTGCCGTTTTTGCGCGGACTCGACCCTTAGGATGGACTACAAGGAACCTAACATATTGAGGGTATTCATCACGGAAAGAGGCAAAATAATTCCGAGAAGAATATCCGGCAATTGTGCAAAACATCAGAGACAATTGACCACTGCAATAAAAAGGGCCAGAAACATAGCCCTTCTCCCCTTTACAGTTCCAAAACGATAATTGGGTAACTTTTCGGAGAACGCGTATGAATGTGATCCTTTTAGACCATATTGACGATCTTGGGACAGTTGGCCAGACGGTTAGAGTGAAAGACGGTTATGCCAGAAACTACCTGTTGCCGAGAAAATTGGCCTGCCTGGCTACGGAAAAGAACCTTAACTTCTATCGAACCCTCATAGAGGCAAAGCGTAAGAAGCTTGCAAAGGCCAAGGGAAGTGCGCTACAGGAAGCTGAAAAGCTCTCGGCCTTAACGTTGAATTTTGTCAGGAAGTCAAAAGATCAAGAAGCTCGACTGTTCGGTTCCGTCACTTCTTCCGACATAGCCAGTGCCCTGCAAGCCGAGGGATTCGACATTGACAGAAAGCGGATCGCCATTCCCGATCCCATAAAGAAGCTCGGTGAATATAAAGCGTCAGTGCGCCTACACCCCGATGTCTCAGCTACCATAAACATAGTGGTCAGACCGGAGGATGGGTCCGAGGATGCCGTCTGAGAAAGGCGATCAAATCCGACTTCCTCCTCAGTTTCTCGAAGGCGAACGAGCCATTCTGGGAGGAATTCTTTTGGACAATGACGCTCTCCCAAAGGTCATGGCTACACTCGCTGCCGACGACTTTTACCGCGAAGCTCACCGATACGTCTTTCAAGCCATTACTGAATTATTCAGCAGAAACGAACCGGCAGATTGGCTTACGCTGACGGCAGCCCTCAAAAAAGAAGGGCTGCTCGAAACAGTCGGCGGGGTTCCCTTCCTTACTGAACTCATAGATGCTGTCCCAAGCGCCGCCAATATTCTTCACTATACCAAGGTTGTCAAAGAGAAATCCGTACTGCGTCAGATGATAACAGCGGCCAACGAGATCTCTACCCGGAGCTACGAGGATCATCCTGATATCGACGATTTTCTCGACGAGGCTGAACAGATTATGTTCAGGATTGGCGAGTCTCGTATACAGAGTGGCTTTATCCACATCCAGGACCTCATGAAGACGAGCTTCACCGCTATAGAAAGCTTGTACGAGAGAAAGGAAAATATCACCGGCGTACCTTCAGGTTTCAAAGATCTCGATTTTCTCACCGCTGGATTCCAGTCGTCCGATCTTATCATCATCGCCGGACGACCCTCCATGGGCAAGACCTCCTTTGCGTTAAACGTTGGGGTGCATGCCGCAATTGAAGCGGCTACCACTACCGCCATATTCTCCCTTGAGATGAGCAAGGAACAGATTGGGCTAAGAATTCTTTGCGCAAAGGCCAAGGTGAATCTCAGAAACCTCAGAACCGGTTTTCTTACCGAACAGGACTGGGGACGCTTAACTCTGGCAGTGGGTAGCATTTCCGACGCCCCGCTATTCATTGACGACACTCCGGCAATTAATATTCTGGCAATACGTGCCAAAGCGCGGCGTTTAAAAAAGGAAAGAAACCTTGGTCTCGTGATCATCGATTATCTTCAACTCATGAAATCCCCATCCAAATCTGACTCCAGGGAAAAGGAGATATCAGAAATATCCCGTTCTCTAAAGGCGTTAGCCAAAGAGCTTAACGTGCCTATCATAGCACTTTCCCAGCTCAATCGGAAGGTCGAGGAACGCCCGAACAAGAGGCCTCAACTTGCTGACCTGCGTGAATCAGGAGCCATCGAACAGGACGCTGATGTGATTTTATTCATATATAGAGATGAGGTTTATAACAAGAGTGACGACAATCCCAAGAAGGGAGAGGCAGAAATCATCGTGGGCAAACAGCGAAACGGCCCAATAGGAATGATGACAGCCTACTTTGATTCCCAGTATACGACCTTCCGCCCCTACACTTCTCGAGACGCACTGCCTGAGGACGATTCGGCTATTCTCGCTAATATTTAGAACAACGCTTTACAACCGGACTCGTGCGTTGCACCCAGGCCGCCTGAAAAAGGTCGGAAATATACATGATACCGAGAGGAAAATCAGTTTCTTAACGCCGGTGCAATAGTGTCCCTCTGATAGAGTTCACACCGAATGACGAGCCACATTTTGAGTCCCTGAAAACAAGAAACCCACCATTCGGTGGGTACTGATAGCGCCGAACTCCCACCGCAAGATCTGGGGGACTCCATCCCCGCTCATTTGGAATTGATTATGATTTTTCTGTATGAAAAGTCAAGACTCTTGTGTCAAATGGCTCTATCATGTCATCCCAAGAAGAAGGCTACACATGATAGGATTGTAATCCGAAAACCATCTAACTGACCAAACTTCATAAAACTCTGCCGAGCAGGAATCCCGTGGCCATTCTAATTCTCAACAGCCCTATTCCCCGTATTTCTGGGTCAATTTTCGAATATCGCCGGCAGTAAATTCCACGCCATGTTCTTCCATCAATTCGTTTTCAACCTTGAGAAGTTCCTCAAGCCGAATGTCGGCACCGAACACACCGATCATTTTATCTTTTTTGTCCCGTAGTGGGGCTGAGACGGTTAGGCACATTGCCCCGGTGATCCTGGATTGGAAAGGCCCTACAACATGAATCTTGCCGTCTTTGACCGGCTTGATGAACCACGATCTGTCCGAAAAATCCTCATTTGGCTTGAATTCCTGATACTTTGCACGTTCCGTGATGTCGGTTATGTTGGCGGTGATCTTTTTCCCTTCCATGTCGGCAACGTAGCAATACTGGATAAACGGATATTTCTTGATAAATTCCAGCATGGATTTCTCCATGGCCTCGGTCTTGCCGGACTTCATGGCGGCCGACGTGGCGGTAAACCGTTCCACAATCTTGAAGGCCATCTCACTAGCTATGAGCTTCATGCGGTCCCAGTCAGAGATGAACAATTCCGGCAGGTAGCGTTTTACCAGGGCCGACATTTCTTTGTCCGACATAGCTGTTACACGGCCCTTATCGTATTGTTCAGTGATTATGTCATATATTTTTGCAATGGCTGGGTGGCTCTTTTCAATTTTGTCATCTTTGGGCATGTCTGTCTTGGCGTTTATCCAGTGCGCTATCCCTGCCATTCCTGATTTGTCCGTGATATTTACTACCGGCGGCCTCCCGAGAATCTTGGTGGTGTCGAAAACGTTATAAATTTCCTCGTTTTTCAATACCCCATCAGCGTGAACTCCTGCACTTGTGGCGTTGAACGCCTTTCCCACCAACGGGTAATTATCCGGAATCTGATGTCCAAGCTCCTTTTCAAAGTATTCCGCAACCTCGGTTATGGCAAGGGTGTTCATATCGTCGGAATGGCCTCTGATCGACACGTACTCAATCATTAGTGCCTCGATAGGAGTATTGCCCGTTCGCTCTCCAATGCCCAACAACGTTCCGTTTACTCCGGAACAGCCGTAAAGCCACGCATTGACCGCATTAATGAGACCCTTGTGGAAATCGTTGTGGCCATGCCATTCCAGCAAGTCTTCCGGTACATTGGCATCGTCAATCATTGCCCGGATCAACTTCGGCACGCTTCTTGGGAGCGCTGCGCCTGGATACGTAACTCCGAATCCCATAGTGTCGCAAAGCCTTATCTTGATGTCGATTCCAGATTCTTCCCTGATTTCCATCAGGTGCTGAGCGAGCGGCACACAAAAGCCATATATGTCGGCCCTTGTTATGTCCTCAAAGTGACATCGGGGGACGATGCCCTTCTCAAGCGTTGCCCGAACCATGTCCAGGTACTTGTCCATGGCCTTCCGCCGATCCAATCCCATTTTCAGAAAGATGTGATAATCGGAAACAGATGTGAGAATCCCCGTTTCGTTCAGACCTACGGCCCGGATGTTGGCCAGATCCTTTTTTTGGGCCCTTATCCAGCCGGTTATGATCGGATACTGGTGCCCCTTGTTCCGGCACTCATCGAGACACTCACGGTCCTTTTTTGTGTAAACAAAGAATTCGGACTGCCTGATAATTCCCCTGGGACCTGAGAGCTTGTGCAGGAAATCAAAAAGAGTCGATACCTGATCTACGGAAAAGGGAGGGCGAGCCTGTTGCCCGTCTCGAAAGGTGGTGTCAGTGATCAGGAAGTTGCGAGCCGGATTTATGGGCAGGATGGCAAAGTCGAAATCCACTTTAGGGACTTCGGTGTAGGGGAAAATATTCCTCAGCAGGTTAGGCGTGTCTACCTCCCGCATGGACCTGACTTTGTTGAACTTGTTATACTCATGATACAGAACACCTTTTTTCGGGTCCCAGCTTGCCATCGCGAACCTCCTTATAGCTTTACCACTGTCTTCAGGCCCAATTCCTTTAACTGCTCCGGAGTCACCGGAGCCGGCGCACCAGTGAGGGGACACACCGCCTTTTGAGTTTTTGGGAAAGCAATGACGTCGCGAATCGATTCGGAGCCCGTAAGAATTGCTAAGAGTCTATCCATGCCAAATGCAATTCCTCCATGGGGCGGGGCGCCATAACTGAGGGCTTCCAGAAGGAATCCAAATTTTTCCCGAGCCTGTTCCTGGTCTATGCCAAGAGCGGCAAAAACCCTTTCCTGGATGTCGCTCCTATATATTCTCATGCTTCCGCCGCCGATCTCAGACCCGTTGAGAACCAGATCGTAGGCCCTCGCACGCACCGAACCCGGATCTGTCTCCAGCGATCCCAGGTCTTCGTCTTTTGGCGCAGTGAAGGGATGATGCACTGCTTGGTACCGCCGTTCTTCCTCATCATACTCGAACATGGGGAATTCCGTTATCCACACAAAGCCAAATTCTCCGAGCGGAATCTCGCCAAGCTTTCCTGCCAGTGAATTTCTTAGATTTCCCAGCACATCGTTGACAATCTTAGGCGAGTCCGCGGCAAAAAGGATGACGTCTCCCGGAACAGCTCCAACTTTTTCGTTGATTGACAAGCGTTCAGGCTCGGCGAGGAATTTTGCTATAGGGGACTGCCATTCACCATCAGGTTTGATCCTGGTGTATGCAACTCCTTTGCCGCCGTAAATAGCTGCGAAGTCACGTAGATCGTCCAAATCCTTTCTCGACAGCCTGTCCCCTTTTTCAATTTTCAGGGCCTTTACGATTCCTCCAGCCTCCAGGGCGGACCGAAAGACTCCGAATTCAGTGTGTGCAAGAATAGGCGTCAATTCGGTGAGTTCCATCTTGAAACGAATGTCAGGCTTGTCCACGCCGAATCTAGCCATGGATTCTGCATAGGTGATCCTCGGAAAAGGAAGGTTGAGCGGCACTTCAATGATCTCTGCAAGAATCAGCGCCATCATTCGCTCAATAATGTCGAGAAGAGAGTCCTCTTCAATGAAAGAAGTTTCCATATCCAACTGGGTAAATTCCGGCTGACGGTCAGCCCGCAAATCTTCGTCCCGAAAACACCGAACAATCTGGTAATATCTCTCGAAGCCGGCCACCATGAGTAGTTGTTTGAATATCTGGGGCGACTGGGGTAGAGCGTAAAAAGACCCCTGCGAAATGCGGCTCGGAACAAGGTAGTCTCGGGCGCCTTCCGGAGTGCTTGTGGTAAGAAAGGGAGTTTCAATATCAATGAAGTCTTCTTTGTCCAGAAACGCACGAATCAAACTCATGCACCTGTGCCTGATCAAGAGGTTGGATCGTGCGCCGCCGCTCCGTCGCAGATCCAGATAACGATAACGATAACGCACGGAATCAGTGGGCTGAGAGTCTTCATCTACTGGGAAAGGAGGAGGCTCAGACCGATTGAGAATTCTTAACTTGTCTACAAAGATCTCTATGGTCCCCGTAGCCATCTCAGGATTAATGGACTCTTCAGGGCGCAATCGGACCACGCCTTGAGCAGCCACAACCCATTCGGGCCTTAGAAAATGGGCGCCCAAATGGGATTCCGGGGAATACTCAGGATTGAAAACGAGCTGGACGAGTCCCTTGCGGTCCCTGAGATCGCAGAAAATGACTCCGCCATGGTCCCTGCGCCTAAGAATCCAGCCCATCACAGTAACTTGTTTGTCCAGATCCGATTCACCTATATCGTTGGACAAGTGTGTTCTTGCCCAACCCTGAAGGGCGTCCAGCTTCAAGTTTTCTCTCCTTGCAGATAATTTACAATTTGAGCAATCCTGATTTGGGTCTGATCTTTGGTTGCCATGTCCCGCACCGTCACTTCTCCTCGCTCAAGTTCGTCTTCTCCAAGCATAATGACTTTTTTGGCGCCGAGCTTGTCGGCCAATTTCATCTGGGCTTTCAGGCTCATTTGAGAGTATCGGGTCTCAACGATAAATCCGTGGTTGCGGAGAAGATGTGCCAACTCCGCCCCAGTTCTTCGTGGAGCATCTCCCAGGATGGCGAGATAAACATCCACAGAACGGATGAACCGCTGGTCGTCATCGGGAATGCCCAAAGATAGGCGTTCGACGCCAATGGCAAACCCTATACCTGAGGAATCCTCCCCGCCCAGTTGTTTCAGGAGCTTGTCATACCTGCCGCCTCCGCCCACTGCCTTGGATCTCCCCAGTTCGTCGTGAATGACCTCGAAGGCTGTTCGAGTGTAGTAATCCAATCCGCGAACCAGCCGTGGTTCCAGCCTGAAAGGAATCGCCAAGAGATTGAGGATCTCCTGAACGCTCTGGAAATGCTCTCGACAGGAATCATCCAGGCTGTCCACGATAAGGGGAGCCCGAGACGCTATTTCCGCGCACGTCGGGACTTTGCAATCCAGTATGCGCAAGGGATTGGTGTCGTACCTCCTGCGGCAATCTCCGCACAACTGTCCCAGATGTCCGTCCAGGTATTGTCTCAGCACAACCCGAAAATCAGATCGACATTGGTGACACCCCACGGAATTGACCTCCATGACCAGCCCTGACGCACCAATATCAGTCATGATTGCATAGGCCGCTGCAATGGTCTCTGCATCAGTATAAGGTGAATCATCGCCGAGCACCTCGGCGTTTATCTGGAAAAACTGCCGAAATCTCCCTCTGGAAGGCCTCTCACGACGAAACATCGGGCCTATGGTGTAAAGTTTCAGCAACGGATCTCGGTGCAGCAGCGAATGCTCCACAACAGCACGCAGGATTCCGGCCGTAGCCTCAGGCCTCAAGCTGAGAGATTCGCCTCCACGGTCCTCAAAAGTGTACATCTCCTTTTCGACTATATCGGTTGTTTCTCCGATTCCTCGGGCGAACAATTCTGTTTTTTCCATGATGGGAGGAATGATTTCCCGAAACCCGAATCGCTCCAAGCTTTTCCTGGCTGTCTCTACAATATAAGCCCACTTGGCGGTATCGTCCGGCAGAATGTCATGGAATCCTTTTACGAGGGTGATCATGTTCCCGTCCTTGTTGCGTGCAGTCCCCGCAACATTTTCAACATGTAAAGTGTTCAATATAAGAGTTATCTGTAGACAAGGTCAAGTACAGTTTCGGTGTGGGAGAAGAAATGAGGTATGAGCAGTGGTATGAGCGAGTCGAGGAGCCTTAGACGACTAAGCAACCTCAAGCTGCACTACCTAACCACGTAGCAAACATCGGAACGAATCGGACAGTAATATTGGCTCTGGCCATCGAGCCTCCGATCCTCAGGCCTTGCCAAGAAGCAGTTCAATCATTTTTGAGGCCTCATCCTCCACTCTGCCTGAGTCTTGAGCCGTCTGTTCACTGAAGATTATGGCCGGTTCCGTAAGAGCCGGATTCCACTGCCCGGAGTCCAGGAGGATGAAGGGGACTGGACCGATGGAGTGGACCCTGGTGTCAACCGGCGTCTGGTGGTCCGGCATCAGGAGAATTCTCCAGTGGTGAAAAGCTGCAAGCCCGGCCAGGACGGGCCCCACTATCTTTTCATCAAAATCCTCGATAGCCTTTATCTTGAGATCTCGCTGACCGGAATGGGCCGCCTCATCAGGGGCCTCAACGTGAAGAAAAACAAAATCTTTGTCCTTCAGCGCTTCGAGCGCTGCCTGAACTTTTCCTGCGTAGTTGGTATCCAGGTATCCGGTGGCCCCTGGCACGTGAACGGCGTCAAGTCCGGCATACTCGCCGATTCCTCTCACCAGGTCAACGGCAGCCACCACGGATCCAGTGATCCCGAACCTTTCATTGAGGGTTCTGATACGGGGAGGTTTTCCCTGTCCCCACGGCCAAACCGAGTTGGCAACTCCCTGCCCTATATTCTTTCTGCGTTGATTAACGGGGTGGTCTTCCAGTATCTTCCAGGACTTGATGATCAGCCTGGCCAAGACATCCGCCCCCCTGCCTGATGGAAAATGTGAAGATACCGGTTGGCCTGGAAAATCGTGCGGAGGGTACGTCACACAACCCTCCGGGCCGTTTTTCCAAACCAAAAGATTTCTGTACGAAACCCCCGGGTACACGTTCAAGCCCATATCTTCTATCATAGGCCCCAGAGACGCAGTCAATTCCCGTGCCTCCACATTTGAAATGTGGTCCGCGCTATGGTCTGCCATGACCGTGAAATTTCGTTCCAGAGTCACCAGGTTCAGCCGAAACGCTAAGTCGTTCGGCCCCAGCCAGACTCCCATAGATGCCGCCTCAAAGGGCGCTCTCCCAGTGTATACTTCGAGCGGAGAGTACCCCATTATGGACAGATTGGCCACGTCGCTGGCCGGTTCCATTCCTTGCGGCACTGTGTTGGTAAGCCCGATGGTTCCCACTGAAGCCATTCTGTCCATCCACGGTGTATTGGCAGCGTGCAGTGGGGTGCCGCCTTCCAGTTCCGGGATTGGGGAATCTGCCATGCCGTCCGGCACCAGTATCAAAAACTTTGTTTTAGAATCCAATGACATTGAGCACCTTCTTCATTTCAGGTTCGCACGTGACCGGCTCCGGCGAGGCCTTTATGGCGTTATCCGGGTCCTTGAGACCGTGGCCGGTGAGGGTGCAGACGATAGTTTCACCACCGACGAAAAACCCCTGCTTAGTCTTTTTGATAAGGCCCGCTACGGAGGCCGCAGACGCCGGTTCGCAGAAAACCCCTTCAGTTGATGCCACCATTCGATACGCTTCTACGATTTCCTGATCACTGACCATGTCTATTAGCCCGCCTGACTCATCTCGAGCCGCCACAGCCGATTTCCAGGACGCCGGGTTCCCAATGCGAATAGCCGTAGCAATCGTCTCCGGATTCTCTATGGGGTAACCCAGAACAATGGGAGCTGCCCCCTCTGCCTGAAAACCAAGCATCTTAGGGAGGTTAGTCACCTTGTCGGCATCGCGATAGGCCTTGTATCCCGCCCAATAGGCTGTGATATTCCCGGCATTTCCCACCGGCAAGGCATGGTAATCCGGCGCACGACCGAGAACATCGCAAACCTCAAAAGCACCGGATTTCTGACCTTCTATCCGGTGAGGATTAACAGAATTGACCAGGGTTATTGGATACTCTTCCGATATAGCTCGGACTATTCTTAAGGCTTCATCGAAATTGCCGAGTATTTTCACCACGGTGGCTCCGTGAATCATGGCCTGGGCAAGTTTTCCAAGTGCAATTTTCCCTTCCGGAATCACTACAAAGGCCTTTATGCCCGCTCTGGCGGCATAGGCCGCAGCGGACGCAGAGGTATTCCCCGTGGAGGCGCAGATCACAGCCTTGGAACCTAATTCCACGGCTCTCGATACCGCCATGGTCATCCCTCTGTCCTTGAAGGATCCCGTGGGATTCAGGCCCTCGAATTTGAGAAAAAGCGAAATCGTGGGGTGAATCAGGGCAGCCAGGTTGGGAACTGGAATGAGAGGCGTGTTGCCTTCCAGTATGGTGACGATGTATCGGTCGTCGGCAAAATGATAAAATTCAGGGTATTCCCTAATTATGCCTTTCCACATATTCCCTCTCTGGACAGGATTTTGGCCATCTAACTGGGCACATTCTCTCTAATGTGTCGCGATCTGCTACGATGGTACATTACCAATCATGTCAGGGTTTCGTCTTCGATTCTGACGATAATCGGAAACCCTTCAATAACATCCAGTCGGCCAATTTTCTTGCTTGCCTCACGAATATCCGCTTCCCTGGCTAGATGAGTGAGGAAGACTACCGGGACGGTACCCGTAGTCCGGCGCTTTTTTTGAACTACCGAATGTATACTGATACTGTGATCGGCCATGATTCCGGCAATTTTTGACAAGACCCCCGGTCTATCAGTTGCCTGGACCCGCAGATAATAGTTGGTCACGACATCGCTCATATCCATCACCAAGCCTGGCGAGTCCCAGCCCTCCGGATAACCTAACGGAGGCACCAGTCCGGTTCCCCCTCGGATCACGTTCCTGGCGGTCTCTATTATGTCCCCCACCACGGCCGAAGCAGTGGGCTCCATACCGGCCCCTCGGCCGTAAAAAAGCTGCTCCCCGACCATGTCTCCACGCAGATAGATTCCGTTGAAAACGCCATCCACCTGTGCAAGAGGATGCTGTGCAGGCAGCATCGTGGGATGGACACGCGCCTCAACTTCATTGCCATGATTTATGATGACCGCCAGAAGCTTGATCTTGTAGGAAAATTCCCTTGCCATAAGCACGTCGAACGGTCTTATGCCTCGGATTCCTTCCACATAGATCTTTCCCACTGGAACACGGATGCCATGCGTAAGTCCGAGAACGAGAACCAATTTGTGGGCGGAGTCAATCCCGTCCACGTCCAAAGTCGGGTCCGCCTCAGCGTATCCCAGTTCTTGGGCCTGCTGGAGAATCTCCTCGAAGCGGACCCCTGGTCTTTCGTTCATCGCTGTGAGAATGAAATTGCATGTCCCGTTAAGAATCGCCAGCACCTTCTCGAAGCGATTCGCGATCAGGCCTTCTCTGAGGGCTCGAAGTATTGGAATACCTCCCGCAACTGCCCCCTCAAACGCCAAATCAACTCCGGCATCATGAGCCGCTCTGAGTATTTCCGGCCCAAACTCTGCCAGGAGAGCCTTGTTAGCCGTCACCACTTGTTTGCCTCTGCGAATTGCTTCGAGCAAGTATGTTCTGGCAGGCTCGTAACCTCCGATCAGTTCCACAACAATGGCAATATCAGGGTCATCCAGAATCTGTTTAGCGTCATTTGTCAGCAAAGACCTGTCGACGCTGACACCCCGGTCCGATTCTATGTCCAGATCCGCAATCCTCTTGAGCTTTACGGGAAAACCAACACGTGCCGAGATAACTTCGTTATTCTCCTGAAGTATCTTGACAACCCCTGAACCGACAGTGCCAAATCCGATGAGCCCGACGAAGATTTCTTTCATGAATAATCCTAATTCGACCTTGATCAGATCGCAGCAGCACTCACTGCCTTGACCGACGGCGTCGGTTCGGAGTCGTACTTGGAAAGGAACGAACGGATGCCGCGCACTGCCTGATTGATACGCATCCTGTTTTCTACCAGCGCGAATCTCACATGTTCATCCCCGAACGGACCAAAACCAATCCCAGGACTGACAGCAACTTTGGCCTGCTCAGTCATGAGTTTTGAGAATTCCAGCGAGCCCATCTGTCTGAATTGTTCCGGTATTTCGGCCCAAACAAACATGGTGGCCATCGGGGGAGACACGGGCCAACCACTATCGCTGAGCCCCGAGCACAGCGCATCGCGACGGTCTTTGTACTCAGCCACGATTTCCTGGACACAATCCTGGTTTTCATTCAGGGCGATAATCGCAGCAATCTGAATCGGCTGGAAGATGCCATAGTCGATGTAGCTTTTGAGTCGCCGCAAAGCTTCAATCATCTGAGCATTGCCGGCAGCGCATCCTACCCTCCAGCCCGCCATGGAATAGCTCTTCGACAGAGAGAGTATTTCTACGCCCACGTCCTTCGCTCCTGGAACAGACAGAAAACTGGGGGCACGGTAGCCGTCAAAGGTGAGATCCGTATAGGCAAAATCGTGCACCACCATGATCTTGTACTCAAGAGCAAACTCCACGATCTTTTTAAAGAAATCCTGGTCGACCACCATTGTAGTCGGGTTGTGGGGGAAAGATATGATCAACATCTTGGGTAGCGGCCATGTCAAACGCACAGCAGTTTTGAGGTCTTCAAAGAAATCCTGGTCGGCCCGGATTGGGACATGCCTGAGATCACCACCGGCAATAACCACTGAATATGGATGGATAGGATATGTGGGTGAAGGAGCGAAGACAACATCACCCGGGGTTATTGTCGCCAGAACAAGATGGGCCAAGGCATCTTTGGCCCCCATGGTGGCCACGACCTCTGTTTCAGGGTCCAATTCAACTCCGTAGCGCCTGTTCCACCAGTCTGCGAACGCGAGTCTCAGCTTGGGTATTCCCATGGAGGCGCTGTATCTGTGATTCCGGGGATTATGCACTGCCTCAACCACCTTGTTTACTATGTGTTCAGGTGTCGCAATGTCTGGATTACCCATCCCGAGGTCGATGATGTCTTCTCCCGCGCGCCTGAGTTTCATTTTCAGTTCGTTAACCTGTTGAAAAACGTAGGGAGGTAGCCGTTTGATTCTTCTAAACTCTTCCAATCTTACCTCCATTCAAATGTTTTGATTAAGAAAACCCGTTCCAACAACCGGAGAAATCCTCTCCAGCCAGGATGGCCTCCGCGTCCCGCGTTCGCTCATGTCGGCTGCTGTATAGGTAGAGACGGCCTTCAATGCACTTGTGAGCGGTTTGGTCCAGTTTTGCCTCCAGGCATACATGTCCAGCTTCAGCTCCCTCGTGCGGGTGAATCCATAACATACGTGAGAGCTTAAATCCAGCTTGGTGAAGAGCTTTCCTGACACGATCCAGTCCGGCAGCAGGGTATATAAGAGAAAGCCTTCCACGAGCTTTCAGCAGTCGCACAGATGCACCGAAAAGGTCATCAAGAGGCATCATGAGCTGGTGCCTTGAAAGGGCTTTCTCATGCTGCAGACTGATTCGTCCCCGGCCAGGTTCGTGATAGGGAGGATTGGAAACGACCGCATCAAAAGATCCGTGACGAAAAAAGCGGTCTGCTAGCCTCAGGTCGCCCCGTATGACGATCACCCGCGATTCAAGACCATTTAGTTTCACTCCCCGAGCTGCTCGATCCGCCAGATCCCTCTGAATCTCGATGCCCATAACCGTTACGGACGGTTGTCTCACGGCTAAACCAAATGCTATGACGCCGCAGCCCGTGCCGGCATCCATGATATATTCACAGGGCTGCGGGTTGGCGAACCAAGTGAGGATGATAGCGTCCTGGCTGACTCTATACCCACGTAATGCTTGAATTACTCGGACCTTGTTCCGAAAAAGTCCGTTCACTGACTCGTCTGACCGATTCGGTTCCACGATGCAGCTAGATGGCGAAAAATGTCACCATCAAATCCTTTCAATTTGTAAACTAAGATTTCACTGGAAACCCAAAAACATTCATGACTAGTCCCGAAGAGAGTTTAGGATAAAAATAAGTAGATTTGTGAGGCAGTTTGTGCCCCACCTCGGCAGCCGCACGCATCTGCTCCACTCGAGTCGGGTTGAGAATGAAACTCATCTGAACTTCACCCTTCAACGCTTTGTTTATGGCATCAATAGCCGCTGGAGCATATTCTATCTTTCCCTCACAGGCATTTTTGTCCAGCCCAAGGCCGAGACCCAAAATGAGTTCTCCCAGAATTGTCACGTCCAATTCTCGGAGACTCGATGGTATTTCAGGATCCATAACAGAGTCTATTACTTTAAAATCCTTGAGCCTTAACAGTCTGAGGCTTCCGTCTTTCCATGCTGCCATTCCAAATTTGCCACCGATGCTCGAGAACGAACGCAGCCTCTCAACCATCGTCTGAGCGGATTCCGCCCTGTCTCCGTTTGCGGAACACAATTGTTCTATCTCAAAATAAGGTTCCAGAGCGCTTAGCATGAGATTTACATCAAGGCCTTCGATTCCCTTGATCATCCGGTGCGCCGGCAGAATAGTAAGGCCGGGATTTGACATGGCCGTCAGGTACATCATGACGTATTCGTGGCCCTGATCTGCAATGGATATCCCTGATGCCACAATCTCCTCTTTGTATGCTCTCGATGTCTCGTACCGATGGTGTCCGTCTGCGATAAAAATGCTCTTGTCTCGTACCAGTCCAATAATTCGAGAGATAACTTCCTCGTCTTGAAGGTTCCAGACCCGGTGAACAGTACCGTTGGAATCAACAGTCTCCTGCAGGGGGCTCCCGCTCATAAACCTGTTGTAAGCCCCCATTACCTCTTGTGGTTCGTCATCGAAAAGAGCATGAATTGGAGTAAGGTGCGCTCGACAAGCTCGGAGTAACTTCAATTGGTCCTCTTTCGGACCCTTGTACGTCTTCTCATGTGGGAGAACCTTACCTGGGCCGTAATCGTCGACTTTGACCAAAGCTATAATACCGTCTATCTTGGATCGTCCTCCCTCAGGCATCTCGAAATCCATCTGGTAGATGGTCAATCCGGGAGTCTGTTCTCCGACCAATACGCCTCGACCAAGCCATTGATTTAACTTCGATGCTGCCCGCGTGTACCGGTTGTCGGCTTCAGAGTCTTTGTCATATTGTTTTCCGAGAACGAGCCTTATAATGTTAAGAGGATGATTCTCATAGAAAACATCCTGATCCTCTGGAGAAATTACGTCGTAAGGCGGTGTGATGAGGCGATCCAGTTCGCTTTCGAACGCCTTGCTGTAATGAATCATTCTGAACGGTCTAATATGTGCCATTCAGGCACCTCCGGGTCTCATATTCTTTAAGAATTTTTCAATCTACAGGGGCTGGGTTGCTACAGTATTTACCCGAGCCTTTCAATTACCGGATCGATAACCATGCCTTCCTCGCGCTGGCCCAGCGCCAGGGAGTGCTGTAACGCTGCATCTATGAGACGGTGCCTAAACACTTGGAATTATGAAGTGCATGAACCGTCACGGTAGCAGATGGATGCAGTTAAAAAGCTATCTTTTTCTTGTAACATTTAGAAGTCGGCTGGTCAACTTCGCGGAAGAATAATCGGCTTCTCAAGTAGCCTTGTTCTTGTTTAAGGACCGGCCCAATGCATCCAGCCGCTGACACCATCACTTCTCCAAAGCGGGCGAATCAAACCAAAGCCCGGCCACCTTCGGCTCAGAAGCGCTTCCCTGCAAGACCAGCTTGATCAACACATCATCCTTCTCCTTACTGAATTTCGCTTTGAAAAGGGTTATGATATTTCCGCGTTGAACATAGAATCCCAGGGAATCAAGCGATAGTAATTTGCCCAGCGTCTTTTGAAGTTTTTTTTGGAGGTTGAGGAAATCTTCCCTTTTTTGTGATGTTCTCATGAGTTCTGAGAAATGACGGGAGTACATGGCGTAATCCCCGGTGGAAATCCCGTCAATAATCCCCTGGACAATGGCCTGCGGTTCAGTGGCGCTTTCGTAAGTGTTGTCCTTAACCTTCTTTGCCTCTCCGGGGTCCCAGAAGGCGACAATGAGCACGACCATAAAAAATAATCTGGAGAATTTCATAAGGATCACTTCAAATTACCGCAATCCCTCAAAATACATAAGGAGGACAACCTCCGATCAGAAAGTCGTCCCCCTCTACAAACTATTTCTCGGGGGCTCATACTGTTTCGCTTTAAGAAAGGTAACCCTCCGAAACAGATTATTGGTGGCCACAGGCGTCCCTGCCTGTCAAGGTTACGCTCACTAAGCCGACTTGGTATCAGATCCTAGCCGTCTCACAAGAGCAGCCTATTTTTTACCGGTGTCTTTCACTTCTTCAAAGTCCGCGTCTACCACATCATCTTCAGGACGTGCGGAATGATGTGGCCCACCGGTACCTGTTCCAGGCCCCGCGTCTGGGCCTCCTCCCGGCCCGGCAGCCTGTTGATACATGGCTTCAGCCAGTTTATGAGCAGCTTGCTGGAGTTCTTCCAAGGCGTTCTTGATCTCTTGAGCGTCCGAGCCCTCCATGGCTGTCTTGGTCCTCGTTATGGCCGCCTCTATGGTGCTTCTGACAGACGCGTCAACCTTATCTCCGTGTTCTTTCAGGGATTTCCCCGTCGTGTAAATCATGGAATCAGCCTGATTCCTGGCGTCGATCAAGTCACGCTTCTTTCTGTCATCTTCTGCATGGGCTTCCGCGTCCTGCACCATTTTCTGAATCTCAGCCTCTGTAAGACCGCTGGAAGCCGTTATCTTAATTGACTGTTCTTTGCCTGTACCAAGATCTTTGGCGGCAACGTGCACAATGCCGTTTGCATCTATATCGAAAGTCACCTCGACTTGAGGAACTCCTCGTGGAGCAGGAGGAATGCCGACAAGTTCAAAACGTCCCAGCGTCTTGTTGTCCTGTGCCATAGATCGCTCACCCTGAAGGACATGAATGGAAACGGACGGCTGGTTGTCGCTGGCCGTAGAGAATATCTGGCTCTTCCTGGTAGGGATAGTAGTATTCTTTTCAATAAGTTTGGTGAAAACGCCTCCAAGCGTTTCAATTCCCAGCGACAGAGGAGTCACGTCGAGCAGGAGCACGTCTTTGACGTCCCCTTTAAGGACCGCTCCCTGAATGGCCGCTCCCATGGCTACCACTTCATCCGGGTTAACCCCCTTGTGAGGGTCTTTACCAAATATTTCCTTTACCTTGGCCTGAACCGCCGGCATACGGGTCATTCCACCGACAAGAATCACTTCATCTATCTGGGCTGCGGTGATAGCCGCATCTTTTAGCGCAGTACGGCACGGTCCCGCCGTTTTCTCAATAAGGTCGTCAACGAGTGACTCAAGTTTGGCCCTGGTGAGCTTCGTCGTAAAATGCTTGGGACCCGAGGCATCGGCCGTAATAAATGGGAGGTTGATATCCGTTTCCATTGATGAACTCAGTTCAATCTTGGCCTTCTCCGCAGCCTCCTTCAACCGCTGAAGAGCCATCTTGTCCTTACGAAGATCGATGCCCTGGTCCTTTCTGAATTCATCGGCGAGATAGTCCATGAGACGCTGGTCAAAATCTTCTCCGCCTAAATGAGTATCACCATTGGTGGACTTCACCTCAAATACCCCGTCTCCGATTTCCAAGATGGATATGTCGAAAGTCCCCCCGCCCAGATCGAACACGGCTACCTTTTCTTCTTTCTTCTTGTCCAGTCCATAAGCCAACGAGGCGGCTGTAGGTTCGTTGATGATTCGTAACACGTTCAAGCCGGCAATTCTCCCCGCGTCCTTGGTAGCCTGCCTCTGCGAATCATTAAAATAAGCAGGGACAGTGACCACAGCGTCGGTCACGTCTTCTCCGAGGTAATCCACTGCCGTCTGTTTCATTTTTTGGAGGATCATTGCTGATATTTCAGCGGGGCTGTATTCCGTGCCCCTCACGCTGACAGCCGCGTCTGCGTTCTTTCCGGACACAATCTTATAGGGAGATATCTTAACGTCACCCTGTACCTCAGGAGACGAGAACTTCCTCCCAATTAGCCTCTTGATCGCGAACAGAGTATTCTCAGGATTAGTAATAGCCTGCCTCTTGGCCACCTGACCCACCAAGCGTTCCCCTGAATCCGTGAAAGCCACAGTAGACGGCGTCGTACGACCTCCCTCAGAATTTGGGATCACAACCGGGTCACCGCCTTCCATAATTGCCACGCAAGAGTTGGTGGTCCCTAAATCGATTCCGATAACTTTCCCTGCCATCTTTTCCTCCTACGCTCCATTGAGCGACATATCGTTCTATCCTTGCCTTGGTTCCCGTCTCTTAGATCGTGGCTAAGCAGAAATCGCTACCTTTGACGGCCTCAAGAGACGATCATGGTACATGTAACCTTTCTCCAGTTCCTCCACCACCAGATTAGGCTCGGTACCGGGGGAATTCACCCTCGCGAGAGCCTCGTGAAACTGTGGATCAAACGGTTTCCCCAGCGCTTCAATTTCAGTGACTCCATATTTCCCAAGTATTTCCCGAAACATATCGGAAACAATTTTCAATCCATCCAATAACCGATCTGATCTGCTGGTTTCGCCGCAGTGATGGACAGCCCGACGAAGATTGTCAATCACCGGGAGTAAGTCTCGAAGCAACTCTTCATTTTTGTATTTTAGAAGTCGGGTTTTTTCTTGCAGAGTCCGCTTCTTGTAATTCTCGAGTTCAGCTACTGCCCGGAGCCAACGGTCACGGTTCTCAGAGGCCTTTTCTTGGGCCTCTTCAAGAGGATCACGAACGGTCTCAGCGCTTGCGCCGTCATGCGGCGGTTGCACATCTGTTACCGCCACGGGCGCCGAGGTTTTGTGTTCTTCAATTGCGGTCCCGGAATCCTTAGCGCTGTGCTCCGATTCTTTTGAAATCTTGACATCCACCTTTTTCCCGCCCTTCTCAGTCACTGTCGCCTCCCTGCATGGTTACGGATAACATTTGGGCACCCCCAGTGTCATTGTCAAGTGGGTGCAAGGCAAGTCAATTCAGGGTGTTGTTCACACCTGGGACGGAATCGGGCATCTCCAATTCTCTAAGGCGCCATATATTCGTAGGCTCCGATATCCGGAAAAGAACCGGCAGGTCGGGGTTTTCCGTCCTTATCAATTCCGACTTTTTCGAGAGGAACCCCTGCATCTATCAATGGAGAATCAGACTTGAGGTGATAGTCTTCCGCCGCCGGGTCGCGCAGTCCAGGGTCTGTTCCGATTCTTGGTGAACTGTCTAGCCCTTTGAATCCTTCTTTATCAAGCCCCTTCACAAGATTCCTCATCCTGGCCTCGACGGACGCTTCCTTTGACCCGTGATCTTCGGGACACGAATACCAACCGTTTCGTTCAAAAACAGCGGCTTTTTGTTTAGGCACGTGCAGCATCATACGACACCGGGCAAACAAGTTGTTCACGAACATATTCATTTCGGAGTTTTCTACTGTTCTGCTGGGTTCCGCCATGGCAACGGGCGCGGCACAGCCCCAAACCGTGTTGTGGGCGATCAAATTTCCTACCGATTGAGTCGGTGCTCCTTCTCTGCTGTGATCAACCACGAACGCAGCGGTCAAGGCCCACGCGTTTAGTGGGGATATATTGGCCAGTACGTTGTTAATGACCGTATTGTATGACGACCCATAGAAACCGATACCGGCGTGCCTGCTGCCGATTATAAGATTATTCTCAATAAGATTGTTTCGAGATCTACCCTCCAAATAGATTGCGCATCCATACCCGTTAGGATAGCCGTCATTCACAAAGGTGTTATTCCTGACTACACACGAATGAGCAGCCTCTTCAGCCCCGATCAATACACCTGCTCCACCGTACCCGGAATGGCCGAACCACTCATTCTCCTTGCAGATATTGTTTTCGAATCGTACTCGAGCACCATTAATCTGACATCCGTGAATGGCATTTCTAACAAACTTGCAGTCGTGAACATGCCAATCATTCAGGCAGACAAAAACACCGGCTCCGTTATTATACCTGATAGTGAGACGATCAAGTTCCCAGTGAGAGTTTTCTTCCTGCTGGGCGCCATGCGCCGATACGGCATAAGACCCGTATTTCTCCATGGTCATGTTCCGCAAGACAATCCACTTCTTAGAAGTTCCTCCCCATCTTTGACCTGCATTAAAGCCTAAGTCCAGCTCATAGACGTCTACCGAATGCTCGGTGTTGGGATTTGCATCTCCCCACAGCCTGATGCTGTAGACTCCTTCCGGATTCAAGAAAAAGCTTCCCTCAGGCATTGATGAAGGCACAGAAACCCTCTGGAGCTTGTGCTTTTCATCGACCATCACGAAGGCATTCACATGGGTGATCGGCTTTATAGTGGCCTTCATCCATACGTTTCCCACCTTCCGCCAATCTTTTGCCAAGACGCTTCCTCGAAGAATTACCTTCTCAGGGTCAGTCCCTTCGTATGTTATCGGAGCGCCCTCGTGACCTGACTTTCCGCCCATGATCTGTTCATGATAGACGCCCTCGTGGATTACGGCTTTGTCACCAGGCTCCATTACCGTGGATGCCCGCCTGATTGTCCTGAAAGGTTCACTTTCGGTGCCTGGGTAACCGTCGTTTCCGCGTGATACGTCAACATGATAAACTTTGGGCAACGCATACGCCGGAAGAATGACAACAAGCGCGAGAGCCGCACACAATTCCAATACACGTCTCACCAATGTAACCCCATTCGAATTCTTGTTATGCGTGGTTGCACTATGGATACGCTCGCAAAGATTAAAGTGGTTCTCAAAAGTTTTGACCGAATTAGTATCACGATTCTTGGGATTGCACTTGTAAAAAGCGACAAACTGAACTGCGTTATTTTTTTTGTTTTTTTTCCCATTGATCTGTGACATAACAATAATTAAAAGTAGATTTTTATTTGTATAGAGAGGCGATGATGTTAGTTTTACTCGTGAATCCGGCATGCCCGCAGACGTTCCTTTCGCTCAATAACGTCTTGCGGAGGCTCGGCAAGCGACTTCTCGCACCTCCCCTCGGTTTGCTCACCATTGCAGCATGGCTTCCCCAAGACTGGGATCTTAGACTAGTGGAATTAACGGTAAGGGACATTTCTGAAGAGGAGTGGAGCCAGTGTGAAATTGTCATGGTCACGGGCATGGGAATGCAGTCGCCTGGAATAATTGCAACCATACGGGAAGGAAGAAAAAGAGGAAAGAAAGTCGTTGTAGGCGGTCCCTGGTCTTTTCATTTTCCGGAACAGGCGCTGAAGGAAGGGGCCGACATCGTTGTCAGAGGTGAGGGAGAGCCGGCTGTCCCGCGCCTCCTGGAGGCTCTCTCACAAGGAGAGACCGGTATTATAATCGAGACACCGGACCGACCCAACTTGGAAGATTGTCCTCCACCTCGATATGACCTTTTGGACCTCAACCTGTACGCTCAAATGGATATTCAGTTTTCAAGGGGATGTCCGTTTCGATGCGAGTTTTGCGATATAACTCTCATGTTCGGAAGGCAAGTCAGAACGAAGTCACCCAAGCAGATCATCGGAGAGTTGCAGATATTATACGATATGGGATGGAGAAGGTTCGTATTTTTTGCCGATGACAACTTGATCGGAAACCCTGGAAGAGCAAAAGATCTCCTCAAGGAAATGATTCCTTGGATGCAAGAGAGGGGTTATCCCTTTGAATTCATCTTCCAGGCATCGGTGAATCTTGCGGCTCAGCCCAAATTGCTGGACATGCTGGTCACGGCTGGGTTCTACAAGGTGTTTCTGGGCATAGAAACCCCAGACAAAGAGACTCTCAAGCTCGCTAAGAAATTCCAGAATTCCGCGGTTGATCTGGATGAGGTTTGCCGAACCATAAACCGGGCGGGATTGCTTATGTTTGCAGGCTGCATAATAGGTTTCGACAATGAACAACCCGGAGCTGACCAGCGCTTGATAGATTTTGCAGTTCGTAACCAAGTCCCCGAGATGTTTATAACCCTTCTCCAAATAGGTCCGGGAACGGAACTCTATCACCGAATGAAGAGAGAAGGTCGTCTCTTAACCACCGGTTACGACCAGGAAATCGGAAATCAGACCGCCATGATCAATTTCATTCCTACTCGTCCTTCGACGCAGATCGTGGAAGAGTTCATAAGAGTGTACAACGTTCTCTATCAACCCGAATCTTTCTTAGAGCGAACCTATCAGTACTTCTCACGAATGGAGAAGCCACCTGTGAAGAGACGCTTTTCTCCACCGTATCCAAGAGAACTTCATACGGTAGGAATAACCATACTCAGGCAAGGATTTCTTTACTCTTCCCGCTGGAAATTCTGGAAACTGTTTTTCAAGGCGCTCGTAAAGTTTCCCAAGAGATTCCCCCATTACATTTCCATGTGCGTACTGGCTGAGCACTATTATGAATTCCGCGAGGTCATTAGAAATAAATTGCAGGCCAAATTGTCCATGGGTAACAACCTACTGGTTTACAAGCCTGAACAAGTAAAAACGACAGGTGAAGTCGAGCGATTGAGTGAGGTTCGAGCGGCCCGGTCTTAATTTGGAAAGTAGCGTTCCTCGCGTACAAAAGGATGAAGTACAGTATCAACGAGCGCTCATTCATTAGACCCCTGGATGATAAACAATAGATTACACAACACCCGACCGTTAAGTCCAAGAGGCTTGGCGTAAAGGTCTGATACAGGACTCACTCTGAGGTTTTTCAACAGGCCCTGAAGGGATATGGAGTCCGACTGGACACCGGTTACGGAGAACATGACTACTCCCGTCAAGGCGATTCTGAGAGACGCCTCAGTTATGGAGGCTGTGAAGAATCTCGGCAGAGGAGGCTATGCAAGGCTGCCTGTTGTGGACCATGACGGGAAGCTCGTCGGCATTGTCACAATCAGCACCATAATGATGGCACTCCTTCGCGAGATGGAAGTGAGCTTTCAAAAGAAAGAAGCGGAAAAACTTCAGACATGCCGCGCCAGCCACATTTTCGAGGATATCACTTCCGATAACACCAGCCTGATTCTTCGATACGTAGCGGACCACGGTCCGGGGATAGACAATGTGCAACAGGTGCTTCAGCCCGGCTATTCTACAGCGCCGCAATGGATAAGAGACATGGGATTCGGAGCAGGAATGTGGCTACATCAAGAGATGCGCTGATACGATGACCCTCATGTCTAACGCGGGCTGGCGAACTCGCCTTGAAATAACATTCGATCTTGGAGATTGGCAGGGGGTCAAGGCCGTGAAGGAGTAAAAAAGTCTTGACAAGGTACGCCGGTTTACGGTTAATTCAGGTATCATGGTTCTTGATTTTTTTTTGTTTTCCCCAGCTACCTAAGAAGCGCACAATTTGAATATCCTGATGTGATGAGTCTTCGCATCCTTTTACAGGCGCCGAAGATTTCAGCCGGAGAAGAGGGATGATTGACAGCTATGTCCCAGTACTGGTATTCCTTTTGGTATCCGTATTCATCGGTTTGGCCATCATAGTTCTATCAGATCTGTTGTCCTGGAAGAATCCTACGCCGATAAAACTGATGCCCTACGAGTGTGGAATGGATCCAATGGGAAGCGCTCGGCGGCGCTTTTCAGTGAGATTCTTCATCATCGGTATGCTCTTCATCGTATTTGATATCGAGCTTATTTTTCTATTTCCATGGGCAAAGATATTTGACAAGCTTCAGATGTTCGGCTTTGTCGAGATGCTCGTGTTCGTGTTGGTGCTCTTGGTGGGATTGGTTTACGTATGGAAAAAGGGTGCACTGGAATGGGAATAGAAAGACACTTGAACGATACGGTGCATGTCACCAATCTTGAATGGTTTGTGAACTGGTCGCGCAAGTCATCAATGTGGCCCCTCGGTTTCGGGCTCGCATGTTGCGCCCTTGAAATGATAGCAACTTTTGTAAGCAGATACGATCTCTCCCGTTTCGGCATGGAGGTCGCGCGGCCGTCGCCGCGACATGCCGACCTCATGATAGTTTCCGGCACTGCATCAAAGAAAATGTTACCTGCTGTTTTGCGGATTTACGAACAGATGGCCGAACCCAGGTGGGTTATCGCCATGGGCGCATGCGCCTGTACCGGAGGGATATACAATAACTATGCAGTGGTCCAGGGGATAGACAGGCACCTCCCGGTTGATGTCTATATCCCCGGATGTCCTCCCAGGCCGGAGGCACTCTTGGACGGGATACTGCAGCTCCACGCAAAAGTAATGAAAGAACAGTCAATACGCAACCCTCGCGTAACCCAAATTAAGGTTGCCGGAAGATGAACCAGGAACTTATCAGGGACAAGCTATCCTCGAACTTTTCTCAAGAAGTCATCCAGTCCGCCGTAGAGTTTCGGGATCAGATCAGTGTCGCTGTGAGCCGAGAGAATATTCTCCAAGTGTGCCGCTTCCTCAAAGAAGACCCTGATCTCGCCTTTGACTTCCTTTCGTTCGTAGGCGGAGTGGATAGGTATCCTAAGACACCAAGGTTCGAGGTTGTTTATCAACTGTACTCGACGAAACACAATCACCGTTTTCGTATCAAGACTCTTCTCGAAGAGCCGGCCGAAGGTCTACCTGCGGTGGACTCGGTTACGACCATTTGGCCGACCGCTGACTGGCATGAGAGGGAAACGGCTGAAATGTTCGGTATAAAATTCAATAACCACCCGGATCCACGTAACCTCCTTCTACCGGATACGTGGACCGTTCATCCGTTAAGGAAAGACTTTCCGTTGCAAGGTACGGACCAAGATACACCGGACCTGCCTTCATAGGCAGGTCCTCAAGGAACATAGCTCATGCCCGAACTAGCGAGCCAAGTATTGGATACCCGTTCCGAGAAATTAGAACTCAACCTTGGTCCTCATCATCCAAGCACCCATGGCGTTTTCCGTGCAGTGCTGGAACTTGACGGTGAGATCGTAGTGAACGTTGTCCCACATTTGGGATATTTACACAGAGGCTATGAAAAAACGTGTGAAAACAAGCACTATCACAAGGTCATTCCTCTTGCCGAGCGATGCGATTACATGGGGGCTTCGAGCAATTCCCTGGTCTATTGTCTGTGCGTTGAGAAGATGCTGGATGTTGAGGTCCCTGAACGGGCACAAGTCATTCGCGTCATCATGGCTGAACTTTCACGGATTTTCAGCCACCTGTTTTGGCTAGGCACCCACGCCCACGACGTAGGAGCCATGACACCCCTCTTCTATGCCCTGCGGGAGCGGGAAGAGATCATGAATCTCTTCGAACTGACCGCCGGCGGGAGGCTGATGCCCAATTACCTCAGGATTGGGGGACTCATCCAGGACCTGGAAGAGGGTTTCATAGATCGGCTAAAAAAGTTTACAGATCACTTCGACCAACGAGTCGAAGAATATGAAACACTTCTCACGAAGAATGCGATATATATAGACCGCACAAAGGGTGTAGGAATACTAAGTCTTGAAGATGCCGTGGCCATGGGCGCGAGCGGGCCGATGATTCGGGGGTCCGGACTGGAATGGGATGTCCGCAAGGCGCAGCCATATTCCGGATACGAGCAGTACCAATTTGATGTGCCGGTTGAGACGGGCTGTGATGTTTATTCCCGTTACCTCGTCCGGATCGAGGAAATGCGGCAGAGTAACCGTATCCTCAAGCAGGCTGTGAGAAAATTGCCTGAGGGTCCCATCCGGGCGCAGAAAGCCGGTGTAGTATTTCCACCCCAGACTGAGATCTACAACAGGATGGAAGCACTTATCCACCATTTCATGCTGGTAGTGGAAGGTGTGAAGCCGCCTGTAGGCGAATACTACCAGTGTATTGAATCGCCACGAGGCGAACTCGGTTGCTATCTTGTCAGCGATGGCGGCTCCAACCCTTATCGACTGAAATGGCGTGCGCCGGCGTTTGTGAATCTTGAGTCACTAGCCTTAATGAGCAAGGGACGCTTTTTCGCAGATTTGATAGCAATACTTTCCAGTATAGACATCGTGCTCGCTGAGATCGACAGGTAGTCGGGATACGGAGTCTCTGGTGAAGCTTGGAGAGACATTGTCTCGGACCTGGATCTCGATGTCATAGCGGGCCAGCGAATCTATGGATCGCACGGTAGAAGGGGGATACGTAAGTGATCTCCTGAGTGATGTGATAGCCGGAGCGAAAGAAGGGGATCTATGGCTGACTCTCCAGGTTCATCAGAATATCGTGGCTGTCGCATTTCTGAATAACCTGGCGGGCATAATTGTTGTCGGCGGCAAGGAACCGGATGCGGACACCATCAAGAAAGCCCACGAACAAGGTGTCCCGCTCATGGTGAGTTCACTGAACACATACGAACTGGCGGAAATGACACCCAGGGCTATAGTTCGGGCAGCACTGGCCGCCGGGTTGGACATGATTGCCGTGTGTGACCACAATTCCGCGAGAAACACCGCTTCAACAGGGCGGACTGCCGAAGGGAGCCCACTGGTTGTGATACCAGGAATTGAGGTGACATCGACCGAAGAAGTCCACATCGTCGGGCTCTTTCCGAATGATTCGGCGGCAGAGCGAGTGCAAGAAGAAATATACTGGCCTTTTCGGGGAAAACAACGAGCAGATTTTCGGATATCAGGTTGTCGTAGATGAAAATGACGAGGTGGAATTTAGATCAGAGAGTACTCATGGGAGCGACGACCCTGTCCACCGAAAGGGTAGTGATTGCTTTGGGGGGCTCAGAAGATCCAGGTCGCATCACCGCCGTCTGAACTGGAAGTACAGCAGCGATGGAGGACATTTCCCTTCACATTCTCGATGTGGCTGAAAACGGGGTAATAGCTGGAGCCAACTTGATTAAGATAAATGTGGACGAGGATGTGGAAGGGGACACGCTTCGGATAATGATAGAGGATAACGGTCGTGGGATGGCACCCGAGTTTCTCGAAAGAGTCCTGGATCCATTTGTGACCACACGAACTACCAGAAAAGTGGGACTGGGACTGTCTCTGTTTCAACAATCAGCTCGGGAAGCAGGCGGAGATCTTTCGATTAGTTCGACTCCCGGCCTGGGAACCATGGTAACAGTGTTCATGAGCCACAGCCATATAGATCGAAAACCTATGGGCGACATGGCCGCCACCATGCTTACCCTTATAGAAGGTAATCCGGAAGTGGATTTCGTCTACACCCACAGGAAAGAAGCAAGAGAATACGTCCTCGATACCCGGGAACTACGTTCAGAGCTGGAAGAAATTCCGCTTAACAGTCCGGTCGTTGTAAGTCTGATCCGAGAGAACCTTGATTCTGGTCTTCAGGAAGTTGCTTGAGACAGATTATAGGGTTGATGGAGCGAAAGAAAAGTGGAAGAACGAGACGCCCAGTTAAAGAAAAATGCAGAATCGCAAATAGAAGTTATACCGCCGGAAGAACTGGAAAAACTTGATGGGATTATCGACAAATATTCCGGGGGCCCGGGGTATCTCATACCTGCCTTGAAGGAAGCTCAGGACATGTTTGGATATCTCCCCATGGAGGTCCAGCGTACTCTGGCAAAAGGTTTGAATATCCCTGCTTCTCACATTTACGGCGTGGTAACTTTTTACTCCTTCTTCACGATAACGCCTCGCGGTAGACATACAATTCGCCTATGTCTCGGCACCGCGTGCTACGTAAAGGGTTCGAAGGAGATGCTGGGAAATATCATCAGGGGACTGGGTATAAAAGTAGGGGAGACCTCGGCCGACAAGAGGTTCTCTCTCGAGGCGGTCCGATGTGTTGGAGCATGTGGTTTGGCGCCGGTCATGTTGGTGGGTACGGATACTCACGGGAACATCCAACCGAAGGACACACTGTCGATTCTGGAGGCTTATCAGTAAGCTCGACAGGAGACGTAATGTGACTCAACGGAAGGGAACGACTCTTATCATGGCTCGGGAAAAGTAAACCAGAAATATCCGAAAACCCCATTCTGTTGGGAAGGCTCATCTTCATTTGAAGTAATCCTTCGGGAGGAATCATCGTGGCAAAGATTTCCATTCAGGACCTGAAAAAGATCAAAGAGCGCGAACGGTCCAAAATGGTTCTCAGGGAAGGACAGTTCAGGGGTAAAATCACAGTGTACATGGGAACTTGCGGTATTGCCGCAGGAGCCCGAGAAGTCATGGGAGTCTTTAGGGACCTCATGGGTCAGCGTGAAATTATGGATATTATGCTGACGAACTCGGGATGCGCGGGCTTGTGCGCTAAAGAGCCCATGATAACGGTCGAACTGATAGACCAGGCTCCCGTGAAATATATCTCTCTCAATAAAGAAAAAGCCGTTCGCATTTTCGAGGAACACGTGATGGCCGGGAAGGTCGTTGAGGACTACGCTCTGGCCCGTGGAAGTGAGACAACGGCGACTTAGAGAGTTGAGACTGAACATCAGATTGCCAGATAGAATCCTAGCCCGAATTCGGTATCGGAAACCCGCTGGAGAATAGGTTATGAGTGCAAGCCCGGCATATAGAATGCAGTTCATGATGTGTGCAGGCACAGGGTGCATGGCGAGTGGTTCACTGGAAGTGAAGGCAGCCCTTGAACAGGAATTGAGCAAGAGAAATCTCCATGATGAAGTTCAAATTGTAATGACTGGTTGCAATGGCTTTTGCGCAATGGGACCCCTCGTAGTGGTGTACCCTGACGGAGTGTTCTACAATCAGGTCAAACCTGAACACGCTGCCCTGATAATCGAAGAGCACGTACTCAAAGGAAGGATCGTTGAGAAACTCCTTTTCAAAGAAGAATTAACCAAAAACAAAGTTCCTTTGATGAAAGATATCGGTTTCTTCAGCCTGCAGAGACTTATAGTGCTCCGCAACAGAGGTCTGATAGACGCCGAAAGCATAGACGAATATATCGCCCGAGACGGTTATGCAGCGCTTGCCAAGGCTCTTCAGGACATGACGCCGGAACAGGTGATCGAGGAGGTCAAGAAGTCCGGTCTGAGAGGCAGGGGAGGCGGGGGTTTCCCGACCGGTTTGAAATGGGAAGAATGCCGAAAGTATGAAAGTTTCCCCAAATATACCATCTGCAACGGCGATGAAGGCGACCCAGGGGCATTCATGGACCGCTCGGTTATGGAGGGCGACCCGCACTCGGTCCTCGAAGGTATGGCAATATCGGGCTATGCCATAGGAGCAGAACAAGGATATATTTACGTGCGAGCCGAATATCCCCTTGCTATTCAGCGACTTCAGAAAGCTATTGAAGATGCCAGGGATTACGGACTGCTCGGCAAAGACATACTTGGATGCGGTTTTAATTTTGACTTAGGAATAGCCCCGGGAGCGGGGGCGTTTGTGTGCGGTGAATCTACCGCACTGATGTATTCCATTGAAGGCAAACGGGGGATGCCACGCATCAAACCGCCGCGCAGCGCCGAAGCAGGGCTGTGGAGCCAACCCACCAACCTTAACAACGTTGAGACTTTTGCCAATCTAAACCCGCTCATTCTCAATGGAGGAGAATGGTTCGCCTCAATCGGCACCGAGGGTAGCAAAGGTACCAAGGTGTTCGCACTCACTGGTTCAGTGAACAACGTGGGGCTCGTTGAGGTCCCCATGGGCACCACCTTGAAGAGCCTTATTTTCGATATTGGCGGAGGTATACCCAAGAAACGTAAGTTCAAGGCCGCTCAGATCGGAGGTCCGTCCGGAGGGTGTATTCCCGATGGCATGGAAGACGTGGAGATCGATTACGAATCCCTCCAGGGTGTAGGGGCAATGATGGGATCGGGCGGTGTCGTGGTCATGGACGACCACACGTGCATGGTCGATACCGCAAGGTTTTTTACGAATTTCTCCGTGGACGAGTCCTGCGGGAAATGTACCCCCTGCCGTGAAGGCCTCAAGGTAATGTTCGACAAACTCACCGGCATAGTTGAGGGAAGAGGCCAAGAGGGTGACGTAGAATTCCTCGTTGAATTGGGGCACCACGTCAATAACACTTCTCACTGCGGTCTGGGAAAGAGTGCTGCCAATCCAGTGCTGTCCACTATTCGCTATTTTCGGCATGAATACGACGCCCACATTCGGGACAAACATTGCCCGGCGCTTGTCTGCCCCGACCTCATAGATTTTGTCGTGATTGAGGACAAATGCAAGATGTGCGGTCTGTGTTTTAGAAACTGCCCATCCGGAGCGATTATCTGGGAAAAGAAACAAGTGGCCAGGATCGAACTCGACAAGTGTACCAAGTGCCGCACCTGCATCACGAACTGCAAGTTCGGCGCAATAAGATGACCCCGGGCACGAAGTGAAGTTGTGCCTGCTTCAGGGGCGCAGATTCGCCTCGGCCTGATTTACATTCTTTACTGTGAGTAAATTTCTATGGTTACTTTGACCATCGACGGCATTGAAGTTAGTGTTGAACGCGGGGCTTCCATTTTGGAGGCAGGGCAGAAGGCAGGAGTCCGTATTCCAACTCTGTGCCATGACAAGCGCCTCATACCCTTCGGGGCCTGTCGTCTTTGCATGGTGGAGGTCACTGCTCGAGGCAGGACACGAACCATGCCTGCATGCTTTAATCCAGCCCGTGACGGCATGCAAGTGGCAACACATACCCCAAAACTCATTGAAAGCCGACGTGTGCAACTGAGCCTTTTGCTGAGGTCTCACCCCCTTTCCTGCCCAACTTGCGATGCAGCCGGTAACTGCCGGCTCCAGAACCTTGTGCACGAGTACGAAATCCCTGATCTGCCGTTTGACCGGGAGACACGAGTCTTCCACGTGGACAATGACTCGCACTTCATCAGTTTCAATATGAACCTGTGTATCAGGTGCGGAATGTGCGTGCGAGTATGCGATGAGGTGCAGGGACAGCGAGAGTTGAGCTTTATTCGCCGTGGGATGGAGAGTGAGGTCTCGACGGATTTCGGAAGACCCATTGACTGCGAATTCTGCGGACAGTGCGCTTCCATCTGTCCCGTCGGTGCAATCGCATCAAAATGGCTGGTAGGGACCGGCAGGGAATTCGAGTTGAAGAAGACCCTGACAACATGCTCTTTCTGCAGCCTGGGGTGCACATTGGTCTTGGGCCAGAAAGGCGACAAGGTCGTTTGGGTCACTTCCCCGCCTGACAGCCCTAATGAAAGTAACCTCTGTGTGAAGGGCAGATACGGATGGCCGTACGTTTATTCGTCGGAACGCCTGACTAAGCCATTGATAAGAAAGAATGGCACTCTCCAGGAGGTAGACTGGAATGAGGCCTTCAAATTCGTTGCCGATGGACTCAACTCCATCAAGAATGCTTCAGGCCCTGCGAGTCTGGCGGCTCTGGGATCGGAGCGATTGACCAATGAAGAAGCATACGTCTTCAACCGGTTCGTCAGGACTGTTATGGAGACCCCCAACCTGGATCATGCCGGTGGCTACGCCTACCGGGCGTTGGTCGACGGAATCGGGCCTGCTCTAGGTTATCCTGCGAGCACCAACTGTCTTCGGGAAATCAGGCATGCACAAGTCATACTCTTGTTAGGAGCCGACCTGACCGAAACTCATCCGGTCGCAAAGAACGAGGTCATTCTGGCTACTGGTCGCTACAGGGCAAAGGCCATAGTGGTCGATTCGATAAAGACCAAGATTGCAGATCGCTCGGGTTTGTTTTTACCGGTTCCTCCGGAATCCGAGTATCTCGTCGTTAATGCCATGCTGAAGTGCATCATAGATGAAGCACTTTTCGACAAAACAGCACTTGACCTTAGAGTAGAAGGCTTTGATGCCTTGGTCGAGTCACTGGCAGATTATACGCCCGAAAAGGTAAGCCTGCTTTTAGGCCTGGATCCTGATCTGATCAAAGAAGCGGCAAGAGAATACGCTGGAGCATCAAAGGCCGTGATAGTGATGGCGTCTGGGATGAACCGGACCGGAAACTCCATTGAGACTGCCGGAGCCGCAACGAATCTTGCTCTGGTGACCGGCCATATAGGTAAAGAATCTTGCGGAGTTTTCATACTGGGCGAAAAGGCTAACGCCCAAGGGGCCATTGACATGGGTCTTGCCCCTGACCTTCTGCCCGGATTCAGCCGCCTCGATGATGCGACTGCTCGAGCGAAGTTTGAGGCGGCCTGGGACTCGCCCATTCCGGATAAGAGCGGTTCTGACGCACTCCAAATCATTCAGAAAGCTGGAACCGGTGAGATAAAGGGCCTTTATGTGGTCGGCGAAAATCCGGTGGAAGTTTATCCGGACAAGGCTCTTGTTGAAAAGGCGTTCGGAAATCTTCAATTTCTGGTCGTGCAAGATCTATTTCTCACATCTACGGCCAAAATGGCCCACGCTGTTTTTCCTGTCGTGTCATTTGCTGAAAAGTCCGGAACGTACACCAGCGCGGATAGACGTGTTCAGCGTTTGAGGCCTTGTATGAAATCCGTGGCAGGCAAGAGCGACCTGGAAATTTTTACAGCATTGGCTGCCGTTATGGGAAAGCCTGCCATGACTTACGGTGGTCCAGGTCAGGTGATGCGAGAGATAAGCAGCCTGGTGCCCGTATATGGCGGGATCGCGTATGATCGACTTGGCGACTCCGGCTTGACCTGGCCATGCGTGGACTTGGAAGACCCCGGTAAAGAAATCCTTTATGAAGGTGGATTTCCCGGGGGAAAAGCCCAGCTCAAAGGTGCGTCAAAGATGGAGACTCCAGGTGAAGAAGGCTTACCCACGTATCTGATCCCTGGAACAGTCAAGTATCATTCCGGATCGCTTTCAGAGTGGAGTTCATCTCTTATGGAGGTCTGTCCGGCCGGATATGCTGAGATGAACGTTAAGGATCTTAAGTCCTTGGCATTGAAGGATGGCGACATGGTCAAGATTTCAACCTCTGACGGAACCTCAATACAGGTGCCGGTCAGGGTGTCACGTCGGGCACTGAAGGGTTCGGTAATCGTTCCGTACCATTTCTCCGCCCTTGGTCTCAATCGGCTCACCCGATGGGGTCAGCCTACAGTCAAGATTCATATTGAAAAAGTGTAGAAATTGGAAGAGGTTGCGCTGATGGAATACGCCCTCCCAGTAATTGCGCTCGTAGTCAAAGTCCTCATAGTCATAGTGGCTGCCCTGACCTTTGTGGCATACCTGACACTTATAGAACGAAAGGTCTTGGGCTGGATTCAGGTCCGAATAGGACCTAACCGTGTGGGGCCTTGGGGACTTCTTCAACCGTTGGCCGATGGCGCCAAGCTCCTGTTGAAGGAAGAGATCACGGTAGATAAAGCCAACAGGATCATCTATCTTGTGGCACCGTTGATAGTGGTTGTCTGTGCATTGATCCCATTTGCCGTAATCCCCTTTGCCAAGGGATTGGGTCTGGAGACCATCCTCGGGCCGTATGCCTCTAAATTCGACCTCAATCACGGCGTAATATCAGACCTTAATGTCGGCATATTATACATTTTCGCCATATCGTCACTCGGGGTCTACGGCGTCATTCTGGGAGGCTGGGCATCCAACAGCAAGTATTCCCTGCTCGGATCACTTCGTGCCGGCGCTCAAATGATTAGTTACGAACTTGGACTGAGCCTTTCGGTGCTGGGTGTCCTTATTTTGGCCGGAACGCTCAACCTTGCCGAAATAGTTGAATCCCAGAGTGCGGTTTGGAACTGGTACGTCTTTCGACAGCCGTTGGGATTTATATTGTTTCTGATTGCAGGGAGTGCCGAAATAGCTCGTACGCCCTTTGACCTCATGGAATGCGAAAACGAACTTGTGGCCGGTTATCAGACCGAGTACAGCTCCATGAAATTCGGACTTTTCTACCTGGGAGAGTATGCTCATCTTCTCTTCCTGAGTTGCCTCATGACCACCCTGTATTTCGGCGGGTGGCAAGGTCCGATCCTACCACCGGTCGTTTGGTTTCTTGGGAAAATGTTCTTCTTTGTGTTCGTATTTGTCTGGATTCGAGGGACTTATCCCAGACTGCGTTACGATAGAGTTATGAGTTTTGGCTGGAAAGTTCTCCTGCCGGTAGGAATTTTTAACGTGATGGCAACGGCGTTTATATACACCATTTGGTTGCAGTACGGACGCTGAGAGTTCCTGCCGGTCCCAGGGAACGTGGTGAACGATTTTTCAAGTGTTTGGAAAATAGATGCGGTGCAAACAAAATCTTGAACCGCATACGATCAAGAGGTCCTGAAGAAATGATTGTCCCCCTGTTACAAGGACTGAAACTGACGCTGAGTTATTTTTTCTCAAAGAAGGTGACACTTCAGTATCCTGAAGAAAAATGGGATGTGGCTCCCAGATGGAGAGGTCGTCACGTTCTCACCAAGGATTCGTCAGGAAAAATACGCTGCGTGGCATGCATGCTTTGCGCTACTGTGTGCCCGGCCGACTGCATTAGCATAGAGGCCGCAGCGGAACCCGACAATAGGAAGTACCCGGATAAATATGTGCTTGACTTGGGCCGATGTATTTTTTGCGGCTTTTGCGTTGAGGTCTGCCCGAAAGAGGCCATAGAAATGTCCACGGCATACGAACTGTCCGAGTACAGTCGGGAAGACCTTATTCTGGACAAAGAAACGCTTTTGGAGCCGCCTCAGCCCCGGTATGAATCCCAGAAAAAGGCCGGCTAGGTTGATCCCGAGTCACTGGACTTTGGAGTTATGAATATGGAATCAGTGTTTTTCTATATCATTGGCGCTATAACCCTTGCATCCGCCTTTTGTGTGGTCTTCCTTCATAGACCCATCCATAATGTTCTTTTCATGATCCTCACTATGATCGGCCTCGCAGGTCTGTTCATTCTACTTCAGGCGGAATTCATCGCGATGGTGCAGCTCATTGTGTACGCGGGAGCGGTGATGGTCCTGTTCCTGTTCGTGATCATGCTCTTGAATCTTGACGACCTGCGCCTCCCACAGGATTCTCGCATCGTGAGGCGGTGGGTTGGAGTAGCCGGAGCCCTGGTTCTACTGCTGCTGGTTGCGCCGCTCTTAGGGGCATTTGTCCCACGCCTTCGCTCAGGAACTCTCATGTTGGACAAGGCCCGTGAAGTATCCAACACCGAGGTAGTCGCGCGGGAACTTTTCACCACCTATCTTCTTCCTTTTGAGATTGCTTCCGTGCTGCTCTTGTCAGCCATCATCGGAGCCGTTGTCTTGGTTAGGAAGAGGTCCGGAAAAACAGCAAGCGGCTGATGACAGAGTTAAGATCCCTTATTTTCAATCGGGAAAAATAGAAAATGGTTACTTTACAGCACTATCTATTCTTATCCGCGGCGCTTTTCACTCTTGGGGTTATGGGCGTCATGTTCAGGCGAAACCTCATTGTGATCCTCATGTCCCTGGAACTCATGCTCAATGCTGTGAATTTAACTTTTATAGCGTTGGCTCGTTACATGGAATCCGTGGAGGGCCAGATAATAGTCCTTTTCGTAATGGTTGTGGCAGCCGCCGAGGTTGCCGTCGGGCTGGCCATAGCAGTAACCATCTTCAGGCAGAAAGGCTCCATCGATGTGGATGAAGTCGATCTCATGAGATGGTAAGCGCACTTCCGGTGTGCCAATCGGTTCAAATCGGAGCAGAATCTGATGTCCTCGAATTTTAAACTGGGAGACTGGAATGTCTGATCTAGTCTGGTTGATACCTGTCTTTCCTTTGATAGGATTTCTCATCAATGGGCTGATCGGAAGACGTTTTTCCGAAAAGGCAATCGGCTGGATAGGTACCGCATCGGTTGGAGCTTCCTTTGTGGTTGCTCTCTTAATCTTTCTTGAGCTTATCGGAATGGCTCCGGCTTCCCGGTCGGTCCAGAAAGTCGTGTACACCTGGATGCTTTCCGGGGACATGAACGTGCCGATAGGTTTTCTGGTAGATCCATTGAGCATCGTCATGATGATGGTAGTAAGCGGTGTGGGCTGCATTATTCATGCGTACTCAATTGGTTACATGCATGGAGAATACGGATTCCGCAGGTACTTCTCCTACTTGAATCTCTTCGTCTTTAACATGCTCATCCTGGTTTCCGCGAATAACTTCCTGCTGATGTTCGTAGGATGGGAAGGTGTCGGGCTGTGTTCCTATCTCCTCATCGGGTATTATTACGAAAAGCAATCGGCCTCTGATGCGGGAAAGAAAGCCTTCGTTGTTAACAGGGTTGGAGACTTCGGGTTCCTGCTCGGCATGTTCCTGATTTTCATGACATTCGGCACCTTCAATTACACCGACGTTTTTGGAGCGGCGCCCGACAAACTGACCCAGGGCAGCCTCATGGCGACCTTGATTACTTTGTTGCTGTTTGTAGGGGCCACTGGGAAATCAGCTCAAATCCCTCTGTTCACATGGCTTCCGGATGCCATGGAGGGTCCAACCCCGGTCAGCGCCTTGATACATGCCGCCACAATGGTCACCGCGGGTGTATACATGGTGGCCAGGTGCAGCGTCTTGTTCGCCCTGGCGCCGATATCCCTGACCGTTGTGGCCGTCATCGGCGGCGCCACGGCATTCTTTGCCGCCACTATCGGTATAACCCAGTTCGACATTAAACGCGTGCTCGCATATTCTACCATAAGTCAGCTTGGTTACATGTTCATGGCATGTGGAGTAGGCGCCTTTGCGTCAGGCATATTCCATCTCATGACCCATGCCTTTTTCAAGGCTCTCCTGTTTATGGCCGCCGGCAGTGTTATGCACGCCATGTCCGGAGAACTGGACATGAGAAAGATGGGTGACCTGAGGAAAAAGCTTCCCTACACCCACTGGACTTACCTGTTCGGCACGTTGGCCATTGCAGGTATTTTCCCGTTTGCCGGTTTCTTCAGCAAGGACGAGATACTCTATTATTCATTTACGAGAAACCTCGGATTCTGGATTGTGGGAGCCGTTGCAGCGGTCATGACATCATTCTACATGTTTCGGTCCGTCTTTATGACCTTCTACGGAAAATCGAGAGTGGACCATGAAACCGCACACCACCTCCATGAATCCCCTCCCATCATGACGGTTCCTCTCATGATACTAGCCATCCTGTCCCTCGTGGGAGGTCTCGTGGGAATACCAATATTCGAGGGAGCAAACCGTTTCGGGGATTTTATCGCTCCTGTTTTTAAGCCGGCGAAAGACATTATTGAACATGGGGCACATCACGGTGGACACCACAGCCTGACAGCGGAATTGACCCTTATGGGCGTCTCCCTGGCCATAGCAATCGTGGGTCTGCTCTTTGCTCGACGGATGTATATCAGCGATCCCGCGGCTCCAGACAGGTTTATCCGGAAGTTCCCTGGGCTTTATAGTCTTGTCTACCACAAGTACTGGATCGACGAACTCTACGATAAGCTGTTTGTCAACTCTATCGTAGAATTTTCCAGATTTCTGTGGAAGGCTTTTGACGATGCGGTGATCGACGGCATAGTGAATGGGGCTGCCACGGTAGTGAGAGCCTGGGGCAGCGCTTTGAGATGGATACAGACCGGCCTTGTCAAGGACTACGCCCTCTCCTTTCTGGTGGGCGTCCTGGCTGTAATAGGCTATCTTGTATTGAGATAGGACACGGAGGAGTTCCGTTCATGGAGAATGCGTGTTTCCCATGTTTTCTTAGCTTCATAACTTTCATTCCGCTGGTGGGCGTGGTGCTTTTGCTTTTCCTTAATCGGCACTCCCATGAGCTTCTCCGCATGGTGGCCCTATTTTTCATGCTGGTGGATTTCTTCGCGAGCTTGGCGGTGTACTCCCTGTTCGATCCTTCTACATCGGCTATGCAACTCGTCGAATACCGTCCATGGGTCCGAGAATGGGGAATCTCCTACAAAATGGGCATAGACGGCATCAGCCTCTTCCTCGTGCTCCTCACCACCTTGCTGGGGCCGATACTCATTTTGGCATCCTGGCGAGATATAAAGGTCCGAGTCAAAGAGTTCCTCATTTGCCTCTTGTTCCTGCAAACTGGAATGATAGGAGTGTTTGTTTCCCTGGACCTGTTTCTGTTCTATGTGTTCTGGGAAATCATGCTCATCCCCATGTACCTGCTCATCGGGGTGTGGGGCAATCCGGCTCGAAGGCTGTACGCAGCGATCAAGTTCGTCCTGTACACAATTGTAGGAAGCCTGCTGATGCTCGTTGCTATTTTGGCGCTATACTTTATGGCCGGTGGCAGCAGCGGCGTCTATACCTTTGATCTTCTGAAGCTTTACGAATTTCCAGTGCCCATTGACGCCCAATTTTGGATGTTTTTGGCTTTCTTTCTGGCTTTTGCCATCAAGGTCCCCATGTTTCCATTTCATACGTGGCTACCGGATGCGCATACGGAAGCCCCCACAGTGGGCAGCGTAGTTCTGGCCGCCGTGTTGTTGAAAATGGGAACCTATGGTTTCATTAGATTTGCCATACCGCTTTTTCCCAATGCGGCCATGGATGCCACCTGGTGGATATGCGTCCTGTCCCTAATAGGGATTATATACGGGGCCTGGGTGGCAATGGTTCAAACTGACGTCAAGAGGCTGGTAGCTTTCTCGAGCGTAAGCCACCTAGGATTTGTCGTGCTCGGCATGTTCGCTATGACCACCCAGGGGCTAGAAGGTAGCCTGATCCAGATGATTAATCACGGTTTGAGCACAGGAGCCCTGTTCCTTATCGTTGGGATGATCTACGAGAGAAGGCACACCAGAATGATCGCAGATTTCGGAGGGCTGTCCAAAGTTATGCCCTTGTTTGCGGTCTTTTTCATGGTTTTTACCCTCTCCAGCATCGGCCTTCCGGGACTCAACGGCTTCGTGGGGGAATTCCTGATCCTTCTCGGAACCTTCAAGGTATTCCCGTGGTACGCTGTCCTCGCGGCCAGCGGAGTGATTTTCGCTGCGGTCTATATGCTCTGGATGTTCCAAAGAGTCATGTTCGGCGAGGTGACCAACCCTAAGAACCTTGGATTGCCAGATCTAACCGCCAGAGAAATAGTGGTCCTCATGCCGCTTCTGGTCTTTGTGGTGTGGATTGGTGTTTATCCTAACACCTTCCTGCGGCCTATGGAACCGTCGGTCAAGAATTTCATCCAACTCGTGGAAAAGAAAAGGGGAGCCGTTCTTGATATGGAAAAGGCACGGAAGCAGTCGGCCACGGATGAGACGGCAATCAGGCTTACGCTTTCCGGCCCTTCCGACGGCAGGTGACCCACGGGCAATACAATGTCAACAACCTTTAGTCATAATTAGGAGCAATCTGGATGATCCCAGTACCTGAGATTAATCTCGGAGGCATTCTCCCGGCACTGATTTTGTGTATCACCGGTTTGATTGTCATGATAGCGGGCTTATTTATTCGCAAGGGAGCAGCCACAACGGCGGCCTTGATAAGCCTGGCGGGAATTTTGATAGCCTTCTGGGCCAACAGCCCCATCAGATTGCTGAACAAACCGGCCTTCGGGGGGTTGATTTCCCTGGATCCATATTCGTGGTTTTTTAACCTTCTCATCCTCATCTCTACTGGATTGACGGCTCTCATGTCGGTCCGTTATCTGTACGACGAGGGGTTGGAGCTATATGAGTACTTCGTGCTCCTCCTTTTCGCTGCAGCAGGAATGATGTTTATGGTTTCGGGAACCCACATCCTGATCATCTTTGTAGGTCTCGAAACGTTGTCAATTTCGATATACGTGCTTACCGGGATCCTTCCCGACAACCAAAAGTCAAGTGAAGCTGCGCTTAAGTACCTTATTTTGGGTGCATTCTCCAGTGGTATATTCCTCTACGGAGCGGCCTTGATCTATGGGGCCGCCGGATCTCTGGCTTTGCCGGCTATGACGAAGTATTTCACCGCAATGCCCGGCTACTCAATGGGAATGCTCGGCATGGGTCTCCTGCTGGCCGGCTTTGCCTTCAAGGTGGCAGCGGTACCATTCCACATGTGGACACCCGACGTTTATGAGGGTGCTCCCGCGCCGCTCACGGGGTTCATGTCGGTGGGGGTCAAGGCAGCGGCGTTTGCTGCGTTCATGCGGGTTTTCTTTGAGGCGCTCTCCGCCATTCAGATCAATTGGGCGCCGATCCTCTGGGGCTTGGCTGTCCTGACCATGATTCTGGGGAATCTCGCGGCACTCACTCAGGAAAACATCAAGAGAATGCTGGCGTATTCCAGTATAGCACATGCCGGCTACATACTCGTCGGAATGGTTGCGGGAAAGGAAGCCGGAACAGCAGCCGTCCTTTACTATCTGCTCGCCTACACATTCACCAACCTTGGCGCATTTGCCGTGGTGGCCTTGGTGGGACGCAAGGGTGAAGCCAATGTCCTGATCGATGACTACAGAGGACTGGCCAGAGTCCATCCGCTTCTCGCTCTTGTAATGTCAATATTCCTTTTCTCGCTGGCAGGAATTCCGCCGACGGCCGGCTTTGTCGGCAAGTTCACAGTTTTCAGTGCTGCGATTAATACCGGTTATATATGGCTTGTCATCATCGGCGTTTTGACCAGTGCAGCATCGGTTTTTTACTATTTCCGGGTAATAATGAAAATGTACATGGAGGCTCCGGAAATAGAGCCCCAGAAGCTTCAATTCGGTCCGCTTACAGTGGTCGCCCTGAGCGTTGCCGTTACGGCAGTGCTCTACATAGGGATATTCCCAACTACCTACCTGAATGTGGCGGTAGAATCAGTGAAACCGCTGTTCTAGAGGGGTTGAGGGAAGTATCAACGATAGGACGGAAAAGAAATAGGTACCGGCATCCTTCACACATACCGATTCGCATTCAGGCCTGTGATTTTGAGCAGAGGGGCGACTCATGCGTCGCTCGAGGTGGGGGTATGCGTCGCTACACTCCGTCATTTATCCGTAACCATCAAGAGAACACATGAAGATTAGTGCCCTGGTTCCGACCGGTCATGGTATCAACTGCGAACTGGAAACCAGACGAGCGCTTGAGCTGGCAGGCTTTGACCGGATTGATCTGGTGCATCTGAATTTCCTGGCCAATGGCGAAGCGGATCCCGCGAATTACCAGATGGTAGTCTTTCCCGGAGGCTTCCTGGACGGAGACGATCTGGGAGCTGCTCAAGCCTGTGCCAACCGCATTCGGCATTCCCGCATAAATAACGACAGGCTCATCGACCGGCTAATGAGATTTGTCTCAGAGGGGGGACTACTTCTCGGTATATGCAATGGGTTTCAGCTTCTTATCAAGCTGGGAATGTTGCCGGCGATTAATGGGGACTACACAGCCCGAGATTTCACTCTGACTGCAAACGACTCAGGCCGATTTGAAGACAGGTGGGTCAGCCTTTTGGTGGATCGAAAGTCGCCATGTATTTTCACCAGGGGATTGTCCGCTCTGTACCTGCCAATTCGACATGGAGAGGGAAAGATCGTAGGCCGCAAACCTGACATGGCCGTTGCCCTCACCAGGGCCCATCAGGCAACGTTAAGATACGCATCGTCCGATGGCAGCAGCCCGACGATGGAATATCCCTATAACCCCAACGGTTCCGAAGAAGCCATAGCCGGCGTGTGTGATCCATCGGGTCGCGTGTTTGGGTTGATGCCCCATCCTGAGTGTTTTCTCCACCGCACGAATCACCCCAGGTGGACCAGGGATGCGTTACCTGAAGATGGAGAAGGTCTGTCAGTATTCAAAAATGCCGCAGATTTTCTGAGACAAGCGTAGGTGGTCTCCTCTGGAACTTTTTTCTTGCTATTCTAGGTTATTAAGACTAAACTTGAGAGGTTTTCCCGCCTTATGTTTACAACAAACCACAGTTCATTGAAACGACCAGCTTAAGCACCGCATTATGAGCGGCCAGTAGTGACACAGGAGGTATCGATGGCTCTTGACCCGACCAAGATGGCTGATTGGCAGATAGCTGAAGAAGCCGAAAAAACAATGAAAACCGTATACCAACTCCGCGATGAGTTGGGGTTGACGGAAGAAGAACTTTTGCCTCACGGCCACTACGTGGCAAAAGTGGACTTCACCAAGGTACTGAAGCGTGTTTCCGGCAAACCTGACGGAAAATACATAGACGTGACCGCGATCACGCCGACTCCATTGGGAGAAGGCAAATCCACAAGCTCCATGGGACTTGTTGAAGGCCTGGGCAAACGTGGCAAGAATGTGATTGCGGCAATTCGACAGCCATCCGGCGGTCCGACGATGAACATCAAAGGGTCGGCAGCAGGCGGTGGTTTGGCTCAGTGTATACCGCTGACGCCTTTTTCCCTTGGACTCACCGGGGATATCAACGCCATAATGAATGCTCACAACCTTGCCATGGTGGCCCTCACCTCCCGTATTCAGCACGAATTCAATTATGACGACGCCGAATGGGCCAAGAGGGGTATGCCAAGGCTGGACATCGATCCGAGAAACGTGGAATTCGGATGGATCATGGACTTCTGCGCCCAGTCCCTCCGCAACATTATCATCGGTATCGGCGGAAAGATGGACGGATTCATGATGAAATCCTCCTTCGGAATCGCCGTTTCCTCTGAAATCATGGCCATTCTAGCCGTGTCCACCGATCTAAAAGACATGCGTGAACGCATGGGGAAAATCGTGGTGGCGTACAACAAGAAGGGGCAGCCCGTGACGACCGCCGACCTTGAGGTGGATGGCGCCATGACGGCGTGGATGGTTGAGGCGATCAATCCCAACTTGCTCCAAAGCGTTGAGGGGCAGCCCGTATTTGTTCATGCCGGTCCTTTTGCCAATATAGCCATAGGCCAGTCCTCAATTATCGCCGACAGAGTCGGGCTTAAGCTCGGAGACTATCATGTCACGGAATCAGGCTTCGGGGCTGACATTGGTTTTGAAAAATTCTGGAACCTGAAGTGTCGTTTTTCAGGACTGCAGCCTAACTGCGCGGTCGTGGTAGCCACAATACGTGCCCTGAAATGTCATGGCGGCGCTCCCGTCCCAAGGCCGGGCTTGCCCATGCCAAAAGAATATGAAGGCGAAAACGTCGGCTGGGTCGAAGCGGGTTGCAAGAACCTCATTCACCACATTGAGACGGTCAAGAAAGCCGGAATCAATCCGGTCGTGTGTATCAACTCCTTCTACACCGACACCAAGGATGAAATCGCAGTAGTCAAGCGTCTGTCCGAGGCTGCTGGCGCTCGCGCAGCCGTTTCGCAACACTGGCTCAAAGGCGGCGACGGTGCCTTGGAATTTGCTGATGCTGTAGTAGACGCTTGCGAAGAGAAGAACGAGTTCAAATTTCTCTATGACCTGAGCTTGCCGCTTCGCCAGAGAATCGAACTCATTGCGAAAGAAGTCTATGGAGCAGACGGCGTGAGCTTCACTCCGGAGGCTGAAGCAAAAGCCAAGAAGATGGAAGCGGATCCCGCTCTGGCCAAACTCGGAACCTGTATGGTGAAGACCCATCTCAGCCTGTCTCACGACCCAAATATCAAGGGGACTCCCAAGGGCTGGATTCTTCCAATCAGGGACATTCTTACATATAACGGCGCCGGCTTCGTAGTGCCTGTCGCCGGAGCCATTTCACTGATGCCGGGCACCGGCTCCAACCCAGCGTTCCGCAGGATCGAGGTGGACGTGGAAACCGGAAAGGTCAAGGGCGTGTTCTAACAGAGCACCTGCCTGATAGAAAAACCCCGCATCGGCCTCGACCGCTGCGGGGTTTCTTTTTGCTGCTATACCAATTCTCGAAATTAGAGCCCCCGGGATCCATCGCAATCCCGGAGGCAGTCAAGCCCCTTGCTCCTGGGGGGGGCGGAGCTGAAGGACTCAATGCTATGATAAACACAAAAAGACAACTTGCAAGACCAGCCGATCCAAATTTCAAGCCCGCCTTGTGGTTTTTTGCTACTGTTTCATCGCCGACCATTTCATGTCGCTTCGATTTGAGATATTGGCGGCCTGGATGAATCCCGTATGCGCCCTCGATGAACGGCTCACAGAGAAAACACCACGCCTTCACATAGACGATATCTATTTGACAAATAGGCATACCCGATCTATAACTATCCACGGTAACGTTCAATTCTAGGGGGTTCGGGATGGAGTCCGTAAGGAATTTCTTTGCCACGACCAAGGGAATGGTGGTCGTCGGCGCGGTAATCGGAATTTTGGCGGCGCTGTTACAGAAGCTCGGCAACCCCGGTAACATGGGAATTTGCGTTGCCTGCTTTAACAGGGACATTGCCGGAGCACTGGGATTGCACAGGGCCGAACTGGTTCAATACCTTCGGCCGGAGATTTTGGGGTTCATTCTTGGGGCGTTCCTGGCTGCATTCTATGTCCGGGAGTTCAAGCCAAGAGGAGGATCAGCACCTCTGGCCAGGTTCATTCTGGGAATGTGTGCCATGATAGGTGCATTGGTATTCTTGGGCTGCCCTTGGCGCGTGTTACTGAGACTGGCCGGCGGCGATGGAAATGCTCTTTTCGGTCTGGCTGGTTTGATTTGCGGGGTGTTCGCGGGAACATTGTTCTTCAGGGCAGGCTACACCCTCGGGCGGAGCACGAAGCAGAACTATTGGCTGGGTTTCTTGATGCCTTTAGTCGCTTTGGGGTTGCTCTGTCTAAGATTTATATTCCCGCAGATTCCCGGCGAAGCCAAGAACGACGTTCTGTTTTACAGTGTGAAGGGACCGGGCTCGCAGCACGCCTCGCTGGTGGCGTCAGTGGGAGTGGGACTCATAGTCGGCATCCTTGCGCAGCGCAGCCGCTTCTGCACGATGGGAGCGTTTCGAGATCTCATTCTATTCAGACATTTTCACTTGTTTTCCGGAGCCCTGGCCCTGGTGGTCGCCGCCTGGTTCACCAACCTGGTTGCAGGACAGTTTCACCCGGGGTTCCAAGGTCAGCCCGTAGCTCACACCCTGGTATTCTGGAACTTTTCAGGAATGTTCGTAGCCGGCTTGGCTTTTGCTTTGGCAGGCGGCTGTCCGGGCAGGCAGGTTTTTCTGAGCGGTGAGGGTGATGGAGATGCGGCGATGTGTGTGCTCGGCATGATAGCCGGAGCTGCTCTTGCCCACAATTTTGGGTTGGCTTCGTCACCTGCCGGACTGGGTGCCCACGGCGTTGTGGGGCTGGTAGGTGCTCTGTTGATATGTCTGTACATCGGTGTCACCAACTTGGGGAAAGTTGGAGCCTAAGGAGCATTTCTATGGCAGAAATAGTTGACGCAAGGGGGTTGTCGTGCCCGCAACCGGTGCTGCTGACTTTATCAAGGTTAAAGGAAATAGAGACCGGCGAGATCGAGGTTGTCGTGGACAATGAAACGAGTCGTGAGAACGTCGGTCGGGCAGCGATCAGTCAGGGTTGGCTGGTGGACCACGTAGTGCAAGATGGTGATGAATATCGTCTGAGGTTGAAGCGCTCATGAATATGCTTGCGACAATCGTTTCAAGATTTGTGAGACCTGGAAAAAATGAGCGGTCCGGGAGAGCCACTGATTCCACGAAGGGACTTATGATTTTCGACAGCACAAGTGAAGTTATAAAGGCTGAAACCTTGCTCAAGAACGCGGGAATCGACATTCAGGTTAAAGGGCCTCCGCCGGAAGTCCAAACCGGATGCGACCTCGCCATAGTATTTCCTTTGACGGCGGTATTGAGAGTCTCGACCCTCTTGTCCGAAGCTCGAATCCTGCCTCTTCAAGTTCTCTCTTTGAAAGATCCGCTCCTGGAACCTGTGAGCATTTATCAGGTCAAGGATTTCGGTGACTATCTCATGGTCCGTGCTGCCAACATGAAGATAACGATCAGGAAAGAGGATTTAAGAATCGTCAACGTTTCCGGCGGCGGGTGTCCGGATGTTCCATACCTCGCGGACCGGTTGGTAGGCAAAAGGCTGTATGAGGCTCCTGAACCCCGAACAATCGGTCGTACCCTATGCGGTTATGCACTTCAGTTGGCCTTGGAGGAGTCGAAAAGGCAATGTCCTGGCTTATAGTAGGAACCGTCGCATCAGACGATTTCCCGATCCTCAACGCTCGGTGCAGACTCGCCGGCGGCACGCTGCATCTTGATGGCGAGGCCGTGAAAGTGGCTAGAGGAACCCCGGCCCTGTTAGGAGCTGCTTGCGCGACGGCAGAGGCTCTGGGTATCGGGAATCCCCGCGCCCTGCTGGTAGGCGATACCGGCCGAGGAGAAGGAAGCATCCAACTGTACCGTCATCTTGTGGAAAATCTCCAGGCCTACCAGGATCACCTCATAGTATTTCATTACCTTCAGCCGGATGTTGACTGGCATAACAGGGTTTTATTGGCACTGGATGATCTGCCTTCGAGACCGCAACTCGTGGCGGATGCGGGTTATATGTATGTGGCCAAGATGAGCGGTTTTGCAGCGTCCTATGACCTCTTCACCCCGGATGTCGGAGAAATGGCCTTCCTTGCCGACGAATCGGCTCCTCATCCATTTTATACGAGAGGATTCTTGCTCCGAAATGAGGACGATATTCCCGAATTGGTCAAGCGGGCATACGAGAATGAAAACTCTTCCCGACATCTCCTGGTGAAGGGCCGAAATGACTACGTGGCATCGTCGGCCGGGATACTTCATACGGTTTCGGAACCCTGCGTGCCGGCCATGGAGCCTATCGGCGGGACAGGGGACACGCTGACCGGCATTGTGGGTGCCCTGATAGCCGCCGGTAAATCCGTCCCTGAAGCAGCCTTGGTAGGGGCTAGAGTCAATCGGCTCATGGGGCTGCTCGCAAATCCCTCACCCGCCTGCTCAGTCGCAGATCTGCTGCCATCCCTGCCAAAGGCTCTTGAAAGAGTTCTGTCTTCGAGCTGAGTCAATTGCGAAACGGCGGTTTCGAAAAAACCACGAACTTGTATAGCAACATTACGCGGATTTTGCTATCGTCGCGTCCTATACGCTTTGCTTTCACACAAGTAACACCGTTTACGAGAAGGTTTTGGTAGTGACGGGCGTCTCTGCCCGTCAATGTTATTTCGCTTCTCAAAAGTCTTTTCGGTTAGGCTGGGACGGATGCTCAAAACCTGCCGCCAATCGGTAACAACTTTTGAGAACTGCTTTATGTTCCATTGCCTGTAGCTCGGACCCTGGTAGACTCGAACACGGAGTAAGCTGTTGCTGAAAATGCCCTTAGCCGCGTTGTGTGACCCTGAAGGTGAGCGAATTCCCGAGGCGGCGCCCCGCGTAATAGATGCACATGTCCATGTTTTTCCAGACGAGTTATTTCAGGCTATCTGGAGGTGGTTTGACGAATTCGCGTGGCCTATTCGTTATCGCCTGTCCTCGCAAGGAGTCATAGATTTTCTCCTTGAACGCGGCATAGCCCACATCGTCGCGTTGCATTATGCGCACAGGCCGGCCATAGCTCCCGGTTTAAACGCCTTTATGGCTACACTGTTGGAAAAATACCCTCAACTTACCGGGACAGCAACGGTTTTTCCAGGAGAAGACGCGGCACGGGGCATTCTCGTGGATGCGTTTAGAATGGGGCTCAGAGGCGTGAAACTCCATGCCCACGTCCAGTATTTTGATCTGGACGGCGAAGAGATGCTCGACATATTTGAAACGTGCTCAGAGTATTCCCAGCCTCTGGTCATGCATGTTGGTCGCCAGCCGAAAAACCCTCATTATGCATATCAGACCGATCCGTTCCTGTTATGCAATGCGGAAAAACTTGAGCGGGTCCTCATCTCCTATCCAAGCCTCAGAATATGTGTTCCACACCTGGGGGCTGATGAGTTTGCGGCGTACCACCTATTGCTGAATCAATACGATAACCTCTGGATTGATGTCGCCATGGGGCTGGCTGATTATTTGCCGTTAATCAATCCGGTTCCCCTTGAGGACATGCGTATGGATCGTATCATGTACGGGAGCGATTTTCCAAATATACCGTATGCGTGGGATCGTGAGCTGAAGCGCCTTTGCAGCATGGGGTTGCCGGCCGAATCTTTGGAACGAATCTGTTGGAAAAACGCTGCGGAGTTTTTTACCATCTCAATGAGGGTGTAATTCGACGTCAGGCTTTCCTGGACGGCTTGTTTCTCTCGTAGAGGATTCGGAGCCCGTCCATTGTGAGGTTGTCGTCTATTTCATCGACAAATTTTGTTTCAACAGTGATAACACGAGCCAATCCCCCAGTGGCCACCACTTTCGGCCTGGACCTCAATTCGTCGAACATCCTCAACAGTATCCCGTCAACCAATGACGCATAACCAAATATGATGCCCGATTGAATGGCTGAAGCGGTATCCTTGGCAATGACGCGTTCAGGGGCAATCAACTCGACGCGAAAGAGCTTGGAAGCCTCCTGGAATAAGGCCTCAGCAGCGATCTTGACGCCTGGAGCAATTGCTCCTCCCTCATATTCTCCTGCCTCATTGATGTAATCAAAGGTAGTTGCCGTTCCAAAATCAACGGCTATCAACTGGGAATGGTACTTCTCATAAGCAGCTACCGCATTGACTATGCGGTCGGCCCCCACTTCCTTGGGATTGTCATACCTTATGGGCATGCCGGTCTTGATACCCCGGCCTACAAATAACGGCCGAATTTTCAGACACTGTTTGCACAGATCCTCAAGGGCTCCCAACAGTGTGGGCACAACGCAGGCAATAATGATGCCGTCGATTTTTAAAAAGTCTATGTCACTTATGGCAGCTAAATTCCGAAGCATCATCCAATACTCATCGGCAGTCGAGTCTTCTACAGTTCGGATCCGCCAGAAACCCAGCGCCCTGTTTCCTTCGAATATGCCTATGACCGTGTTGGTATTGCCTACATCAACAGCAAGCAGCATGAGTGAATCCTCCTCATCCATAGAGCGACGCCTTGTCAAAGAATGACGAAATATTCGTTTCAAAGCATAGAGTGGTTGCCAAAAGTCTTTTTAATTTGATCAATTTAGATATTGGCTATCATTCCCGTGAATTCCGGCTTTCGGACAAGAATTTTGACAACTAACACACCTGGATTGAGAACATACGCGTTAATGACCTTCAAGAAAAGAATATTGTGGATATTCAAATTCAAATCTGAAAAATTGTCACCTGAATAGCTATTCGCGGATAAGATCGCGAGTCGTGTACTCAGCCCCAGACGCAAAAATGGGTGGATAGGCTCGTAAAGCTATCACAACGCCCGCATCGGCAGGGTGAAAACCATTGACTGGTCAAAAGCAGAGTGTTAGTTTTGTGATGCCTGTACAAAATATTAATAACGGGGCTGCGTAGCTCTTAAGGACGTGTTTCTGAGGCAAGTCTTGATTCCTGTCGAAGGCGGCAAACGTCATGAGGCCCAGCGGAATAGTTAGGGACGGAATTTTTCTGAAACACGACATGGGGATATACCATCCCGAAAGCCCAGAACGGCTTCATGTTATATATGACATGATCGATGAAATAGGTCCCACTCTGCGACTGGTGCAGATTCCCTCTAGACAGGCGTCCCAGGAAGAAATTGCCGGCAACCATGATCCTCGATACGTTAGTAACATAGCGGCCACCGCCGGGGCCAGAAACACATTCCTGGATGCCGACACCTCAGCGTGTCCTCATTCATGGGATGCAGCCTCAATTGCTGTTGGAGGGCTTCTCAACTTGGTGGATGCCGTAATGGACGGCAGAGTACGCAACGGCTTCGCTTTGGTCAGGCCTCCGGGCCACCACGCCGAACATCGCAGGGCTATGGGATTTTGTTTCTTCAACAACATAGCGGTGGCCGCGCGTCACGCTTTGAATCACCACGGGCTGCAACGTGTGGCTATAGTGGATTGGGACCTTCACCACGGAAATGGTACTCAGAATGCTTTTTACGAGGAATCCGAAGTACTCTTTATATCAACTCATCAATTTCCGCACTATCCGGGAACAGGAGGAATCAGAGAGGTAGGATACGGTCGCGGTGAGGGCTTCACGGTAAATATTCCTCTGGCTGCCGGAGCAGGCGATGCAGAGTACCTTGCGGTGTTCCAATCGCTCGTGGCTCCTCTTGTCGAGTCTTTTAGGCCCGAGCTGATCTTGGTGTCGGCAGGCTTTGATACTCACGAGAGCGACCCCTTGGGCGGTATGAACGTTACCGAACAGGGGTACGAGCAGATGACACAAATACTTATGAGCCTGGCGGAAGAATGCTGTTCGGGACGAGTGGTGTTGACTCTTGAGGGCGGCTATAATCTGGTCGCGCTGAAAAATTCCGTGAGGCGCATTCTTTTGAAGATGTCATATTATGACCCTCAGAATGACGGCCTTCCACCCCGACCATCCTGGGACACACTGGGTACGGGATTCAAGAACAGACTCAAGGAAGTCCTTTTGACCCAGCGAAAATACTGGCCCGGTCTCCCGCAGTTGTAAGACAAATCGACCAAGATTCAATGTGATAGCGTTTATTTGCAGGCGCAGGACAACAGCGCTCCACCTGCAATGTAATTCAGTTTCATACGGATAGGGCTCATGCACGGCATACTCCTGGTGGATAAACCCGAAGGAATGACTTCAAACGATGTCGTTCGAGTACTCAAGCGCGTGGTAAAACCTGCAAAAGTGGGACATTCAGGAACGCTTGATCCGGCAGCCTCAGGCTTGATGGTCATGCTGATCGGAGCGGCCACTCGAGCGCTCGACTATCTTTATGAAAACCCCAAGAACTATACTCTGACGGTTTGTCTGGGAGAGGAGACAGACACTGATGATCGTGACGGCAACGTGCTCCGGTCCTCAGATGTCTCGGGAATCCAAAGGAACCGCATTGAAGAGGTGGTAGAACGATACAGGGGAGTGATTCACCAGGTTCCTCCACATTTTTCAGCCATAAAAAAAGCAGGGGTCCCGCTCTACAAACTGGCCAGGAAAGGGGTTTTCCCAGATCTATCTCCTCGAAAGGTGGAGATATTTTCTCTGACCATCAAGAAATGGGAAGAGCCTTTTCTCGATCTCGATATGATTTGTTCCAGAGGAACGTACGCCAGGGCCGTTGCCAGGGACATAGGCCGTGACCTGGGAGTAGGAGGCAGGCTGGAGAGTCTCCGAAGGGACGCCTGTGGACAATTCAAACTCAAGGACGCCTTGACTTTCGACCAGCTTATGAATGAAGGCCCGGATAAAGTTTCCGCAAGTCTGATAGGGCTGAATTCAGCGTTGTCTCACATTCCGGAAATCGAGACTCCACTCTCGGAAATGGTCAAGCTCATGAAGGGGAATCCCGTTTTTGTGTCGAGATCCTGCCTGCACCGTGCAGTTTCATCTGAGCATCCAACGAAAAGACTATTCAGAGTTGTGTCAAGATCAGGTGATTTCTTGATCCTGACGCGGCCCGAACCTAAAGCCGATGAAATCGCTCTTCATCCTGTCAGGGTTTTCAATATGACTTAGGAGCCTACCAACTAATCCCTCACACTTCATCGTGTGTCTTGTGTCTTTCCATCAGATTTTTCTTTACTTTTTGGCCGATTTCGTGTCAAATTAGCTTTGTTATTGAGTTCCTCAGGAGACTGGAAAGGTAGTTGGAGATGAGTTTACGCCTATGGTTAATACTCCTGGTTGCCATCCCGCTGTCTGCCTTAGCCCCCAGCCAATCCGCGGCCAAAGATAACTCTGAGCCTGCTGCCGTGGGCGAGCGCGCGAGCCCCCAACCACTTTCGGGAGTGTCCCAAGTCTGGATTGTGGTTAATCTCTTTACCGGACAAACCTCCAAGCAGGCCGAAATTGTCAGAGACAAACTGATACGCCTGGGTGCCGAAGGCCGTGGTATTATCATTCCCTTCAAAGATACGACGGTGGAAAACATTGCTCGGATTAGGCCTGCCTTTCTCGCTCTCAGCCCAAACGGAATTCCGTGGTGCCGGTACAAGGGCAAGAATGCGAGCGATTTGAAGAACTTTTTCAATTCACTCAAGGTGATGGTGGAAGAAATGCAGGTACCGGTGATCGGTATTTGCGGGGGCCATCAGGCCCTGGCTCTGGCTTTCGGCGGCAAGGTAGGACCTATCCGAGGTGGAGAAGACGACTGCTTTCCTTACGGGCATAATCCTACTGAACGTGGCCGCCACAACGTTTACGTACTCCATGAGGATGCCCTGTTCCGTGGAATGGGGCCAAGTCTAAACCTCGTCCAGAATCATTACGATGAGGTTAAGCGGCTACCTCCAGGTTTCGTTCCCTTGGCAGAAAACAAGCTTTGTCCGTACCAGATAATAAAACACCCGACCAGACCGGCTTATGGAGTCCAGGCTCACACGGAATATTGGCTCCAAGCCAAACCGGATGGCGGAACGCTGTTGAGAAACTTTCTGGATATCGCACGCTCCCATAATCGGCTTGTTCGAGACAGGAATGCAAAAGGCTCCAAAAGGGCCCCAGCCGACGAGAACGGATAGACGGCTCTCTGAAAAGATCAACGAGCACAATCTTCGCATGATAGATCCAGACAAAGATCCTGTAAGATACGCAGCAGAAGTGGTGGGTACCGATCCCTTTGCGTCGATGCTGGGAATAAAGGTGGAGGAGGCAAGAGAATCGTATGCCCGCGTAAGCCTGGTGATAAACGAACAACACTGCAACTCCGAGGCCCGTACCCACGGGGGAGTGCTTTTTTCCCTGGCAGATCAAGCGTTTGCCGTGGCGGCGAATTCAAGGGGTTACAAGTCTTTCGCTATCGAGATAAAAATCAACTACTTCCGTGCGACCCGCCAGGGAGACCGGGTGATTGCCGTGGCTACACCCGTTGACATTCGGAAGCGGGTTAGCCTCTGGAACGTCGATATCCATACGGATGATGGGGAGAAGGTGGCCGCGGCACAAGGGTTGGCTTATCACTTCGTGTAGCAGGCCTGGGCGATGGGTAAGACTTTGAATACAGGTCATGTATTGATCGTAGAGGATGATCCATACAACGGGCCTTTTGCCCAGCAGCTTCTTCAAGCTTCAGGATTTCGTGCAGACTTGGCTGGTTCAGCAGAAGAGGCATGGTCCCTGCTGGAACAAAACCGGGAAATCAGCCATGACACAATTCTGTTGGATGTCAATTTACCCGGCATGGACGGCATGGAATTTGCCGAAAAGGTTAAGGCCCATCCCGAATTCCAATACATTCCCGTAATTATCTTCACTGTTCATGACTCACTCGAATACAAGATAGAAGGGCTCAATAGGGGAGCGGACGACTATCTTACAAAGCCCTACGAGCCCGACGAACTCATAGCCCGCGTCAATGCCATGCTCCGCATAAGAAGGCTGTACCAAAGCATCCAGCACGAACGGCACGAGAATCGTAGGCTGACCAGAACCCTCGACTCCACTCAAAAGTTGAGCAACCTTCTTGGGCGGTCGCCTGTCATGAGACGAATTGCGGAATTGATACTGGATATTGCCAATAGTGACTCGCATGTTCTGATAGAGGGAGAGTCAGGAACCGGAAAAGAAGTTGTGGCGAGGACCATACACGAGGAGAGCCGTCGGAGCGGAGGTCCCTTTGTCGTGGTAAACTGCGCTGCGTACGCAGAGACTCTGCTGCAATCCGAGTTGTTCGGCCACGAAAAAGGTGCCTTTACCGGCGCCATAAGACGGAAGCCGGGAAGATTCGAACAGGCAGACGGTGGAACAATATTCCTAGATGAAATCGGCGAGACAAGTCTTCAAACACAGGTCGTACTCCTAAGAGTCATTCAGGATCGCCAATTCGAACGAGTTGGAGGTGAGGACACCATTTCCACCGATGCCAGGATAATTGCCGCCACTAACAGAGATCTCACACAGGCAATGGCTCGGGGGATTTTCCGTGAAGACCTGTACTGGAGACTCAATGTGATCTCAATCAATGTTCCCCCCTTGCGTGAAAGGCGCGAAGACATTCCCCAACTTGCCGCCAATTTTATTGATCTGTTCAATTCGCGGCTTGGCAAAAACATTCGATCACTTTCCCAAAAAGCCATGGACCTGATTTTCAGTCATCACTGGCCGGGTAATGTCAGAGAACTGGAAAATGCCGTGGAGCGTGCCGTAGTATTGGCCAAGGGAGAATACATAACTCCGGAAGACCTTCCGGCCCAATTGAAGTCTCAGGAACCTTTGGCGCATGAGGCCGGCGGAGTTTCAAACTTGGAACTGCTTGAACGGGATCATGTTCGCTCAGTGTTGGACAAATGCGAATGGAACAAGTTCAAGGCGGCAAAAATCATGGGCATCAGCCGCAGCACCCTGTATAGCAAAATAAGAAAGCACGGACTCAGAAAGTCAGCGTGATATAATCCTTTTCCAGACAAGTAAACTCCAGCAGTCAGGGTGCAACGCTTGATCGTAGAATTCTGCAAGGGCTATGTCAAGAATGATGCCGGAGACGAGACAGCCGTATATATAGCCATTACCCAGTTCGATACAATAGTTATTGCTGAAGATTCGAGAGAAATTGTTTCCGAAATGGACGCCGAGCACAGTGTAGTCACGGAATCAATAACAAGAATCGTTCTGCCGGGAGTGGACAGAGAAGGTGTGGAGGTGATAGTCGGGAACATTCTTGAAGGTGGGTATTTGACAAGACCGGGATCACGTCTGGCAGGGGATGCCCTGCTTTTCACGCTCGTTAATGAGGCTATTCACGTGCTGGAAGAAACAGCGGCGGATTTTTCCTTGACAGAATAGCCCGCAGTCACTAAGTTCAAAAGATACGCATCAGGGGCCTTTCCTGATGGAATGGGAGATCTTCCAGGGGCGGGTAGCTCAGCGGGAGAGCACCGGCCTTACAAGCCGGGGGTCACAGGTTCAAATCCTGTTCCGCCTACCAGTTCCCGCATATCGGTCATGCCTCAGGGGGCGTAGTTCAGTTGGTTAGAACGCCGGCCTGTCACGCCGGAGGTCGCGAGTTCGAGTCTCGTCGCTCCCGCCATAAAATGTAAATAAGTTCAGAGGGTTAGCTCAATGCTGCTCCCTTCTATTTTTCATCATGAGCGTGCTTGTACGCATGTTGTACGCAAATTTCCCGACGAAGGGGTATGACCTTGGCCGGGATTTTCTTTTTTTTTGCCGTCTGACAGAAGAATCTCTGTTTCCCCATGGTCAAACGTCATTTGGTCAACGGCACAAAGTAGCTGTTCTTCTGAGATTCTAAGATACCTAACATCCTCACTGCCTTGAAAAAAGATTTCGTGCCGCCTGATACCAACGTGCAGCCAACTGAGTGAATTGCTCGCCTCGCCCTTGGGTCGGCAGAAACCCCGGGGCTACCGCTCCCGGTTCTCGGCTGTCACATCTTTGAAACCGCTTAGGTACAATGCCCTCCAAGGTAGATGCCACAGAGACGTGCGGTCCACCTCTTGTCATGGTGAGTACGTAGGACAACATGGCCCTCTTGATTTCAGAAAAATGCCTGTCTTTACGCCGGATCAGTTCATCAATGATCAATTTTGCGTCGTCCGCAGCAGCCGGGATCGCCTTTTCAACTATCGAATCAACCATCGCTCGTCGGTCCTGTAAGGGGTACAGAGCAGCGTTCCATGCCACCAGACCCACGGAAAGGAGTTTTCGGTAATCTTCCTCGCTCCGAGCCAACTCTGCGTAGGGTTCTATGAATTCTATCAGTAATTCCGACATCTTGATTTGACCATCTGGATTACTGATGATTCTTGTTCTCTCCGGCAAACCCAATTCTGATAGGGTGGGCCTGAACCTTCTGGTCACCTTCTTGGGCTTACGACTCTTCTTATTGGATCTTGATGACATGGTGATCTCTCCTTTTTCAGTTCCGTGGGGATGGAATAATGAATCCTCTACTCCTTCCCCACGAGTTCCTCATATCGGGGCCAATCCTCCTCCTTTATTGCCACTCTTCCATCTTGCGACTTGGCAATTTCCAGGGCCTGTGTGTCACTGTCCAGAGCCTCCAATATGTCCCCCAGGGCCAATGCATAACCGTCAATTGCCGCCTGTCTAACTTCTTTCCAGGTCGGAGGTCTGGTTTCTGCGTCCGGCAGGAAAAATGCCAAGGTGAATCCCTCCGTCAGACAACTTTCAACCAAGGTGCGGAGCTTCTTGAGGGTCATGGGCTTTTGTTTCGCGGTCATTTTCTTTCAAATCCGATCTGCTGTACAAGAAACGAAGGGATGCCTGCCTTTCTCAAGGAGATCTCATCCTATCCGACCATCGGTCAATCCAGCCGCTTTTCTGGAAACCTTGATGGTTTGACCTCGCAGGATTCCGAATTCGGTTCCACGGTTGGCGGGCAGCCTTAGTCTTGCAAGCCCCTGCTCGTAAGGCCGGAAACCCAGTTCCTCGGACATGTGGAAAAGGAATTTGAATGCCTCGACCACGATGCGGAACCGATAGAGTAGGCATGAACCGTCCCTTAATGGTACGGGGGGTTGTGTAATCGTTACCGTATGTCTATTTTGGGGGCCTTCTATATCACATTCCTTCTCTCGTGGCGTATCTTTTTTACCCGTCCGGGTGGGGCGCAGACTTTGTGCAATAAATCCGGAAACTATTCCCGAGCCAGAAATGTCAAGTCACAAAGCCTCTGTTATTCCATCAAGCCCCAACACCGATCAGAAAGTGGGCTGGAGTTCGGGTAACTGTATTTCTCAGATCAAACACCCCAAGCGACCGGCCTCGACGGATCGAGATCTACTTCCTGGTATTCAGCAAGTTCACTCAAACCATTACAGGGCCCGCAAGCCCATTCCGGGAATCTCAGGAATTCATTCGTGGACTAAGCCGTCCTCATAGGGAATGTTCCAGACAATCTGTTGTAGCCGGGTGTCTGTCTACTGGGAACGTGCTATGGCAAGGAGGGAAGCACCGTTTGGGCGGCAGGCTGAACCAACGCTCTTAGCCCTGTTGACGCTTTGATGTATGGGGCCCTGCGCCCGGGGGGGCGCGGAATCGTACGAAAGGCTCAAGGTTTCTGTCTCGGGGCGTTTCAAGGCCGGTTGGAAGGAGAAGTCGGGTCGGAGAATGGATGAGATGGACGGCAGAGGCTTGGATCCGAAAAAGCCCTGTGATTTGAAGATGAATTTGAATGGTCGGGGAACTCCAAACAGATTGCCGACTTATTCGTGGGAATGGCGTTTCGTGCCGTCAAGATGTCCCAATGCTTTCGTGTACGAATAGAGTTTCCTCCAAGTCGCTCTATACGAGTTTACGGCATGCTCGGAATCACTGAACCTCCGCTTGAATTCATAATCATAGCCTGGTTCCGGACCATAAAAAACGTTTCCAATAGCAAAATCGTCTTGATACCCGAAAGCACACTCAAGGTACCCTATGCACCAGACGTTGTCCCTATGCTTACGCAGGGTTCTTTCTGATAATTCTTGCTTACGTAGGTGATTGATGAACTCGAACAAGTATCTCCCGAGGGCCTTGGCAAACTGATGCGACGGTTCGTCATAATGCCACTCCGCAATATAGTCTTCCAATTCCTGGCTTTCATTATCTCGCATTGGACAGCTATCTTATATACCAGTTCTCGCAAAGTTCTTGCCGATTGGTCAACTACATTGCCGCTTCATGAGTCTTGAGATTGCTTTGTCGCCTGAGGCTCCTCGCAATGTACATACCGGTGGTCAAGAGCGGTTAAGGAGGATTTCTGGTGAGAAGCAAATTGTTTTGATAAGGTTCGAAGCTATGCGGTAAGTACGATCATTAACCGAATTCTCTCCGGAACCGGCCCTCCGCGGATTGAATTCCGTAACATCCATACCAGCCAGAACAACACCACTATCCACAAGATCTCGAAGACATTTTGCTATTTTGTATATTTGATTCTCATTGATCCCCTGGTAGTTTCTAAACCTGACCCCTTCAAGAGCGTTACGTGCACCGATATCCATATCTATAGAAATATAGATGTATGGTGTTTTTACCTTCCGGGACAGGCTGGTCAACTTCCCCGGGTTTTGCGACAGGTCCTTCTTGGTTACAATTTTGACACCATTACTTTTTAGGGAAGAATAATGATTGACATAGCGTCTTATCCTATCATCTTTGATGCGACACGCATGCTTTGAAGGATAGTCACTCACCCCGATGAGATAGAGATTTTCAGGATCAATCTCATCTTGTTCCAAAAGATGATGAATGAATGAACTCGCATTGTATGAATCAGTTCGGTTTTTCAAGAAAGGATCATTGGGATCATGGACAGAGTTCGGGTTTGTCGCAATATCATACTGAATAGCCCCAGACACGACTGACACTGGTAACGCGTCTACATGACTATCGACAACGATCAATGAAATATCCTCGGGTTTGTACAAGGAAACTAACGAGGCGAACACCCCGCCGGTTAAAGAGTGATCCACAGCAATCATGCACGGGATTTGAGGAAAAATATATTCTTCTACGAACTTGCCCGCGACCTGAGCAAAATCCTGACAGCCATTACCATCAATGAAGTAAACAAAATTTTCCAGAACGACATTTTTTTTCGAAACTCTTGGGGGTATTGGAGCGAGCCACGGAGGAACTTCGATTGAACCCCTTTCTTCCCAAAGATGTGGGGCCACCTCCTGACGAATAATTTGCATGATCGCAGTATAAGGATCGTTATTTTTCTGATCGGATCCAATGGATGAGATCTTCTCACGAATTGACTCATCCCGTTCATCCGCGTCCAGCGCACAACCAAAAAAAAACGGTCGCTTATTTAATACCTTTTCCATTACAGCTTACTATATACGCTTTTAGGAGTATTTTCCAATCCCTCCAATAGAAAAGATCGGAAGGACTGGAAAGAGATTATCCGACTACTTACGATAAAAATCATCCCTTGCTCTTTTGATTTGGAGCAGGTTTTCCAAGGGAGAATGGGGGGCGATGCCACATCCGGGGGTCAGGAAATCGGTGCCGTTGTTGAGCGCCGTCATCGCTTCCTGATAGCATTCTTCAGGTTTACCCATAAAAAGCGTCGTCGCTGTAGCGACATTTCCAAAGACCTTGACGCCCTTCGGTTGTGCGATTTCTACCGCCTTTTTCATGTCCGCCTTTTCTTCGATACTTATGCCGGCAACACCAGTATCACACATCAGGGCTATAATGGGATCTGTATTCCCACAAATATGAAGCACGAGCGGTCCCTTGGACTTGCTCACAACCTCTTTCATCAGGGGAAGCATGTATTTTCCCCATGCCTTTGCACTCATTAGCGCCGGCCCGGAAGTCGGTTCTGCCAATACATAGTAATCAGCGCCATTATCGAAAGCAAAATTAATGGCATTGATTGCCGCCTGTTTGGTGACATCGAGGACTTTAAAGACATCATCGGGTCTCTTGATGGTCCACCTCATGAACAGTTCCGCACCTACCAGATTCGCAGCTGCGGTAAATGGGCCTTCGGTTTCCCCAAATATGGCCAGTTCATCTCCAATCTTTTCTCTGAGCATCTGGAATTGCTGTTTATAGATTGGAAAACGACCTCTTTGCAGAAAATCAGATGGACAATCGAGCCCTTCGAGACTCTCGGCGAAGGGATGAGCCTTGATGAAGTACTGTGAATCGATCTTAGGCTCACCAAGGGTACACCCGAGAACTTCGCTAATGCCAGTGATGTCCCATCCCATTGCCTTGATCCACTCGAATCCGGCATACCGGTGTCCTGCCAAGGCCAGTTCCGTCATTGCTACGGGGTCCGTATCCGCACGTGGTCTTTCATGGCCACACTTTTTCATGAGATCTACCATTCCATAGGTCGTGGTGCAGCCGCACATAATCTCGTCGCTACCTTTACCCATAAGACGATTCATAAATTTTTCTTTGAGGGTCATGCCGGTTTTCTCCTTATCACGTGAAATAAGCATACAAAAGAGAAACAATGCCTCTAGCAGGGCCAGGGAGGGCTGGATCATTTAGCTCGAGCCAACCAAACTTACTATTCATACCCTCTCTCCAGCCCTGTTAACCTAGAGCTTATCCTAAAACCATCACCAGGTGTGATGAATTCAAATCCCTCTGAGAGGTTGATGTTTTTATTTTTATGCTGTTTTCTTCTGTAGCACCTTGCTGTCGGCCGTAAAATACATCGCAATTGCGCCAATCACTAGAGCAATAATACATGCTACAAAAGTTGTCTTATATGCGTCGACCGGAAATTTATCCCCGACCTTGCCGTAATAATCTAGGACCACTCCCATCAAAGCTTGGAAAAGCGCCCCACCGATAAAATACCAGACGTTGAGCATGCCATTCGCCGTAGCAATGAAACTGTGCGGTTGTCCCTCGGCAATGTGGGCATAGTTCGGAACGTAGGCCCCAGAGAAGAAGCCCATGATGAAAAGAAGGGGATAAAACATGCCTACCGGAATTTTGTCCGGCCACAGCACCAATGGTAACCAGGTCAGGGCGTAAATGATGATGCCATAGAATGAAGCATTCCTTCGGGATTTCAAAATTCGGTCGGAAACAAACCCAAATGCAAAGCAACCCACTGCCATACCGATCGGCCATAACATTAGTATGTTAGCCGCTTGTTGTTTTGGAAGACCGTACGTCTGCTGCAGGTACGGTATACACCATAGCCCCTGGAATCCCATGACGGTTCCATAGATCACAAATGCGTAAATGGCGATTAACCAATAGTTCTTCATCCCGAACAGCCTTTTTACGTTTTCGCCAAAACTGACCTTTTCAGTGCTCTGGACAGAATAGTAATCAACTCCATCTATCTCTGAGACTGTGGGCAAACTCCTATCGCTTGGCTTATTCCTGAGAACAAGGTAATTCAAGGCAGCAACAATAACCATAAAAGCTCCAAGCCAGTAGAAGGAGGCCCTCCAACCAACCAGGCCTACGAGGAAAGCCAGTGGCGCAGCGGCTAGCACTGCGCCGGCATTACCCACGGTGAGCATCACGCCGGTGAGGGTGGCGAACTCCTTCGGTCGAAACCAGTTGGCCAGAATTCTCATGCAGGGTATCCATACGACCGCAACACCGACTCCCATAAGGAAACGGCCAAAGATAATCGTTCCGAAACTGTGAGCCAGACCGAAGAGCGCTGTACCTATAGCCGCTATCGTAAAAAAAATCGTCACTGAAATCCTCGGGCCCATGCGGTCTGACAGAATGCCGGAAGGGATCTGCATTGCAGCATAGGGATAGAAATACATTGAAGATAATATCCCAAGGGCTGTGGCTGATAAACCAAACTCTTTCATTAATTCCGGCGCTATTACCGCAGGCGCCACGCGATCGAAGTAAACAAAGATGTAGGTCAGCAATAGCATTCCATAGCAGACCCATCTGTAACGAAGCATCTGTTTTGCTAAATCTGAAAACTGAACGTTTCCAGCACCCGTTCCAACACTTGATTGACTCATAGTATCACCTTTCTTTAACCAGACGGAAACACGAAAAAACAGATAACCTTTTGACCCCTCTGAGCCATGGTGGTCGCCCATGATCACTCATGCCCGACTATTCCCCCTATAAAAACTCCGACCAATTTCTCCAAATTGATAGACTAAGAGCCTGATGTAATCGGTTGATGCCAACGCTGCATTAGAAAAAAACCAATAACGCTGCGTTGCCAGTTGGTTCGGCGCGTGCCTTTCGAGTGATGGCGCCATGCCGACCGGAAAATCCTGCCAATTCTCTTAACCGGATTTTTGACTTTATCATCTCCTTTCTGGACCCTTTCCTGTCCTGAAATTGAGATCTGGCCCCAAATGTGTTGAAGCCGGATCTCAAGATTCTCAGATTCCCGCTTAATTATCACTTTTCCCAACTAGGACCTGATCGATCAACTCAGTTAGGTCATGAACCTTGATTTGGCTACCGATTCTCTTTGCGCCTTCATTTAGATTAAAATGGCAGAAGGGGCATATAGACACGATCCTTTCGGCACCCGCATCCTCTCCCTCCTGGACTCGTAGACCAGCATTCTTTGTGGCCCATTCACCAAAACCTGTCATCACGCCACCACCGCCTCCGCAGCAGAAAGAATTGCCACGGTTCCTCTGCATTTCCACGAATTCAATCCCCGGAATAGCTTTTAGCAAATCCCTGGGTTGCTCGTAGAGGCATTCGCTCTGATCAACATCCACATAAGCCCCCTTCCAGAGTTGTTTGCCTTCCTGATCGATAATGAACTTGTTCAAATGCCTTCCACTGTGGCAAGGATCGTGGTAGGTGACTTTCCAGGGCAGTTCGCCCTTGAATTGTAGCTTCCCTTCTTTGTAGAGACGGTTGAGGTAGTCGGCCATGTGTATAACCTCAATTCCTTCCATCACCTTGTCGTATTCGGAGGAAAGCGAGTAGTCCTTTTTGATGGCTCGGTAACATCCGGCGCAAGAACTGATGATTGTCTTGACACCTCGTTCGTCGTGCAACCATTTGAAGGTCTCAAGGTTTTTTGTAGCGACTCTTTTGAATTCCTCAGAGTCTCCCACCCGCATTGCAGTAGAGCCACAGCAAATCTCATTCTCGCCCAGGATTCCGAAATCTATCCCGAGTTTTTGAAAAATAGAAGCTGTAGAGGTTGGCACGGCTCGTGCCGCTGTGTTGAACGCTCCAGTGCAGCCTACGAAGAAAAGTACCGGAGCGGGCTCGTTATTAAGATCTTTTATGGGCTTACCCGCCTTCTTAAAGGGACGGATCCAATCGTTTCTTACTCGTCGAGGTCCCTGGTACGGATTGTCGTAATTTTTCATTGATTGGAGAAGGTTTTTATGCAGGGGCATAGGCCCTACACCTTCAGCAACCGCCTTGCGCCTCATCGCCTCGATAATCTCAGGTATGTAGGGCTTGAGATCGAGCTGGCATTGGTTTTGACAACCGGCGCAAACAGTACATTTGTAGATGGCCTCCAAGAACTCATTGTCCCAAGGAAGCTCACCGCTCAATATACCTCGAGCAAACGCGATCTTACCTTTGGAAGCCATCAAGCCTTCGAACCCGAATTCGGTCCCTGATGGACAAATTTCCCCAAATGTAGGCGGAGGGCCATAGTCATATGCTATTTTGCAAGTCCCACATGCGGTGCACCTCCAGATTTTATCCTCAAGCTCTTTCAGCTCCGCAATCTTCCAGTCCATTGTTCCTCCAATTCGAATCTGTATTTCTTTTGATTGCTCATATGCCGAGTTTGCCCGGATTCATTATATCGTTCGGATCGAGAAATTTTTTCATTCTTCTCAAGAGGTCCATATATCCTGGATCGGCCCGTTTAATGATTTCATTGGCAAAATCTATCGGCGGTTTATAAGGAATTCCTCCTGCGTCCAAATCTACTTTGAGGCACTCAACTATTGCGTGTCTTGCATTTTCAGTCTCTTCGGCGCTCTGCTTGTTGAACGGGATCATCGCCCTGAGCATGCCGTAATGAACGCCGCGATACATACTCATGCGCACGGACGGCGATAGGTTATGGGTGATGAGAATGTCTTTCCACTTGTTGTATACAGGGGCCCAGAACTTGGCGGGCGTAAAGGTCCCAGGCCAGGATATCCCGGCGCCGCCCTGTTTACAGTAGTTTTTGGTGGAACCTACGACCTGGCTAGGCAGTTGGGTCCTTCCCTTCAACGCCTCTTCGGGATAGACCGTTCCCTTGATGGATGTACCCTTTTTCTGCTCTTCCTCAAAGACCTTCTCCCAGATTTCCTCCCTTGCCTCTTTCTCCTTTTCAGTCCACGACGTGGTAGTCGCAAAGCTGAACCACTCCGGAGCTTCATCAGGCTTGGGTTTGAAGGGATAAGGGATCGGAACCTGCGCAAGCCACCAGGACACCGCCGTGAGATCATCACACATCTCATAGTTGCTCAGATTGAGCATGTACGAATACATATCTTCAACGTTATCACATGACACGGTGAAAACCTTGAGAAGTGGAGGGATTGGATGCACACTGATACCAATTTTTGTCACTACTCCAGTTGAGCCGAGCCAGCCCTTAAATAGTCCATCAAGCTGAGGTAGAGGGAGACAACTATGCCAGGCATCGTGCCGGATGGCGCAGGACCCTACCCGCACCAACTCACCGGTAGGAAGGACGACCTCCATGCTGGTGATCTCCTGGCTGTTCAGCCCATACTTGGCGTTAAGCCCGCCAATACCGTGGTTAACGGCGCATGCCAGAACTGAAGCGGACGGGGGGCCAACGGGCCAACCGAATCTCAGTTTATGTTTGTATAGAGCATCGGCCAGTTTGGCGTGAGAGACACCTGGCTCTATAACCGCAACATGGGCTTCCGGATCGATATCAACGATGTTGTTCATCGTCTTTAGATCCAGAAGAATGCCCCCCCGTTCGGGAATCGTCAGCCCGCCTATGTTTGTGCCGCCCGTATAGGGAACAACCGGGATTTTTTCCTTGTTGGCAAATCGGAGAATCTCCTGGATCTGCTCAACCTTGTCCGCCATGACAACATAGTCCGGTAACTTGGGCTTTACAAAGCTCATATCATACGAGTAGGCATAGCGAATGTGTCTCGATGCCGTGCAATTTGTCTCACCGACAATCTTTCTAAGCTCCTTGAGCACAGAATCGACTTTTCCTTGATCCGCTGCGGTGACAACTTGCTCTTTCCGCAGAGTGCTTAACTCAGACATCTGGACCTCCTTCCTGATTTTTTACCTGAGAAACATAGGGCCCTCAGACTGAAGCTGATCAGAATAATCGTAGATACTTCACACCATACCGCTCTACTTTTTGTCATCTTCCGTAGGCAACGATGTGATCGTGCCATCCCAGGTATCTACCTTTTCGGAGTCCTGCGCCTTCACACCCTCCTTGAACCACGTGGAAGTGACATTCTTTACCTCCGTGAAAAAGCGAACCCCGTCTTTGCCCATCACGTGGAGATCGCCGAAAAAAGAGTGCTTGTGCCCGGTAAAACCGAAAATTCCAACCGGTACAGGTATGCCGACGTTTATTCCGACCATGCCGGCATCGGTACGATAGGCAAAATCCCTGGCATAAAAACCGTTCTGAGTATAGATTACAGAGCCGTTGGCAAATTCGCTGGCGTTCATTATAGCCAGTCCTTCCTCATAGTCCTTCACACGCTTGACACAAAGCACGGGACCGAATATTTCCTGATCACCGCAGCTCATGCCCGGTTTGACATGATCGAGGATCGTCGGCCCGATAAAGAACCCTTCCTTGCACTCCGGGGGGACCTTGGGCTCGCGTCCGTCAAGAATGAGTTCGGCGCCCTCCTGAATGCCCGTCTCTATCCAGTCAGTTACGAATTTTAGATGACCGGCGTTAACAACAGGCCCCAATTCCGTAGATTTGTTATAAGCGGCGCCGATCTTCCTCTGGGCCGCGAACTTTTTGAGTGCCGCGATGAGTTCGTCAGCGATCGCCTCTTCCACACAGATAACAGGCAAGGCCATGCACCGCTCTCCGGCGCAGCCACAGAAGGCATTGATAATACCGTTTGCGGTTCGGTCGAGTTTGCAATCACGTAGCACAAGGGCGTGATTCTTAGCTTCTGTCAACGCCTGGACCCGCTTGCCATTTGCCGCCGCCGTGGCATAGATATGGCGACCGACCTTTGTAGACCCAACAAATGAGACACCGGCGATGTCGGGATGTCTTAGGAGAATCTCGGCTTCATTTCTGCCGGCGGTTACAATATTGATAACGCCTTTGGGTAGTCCGGCTTCATGCCAGAGTTCCAGAATGCGCATGGCGGATTGAGGAACAAAACTCGCCGCCTTGATCACCAGAGTATTGCCCGTGGCTATACAGAGGGGGGCCATCCAACCATGTGGGATCATTGCCGGAAAGTTCCACGGAGGAATTGCCGCAAATACCCCCAGAGGATGATAGTACGAAACGGTATCGTAACCGGAGGAGACATTCATGATTGACTCCCCCGTCATTAGGTGAGGAATGCCGCAGGCGAATTCCACAACCTCCGTCACTTTTAAGATGTCACCCAAGGACTCGGTCCAGGACTTGCCTTCTTCTTTGCAAAGTAGGTATGTAAGTTCTTCCAGATGCTTGTCGAGCAGCGCTTTCATGTGAAAAAGCACCTGCGCCCGCTTGTTTGGCGGAGTGTTGGCCCAGGCGGGGAAAGCCGCCTTTGCAGCGGCAATGGCCGACTCGACTTCATTCACCGTACACTGCGGAGCCTGAGCAATGATTTCACCAGTGGAAGGGTTATAGCAGTCCATGTGCTTTGTTGTTGTTGATTCCAGCCACTCCCCATTCACACAGTATTTTAGTCTGGAAGGCTTGTCCTCAAGCTCCACCCTATATTTGACGTCTTTAAGGGCTGATTCCATAGGATGCATTTCGTTCTCCTTTGATAGTTCCGTCGTCATGTCCT
>JAPLJK010000113.1:0-13950 GCA_026388625.1 Deltaproteobacteria bacterium | reverse complement strand
GCGGCGACGCGATGGCTAAATCCAGATAAGGCCCTGATCCAATTGAGCCTGAGGCATAAGACTGATGACCATTTCTGGTTCAGTTTTTTTCACGAGGGAGCCCACATATTGCTTCATGGAAAGAAGAATCTTTTTGTAGACGGCTCCAGCGACGATTCAGCGGCAGAAGTACAGGCCGACAACTTTGCTGCAAATATCCTCATTAAGCCCCAGAGATACAGGCTATTCACCAGCCAAGGGACTGTAGGAAATGCTGTCAGGCTTCGCGGGCGTCGGTTCGAGGCTCTTGTTTAGGGCGTGCCATTTGTATAGACTTACGTTGCTCCACAGCACTTCTTGAATTTCTTTCCGCTACCACACGGGCACGGATCGTTTCTTCCTATTTTTTCTGCGATAAGAGGTTGCGGTGGATTCAGTGCCTTTTCCAAGTCAGAAATATCTTCTGGTTTATCCATTTCAATTCCAATGATGTAATACCATCCGTGATTCGCGCATGTTTCTGCGACATACCGAGCGCGTTCTTCGGCAAGAACCCGAACAACTATCGGCCTTTTCTTGGATCCTAGTTTCGCCATTTGTTACCCCGTTTTTCTTGCCTTCATGTAAGTATGCGCTCGCTAAAGTTCTGTCGGAATGACGTAGGTTTTAACGTTTTCATCTTGTCTGTTGATGAGCCACATGAGAGCTTCGGTGAGTCGGTCGATGAGTTGATCTTTGGCTGCGGTCTCTAATTCCACCAAGGTGCAGTTCTCCCGGTTCGGCATGTTTCTTTGACGACACATGCCCAAATGAAACCACATCTCGATCAAAAAGGGTACTGTAGGATCTAATCAGAAAAAAATCAATTCAAGACTTGATGTGGAGGGACTACTCATGAAGTTACTAAAGCCGGAACAAGTCGCAGACATCTTTGGGGTCCCAGTCAAGGCGATCCACAAACTCTGTCGATACAAAATTATTGACCATATACAAGTAACATCAAAACAGAGAGCCTTCCCGATCTCATGAGGCTGAGCGAGCGAGAGTCGCCCGGATAAAAAACTCCCGGCTCCCCAGACAATTGGTCAAGAACTCCGTCGCCACCGCCCGATTTGACCCACATCCTCGCCGAGGGAACCAGTGGGACTCAATCCTTAACTATTATCGGAATCTTCCCTGAGTTATTGAGGAGTTACCTGGGGCGGGAGGATTCTAACCTCACGTGGCCTCCAGCCCGCCGGTGAGCCGATGGCCGCATGATTTTCCGTCATGGGTGCCGTCTCTTTGGGCTTTATACATATATGAAGCTATTTCAGGTTGCTCATTAATTCCTGCAGGTTGACAATTGCAAAGCCGGAGGCCATATCGCTGATTCCGTATGGTATTACCAGCATATCACGATGAATAAGCGCGCCGCAGGAATATACCACGTTGGGTACGTAGCCGATTCGTTCTTCCTCGATAGGACTCATAAGAGGTTCTTTTAATCGCGCCACTACTTTTGAAGGGTCGTTCAAATCCAGAAGGACAGCTCCCATGCAGTATTTCCTCATCGGCCCAACGCCGTGAGTAAGCAGCAGCCATCCTTCTTCTGTCAACAGCGGGGAGCCGCAGTTTCCAATCTGCATGAATTCCCAGTCGTATTTTGGCTCAATTATCCGTTTTGCATTGTCCCAGCAATGTATTGAATCGGATTTCAGGAGAAAGAGATTCTCGCCGTCGATTCGTCCGATTACCGCATACTGGCCGTCGATTCGCTTTGGGAAAAAAGCCATTCCTTTATTTTTGGCGAATTTGCCCCACATCATACGCACCACGGCATAGTCTTGTGGTGAAACTTCCAGAACCTGCGGCACAATCTCCCGGCCGTTGTACGCGGTGTATGTTCCGTAAAACCTTATTGTCCCGTCTTCCTCTTCGAACCGGACCAGCCTCATATCTTCCATCCCCTGCGATTCCGTGCTGCTTATTGGAAAAAGCACCATATCTTCCAGGTTGAAAGACCGGTTGACGCGGATTTCATACTCAGACTCGGCCATCATTTTGAGCAACCCCGATATTCTGTCGAATGCTTCCTGGTCTTCACATTTTGGAGCAAGGCGTTCGATTGTTCGTTCGAGCATGGCAAAAGAAAACGTATCAGGCAGTTCGGACAATATCGCTTCCGTAAATTGATTCTTCATGGCCAACTTGTTAATTTCTTTTTGAGCAGTGGCCTTTTTAAATTTGCGGTTTTTTTCCCTTTTAAAAGCTCGAACCTGCAGAGTGGCGGGATTAATTTTGATATCGCCTTTCTCGTCGATTGAGCCTCTCCGAAAAGCAATAGAGGAAAGGTGGCCTTCGCCGACCGCTCTCAAACTCATTATAAATGCAAGTGAGCCGTCCGGCACATTGGACTGGTCATAAGCCGGAACCATCGATGGATTGAACAGCGCCGCTGATTCAAAAGCATATTCCATTGAAAAATAGGCGCCAATCAGCATTCGGACATCGCGGTCATTTTCATCGCCAAGGCCGACGTTCTCGGCAGCCATTTCATAGTTTTCAATCAGAATCTCCTTTAGGCCCGGACTGGCAGGCGAGAATTGCTTGAGGAGGTCCTTTAGAAGGCCGGAGATGTTATCCGGTGATAATCGTTTGACTCGCTTGATTATTTTTTTCGCTCGTTCCTCGCCGGGCCAGAAAAATCGGATTATCGTTCTTCCCGAGTCAGGCATAAGGCGGATCGGCAGCCGCCTTAGATTGATAGATTCTTTAGTCATTTGGTACGCCTACTTATATCAAAATGTAAATCTCCTGTCGCAAACAGCAGGATTTTCAAACTTGTCTCAATGGTTATTCCACCACGGCTTCCGCCGATTTACACTCATTGATTTTTAGCCCCTGCAAGGCCGAAAGTTGTGATGGATTGGTCGAGTCGAGCGGATTGAAATTCCTGATCGCCTGTGGCCTCTTGTTCATGCAATACAATCGGCCGATTATCCTCGTATGGCTGCCTGAATGATAAGAGATAATGAGAGGAAAACGGATCCAATAATGATGGCCAGCGAAACGTTTTGGTCCTCACCGATTTCTTTAATTATCGAAAACGGACTGATCTTTATTATGATGAGAAACGCCAAAGCGAAAACAACAAACCCGATTACTGAGTAAACAATAGCACTGATAATTGCCAATGGCATTAATCCATATGCCGACAGGGATGATTCCATTTGTCCTCCATCGTAACAAAGGTTTTTTCTCTTTTTATTAGGACCTTTGCCAGCCGTTCCTCTTTTGGAGAGAGGCCCGGTTAGCCGCCCCTAAATTTATGGTCGATTTTTATTATGGCTGTTCGTTCGAGTCAACAAGTAAGTCTTGCTTCTCCTACGGATTCTCCGCATGGATTATGATCAAATGGGGTTTGGCCAAAAAATAAAGGAGGAGGAAACAAGATGAAGGCAGAAAATCAGAAGTTAACCTTAGACTTGGGTAACGGAATGAAGATGGAACTGATCCTGATCTCTCGGGGGAAGTTCCTGATGGGTTCCCCGGACATGGAAAAGGGTCGTTCCAGCATCGAAGGCCCGCAGCACGAGGTGACCATCGCCAAGCCGTTCTATATGGGCGTTAATCTGGTGACGCAGGAACAGTGGCAGGCGGTGATGGGCAGCAACCCGAGTCAACCTAAAGGCAAAGGCAACCAGCCGGTGTGTTGTACGAATTTCTATGATTGTCAGGCGTTCTGCGAAATACTGAGTGCGAAGACCGGTCAAACGGTTCGTCTGCCGAGCGAGGCGGAGCGGGAATATGCTGGTCGAGCCGGGACGACTACTCGATTTAGTTACGGAGACGATCCGGATTACAGTCAACTCCGTGAATATGCTTGGGTTGGCTCCAATAGTGACGGGGATTCGTACCCAGTCGGCCAGAAAAAACCAAATCCTTGGGGATTGTATGACATGTACGGCAATATATGGGAGTGGTGTCAGGATTGGTTCCACGATAGTTACACTGGGGCGCCCTCCAATGGTAGCGCGTGGGCAACCCTGACGGGCCACCGTGTTCTTCGCGGTGCTTGCTTCTACAGCGTCGGCAAGGAATGCCGTTCAGCTAGCCGCGACTGGGCCGACCCGGGCAACCGCTGCGGCGACGTCGGAGTCCGGGTTGTGGTTTCAGTGACTCCTTGAATTAGTATATGCTGAGTCTTTAGCAAACCCCAGGGAATGATTTACGCTTGGCAACAAATATGCTGATTCGCTGACGAAAGCTGCCAAAGAGTTGACGCGAGCGGACAGTACCAGTCAAGACCTGAATGGCTATCTTGATTTTCCGTATGTGCGCTGGATCTTTTAGCGGTTCAGACTCGCCGACAGAACTCCGCTGACTACTGCCGATTGTCGAAGGACCAGGGTAGAGATTCAAAGGGCTTACTGATGCGGTTTATAGACAATTTGAGAAAACGGGGGCAAGCTCGGCGAAACCATCCAATCCATCCTGGCAGATGTGAAGCCAGAGGCCGTCTACTTCACGGCTGACGGCGGGGAACGCACTGCGTTCATTTTTCTCGAAATGCATGACGCTTCGCAGATCCCTGCGATTGCAGAACCTTGGTTCCTTGCATTCAAGGCGAGCGTTGAAATTTATCCGGTCATGGTCCCGGACGATCTGGCCAAAGCAGGATCCGCGATCGATAGAGCAGTCAAGAACTACAGCCGTTAGACATGCCAAGTGCCACGTAACACGGAGCTGCATCGGACGGCACTCGTGCCAATGTCAGGCCGACCAAATGGAAAACCCGAGAGGGGGGTGTCATCTCCCAGGGAGCAAACAGTGGCCTAGGCTACGGCTGAACATATCATCGCACCTAGCATGAACGGAAACGCGATCCACAAGTACGTGTTGATGACGAAGCGTTCGCGCGGCGTTTTGTTCTTGTAGGCGGTCATTGTTGAGGCAGGCAATGAGAATTTTGTGCGTTGTCACTCAGGCGGACGCAGACTGGGAGTTAGGAATTATGGCAGATTTTTGTCAACCTTTACTGATAGGTTGATTTTTTTTGTTGACAGGCGAGGGATGATGTTTTATATTTCGAAATATGTCAAATAATCAAAACGAACAGATGCAGCAATTCGCCGAAATGTTTAAAGCGCTATCAAACCCCCATCGCCTACACATCTTTTTGCGCCTCATTTCGTGCTGCCCACCGGGCACCAGATGCACCTGGAACTCGGAAGCAAAACGCTATGTCGGGCAACTGGCTGAAGAAGTTAATATAGCGGCTTCGACCGTATCTCATCACATCAAGGAGCTACGGAACGCGGGTCTGATTAGGGTGGCGAGGCGAGGCAAGAACATCGAATGTTGGGTAGATACGGCTCCGGTAGCGGCTTTGTCGGACTTGTTGGCCGGCCGCCTTCCCAGCGGGCTTCTACAAGACGAACCCTCACGTGAAAAGGATGATTGGACCCGTAATGCGGTGTCTCGAGAACGCACAGGAACGCCAAGTTGCGGACAGAACTGTGACTCAGTTGATCCTGCGGCATCAGCATCTAGTTTACCAGTAAACAGCCGGCTTTGCAGGCCGGCAGTTGACAACCGGGAAAGTCCGGAAAGAGAGGGGCAGGTTCAATGACATCTCAAAACACCTTTTCCGCCGAGAAAGATCCGTCAGATGCCGGGCTGAAAACAACGGCAAGCTGCTGACCCCAGCGGCCCGCTGTGGCTCAGTTGAGCCATCCCAGACTTGACCAGCCCTTTGTGGTTGGTTCCATCGTAACACCGGTGGGCGAGGTCCCGCGTGTCGGCACTGATTTGTCATGGACCGACCATTGGGGCACGTTTCTTGCCCGCTGGGGCGTTGGGAGAATGGATTACAGAGTGGACCCGGGTCTCTATGCGGTGGGTGAGGCCGATGCTGTTTCCGCCGTTTTTGTGACCGCAAACTACAAAATGAGCTTCGACAGCCTCCGAAAAGAACTTTGTGGAAGCAGCGCCTGGATTCTTGTGCTGGACACTGATGGAATCAATGTGTGGTGTGCGGCCGGAAAAGGGACTTTCAGCACAGAAGAGCTGGTTCAACGGGTTCAGACAAGTGGGCTTACGGAAATCGCATCGCACCGCCGATTGATCCTTCCCCAGCTCGCTGCCCCTGGAGTTTCGGCGCACCGGGTTCGTGAACTTTCGGGTTACAAGGTCACGTACGGCCCGATTCGCTCTGCCGACCTGAGGAAATTTATAGATGGAGGATTTAGGGCCACACCGGAAATGCGGCGAAAGTCTTTCTCCACGTTGGAAAGGACCATCTTGATTCCAGTGGAATTGGTTGAAACGCTGAAAGTGGCTGCCTTTGTTGCTCCGGTCTTGTTCCTGCTGGGGGGGCTCGGCGGTCCGGCCGGATTCTGGTCCAATTCGCTCACCTACGGGGCCTTTGCGGTCTGGGGACTCTTGGCCGCGATAGTGGCCGGGGCAATTGTGACTCCTATTCTCTTGCCGTGGTTGCCGGGACGTGCCTTTGCTCTGAAGGGGATTATTCCCGGACTTATCGCTGTAGGAGCTGTTCTTGCTGTGCGGGCTCATTTTTGGGGGAGCTGGCCGGACCCCATCGAAACTGCGGCATGGCTGCTGTTGATTCCAGGTTTGGCAACCTACCTTTCAATGAATTTCACAGGGGCTTCGACCTATACGTCTTTGTCGGGAGTGCGAAAGGAGATGCGTTGGGCTGTGCCTCTCCAGATCGCTTCAATAGCTATAGGATTGGGTTTGTGGCTCACAGCAATGTTCATCGCATAGGGGGAACTCTGATGGCACGAGATCGGTTCATCTATCTCAAAGACGTTGTGACCCTCGAGCTGGATGAGGACAAATGCACTGGATGTGGCTTGTGTCTTGAAGTGTGTCCCCAGGCTGTGTTTATCCGCCAGAATGGGAAAGCCCTCATCAAGACTCGCGATGCATGTATGGAATGCGGTGCATGCGCTCGAAACTGCCCAAGTGTAGCTATCGCCGTCCGCGCTGGCGTGGGCTGCGCTGCGGCAGTCATCAACTCTGCACTCGGGCGACAAAACTCATCGTGCTGCTGCATAATCGAATCAGACGGAGTAAGTGATTCTGAGGGTCGGACCTGAGAGGTCATGCTAAAGGGCTTGGTCAGTTATCCGGCGTGACCGGCGCAGAAGATGTCTTGGAACACGGCATTCAGGCTGTATTTGATATCTTTCCGCGGCCAATGAATCTTCAGGAGTGCATGGCGTCAGCGTCATCGATGATTGAAATTGCAGCGTCCAGGATGGGGCGGCTGCTGAAGACGGGAATATTGCTGGGGACCGAGAGCGCTCAGCCTGGCTAAATAGAGTTCCTCGTAGCATAAGGCGGACACATCGACGCAATTTCATCGGTTTACACCCACATAACTGGTTTTTGTTCGACTCCACATACGTCGGGTCGCCAGTCAGGTGACATTCATTGCTCTAGCGTTGAAGAATGTAGAAATGGCCCGCTGTGATTGCCTGATCTCTGACACAAAATAGCTGCGCCCTCTAGATTTTTCACCATGGTTGAGACAATCGTTCTACAATATCCCTCCTTGCCAATACCCTTGAGCATAGTTCCCATCGATTCTTGTCCGGGTCGATGGTGAGTAATTCGTGAAGCTTGCGGTATCGGTCCCGGTGCAGCAGGGCCTCGACCGCGGCGGCGGCCTCGTTCCAGCGCTCCTTCAGAGCAGCTTCGCGAACGTGTTTGGATACCGCCACATCAGCCGCGTCCAGCTCGCTGTTACAGACGATGCGTACATGAGGGATGGTTGCTATTTCCTCGCCGACCAGCTCGAAGATTGAACTGCGGAAGTATCCGGCAATTCGTTTGTAGGATCTGGCACCTTTGAGCCTGGCGCTGAGGAAGGCATGATCCAGTTTCTGACGTCGCGATGAGAAGCGGTTAATGGAGATCATGTCTTCTTTCACGTGGGCAAACCATACGACTGAAAAGAATATTGTTTCAAAACCTTGGCATGTCCAAGGCATTCGGGAGATGTCTTATATGTCCTGTTTATGTCCTGTTTACGAGCCGCAACGTAATGGACCCTCCGACCGGACTGGCCGACCTTTTCCAGCACCCCTTTTCTCACCAGATCATCCAGATCTCTCGCAACGGTCCGGGAAATGGCCCCTGTCAAATTGCGAAGATCTGCGTTGGTAAGTTGGCCGTTGGCCTTCACGAGAGAGATAGCTTTTCTCTGCCGTTTATTAAGGTTCAGATCCGCCATCAAGGTTTCAGTCAACCAATCTCTCCAGAGCGTCTGCACGAACTGCCCTCCATCCTGCCGGAAGTCTGGTTCAGGCAAACCCCGGCTTCACGACAAAGGGCTATCATATCCAGAGTGCCCGTTCCGGCCTTCTCGATGTAACGTGCGAGAAAAAGGGGTTCGGCAAGAAGAGGGTTGCGCGGAACAGAAGCGTGTGGGAGACGCAACATTTCGGGCGTAAGGCCCGCAGGAAGCTCGCCTGGGTTCCATACTTCAAGCCTGTCGGAGAAAAGCATGACCTGGACACTTGCATTGCTGGTGTAGTCACGATGCACCACTGCATTCACAATGGCTTCAGCAACCGCTTCCTTCGGTAACTCATAATCGACCGGCGCCTGTGCTGTGGGCCATCAGAGCGAGTGCCGACAAAACGGGAAATCTTGGAAATAACGAAATCTAAAGCCTGATCCACGAGATCAAAGACAGTGCCTTTGTAGATCTGGTAGGATGGGATGGGTTTCCGTACCTCTGTTCCGTGAAAGTGCAACGTTATTCCAATTTTGCACATCGGGAAAGGCTGTCAACAACAACAAAAATGACCCCTGTAGTGGGGGACAACTACTCGAACGCGAAAAATAAAAGGACCCCTTTATGATTTTTATCGTGGGACTTTCCATTTGCGATTCCGGACCAGATGTTGGAATCCCTTAAGGCCGAGGCGCACCAACCTTAAATCGACTTACACACCACCGATAAATTTTGCCAAAACCACTCCACCAGAGTTGTAACAAGGCATCAAAAAAATGTCAGTTTAACAGCTTTTGACACTCCGTTGTGGTAATGTTGGAAGACCAGTAGTTTCCGGTCGTATAGGCAGGTAGGACATCATTTGATCCATGAACCACAGGAGGCGTTTTCCCATGCCGACACGTACGATAAATCTGAAAATGGTTTTAGGGAAAAAGAACGACAGAGCAGAATTGCGGCAGGCACTCTGGACCACCCACCGGGAAGTCAACCAAGTTGTGGCGAAGATTGAAAAGATGCTTCTCTTATGCCGTGGATGCGAATATCGAACAATCGGCCCGGATGGCGAAGAGGTGGTAGTTACCCGCATTGACGTGGAGAAACAGGCGATACAGATGGCTCGGGAAGCCCAAGATCTTAACCATAAGGAAGGCGCTGGGAGGAATGAAGATGTACTTAAGGCGTTGCGGCAATTTTATGAGCTAGTCGTACCATCCTGCCAGTTGGACAAGAAGGGCGATTCAGAGAAAGGTAATGCGCAGGCGTCTAACGCGTGGGTAAGCCCGCTCATGGACCGGGAGAGCAGAGGCGGAATGTCCGTGTATGACAAAGTTCTTGATCCGCCGCCCCACTGGATCGAGATGATGACAACTAGCGATGGTGACTGGGAAAATCACTCCCTTGTTTGGCTGGAAACAGATCAAGCGAAAAAGCTTCAATCCATGACAGGTAGTCCTCCCGCATGGGTCAGACGGTTGCGCAGCAAGAAGTCATGGCAAGAATCATTTATAAAGGATCAGGAAAAAAAGAGAGAGGAGATGGAGAAAGGGAATGCGCCGTTATTCAAGAGTATGAAAGAGCTTGGCTTGCTCCCATTGATCAATCCTAGCATCAGGGAGCGGCTTGACCCCGAGGGCCAGGGAGTAAAGCCTTGGGACCGCCTCGCCATGAGGTTTGCGGTGGCCCACCTGATCTCATGGGAAAGCTGGAACCACAACACGATAAAAGAGCATGACCAGGCAAAGCAAAAATATGATCAACTCTGCGAGAAGTACGAATCGTACGGCGAACAATTCCAGAAATTACGTGAATACGAGCAGGAACGGCACAGGGAACTTAAACAGGTGGCTTTCGCGGATGATGATCGACCCTTTAAGATAGGTGTGCGGGCGATACGATCGTGGGACCGGGTGCGTGAAGAGTGGATCAAGGGAGGAGTCAACTACGAAGCGAGAAAAGACGTTCTGAAGCGTCTACAGACAAAGTTGCGTAGCAAGAGTTCGGGTGACCCACACCTCTTTCTTTGGCTGGCCGACAATGGGCGTGAGAGCCTTTGGATGGAAGCAGATATCCTGACGCCTCTCGTGAAACTCAATGTTGCCAGTCGAATTCTCGAAAAACGTAAACCATACTCGTTAATGACCTTTGCGCACGCCCGAATTCATCCGCGATGGGCCATGTTCGAGGCACCTGGTGGTTCAAACCTACGAAACTACAAAATCGAGAAGCTGGGCAGCAACCTGAGCGTGAGGATGCAGTTACTGCAGGAAACTGGAAACGGCGGGCTGTCTGAAAAGGAGTTCAGTATCCGTCTAGGACCAAGCGATCAACTCTCCAGTCTGGAACTGTTAGGGGACGGCAAGGAAACTCAGCTTAGGTTTCGCTCAGCCTATCAAGATTTTGAGGGCGTTCCAGGTGGAGCCGAAATCCTGTTTGATCGCCATTATATGGAACATCCCGAAAGAACGGACGACTCTATCGCGAAAGGAACGCTTGGTCCCGTATGGTTGAAGCTTACCCTTGACGTGAAAAGCCAGGCGCCGAGTGAATGGCTTGATGACAACGGCAGAATCGCCACCCCGGTGGAGGTCCATCATTTCAATACCGCCCTTTCCAATAAGAGCAAACATGCCGACAAACTGAAACCGGGATTACGTGTGTTGTCCGTGGATCTCGGGATAAGGTCGTTTGCACCCTGCTCCGTTTTTGAACTGGTGAAAGGCAAGCCTGACGATGGCCTCTGTTTCCCGACGGAGGACGGGCGCGCAACAGATGATCCTGAGAAACTGTGGGCTAGACACGAACGTAGCTTCAAAATCTGCCTCCCGGGCGAGCACCCATCAAAAAAAGAGAAAATTAGTCGAAAAACAGCCATGAACGAAATACGTTCCATCAAACGAGATATCTGGAGATTGAAAGACGTCCTACGCCTCGGGATTATTAAACAGGACCAGGAGATAGGCAGGTCCATCAACGACATCATCGAGTCCTTCGTTGAAGATCAACCCTCTACTTCAGCATTCAACCGGGACATCCTTAACGAGGTGAATGATCCGAAGTTCAGGTCGACCCCAGACCTTTGGCAACAGCACTGTCAAGAAATACACGATCGTGCCGAAAAGCTGGTGTCTCGCCGCTTCAGCGAATGGCGCAGTCGTACACGCCCTAAATCCGCTTCATGGGAGGACTGGAGCAAGCGCCGGAGCTATCACGGCGGAAAATCCATCTGGATGATCGAGTACCTGGAGTCCGTACGTAATCTCATCATGAGTTGGAATTTCAGGGGAAGGGAGTATGGGCAGGTGAACCGTCAGGACAAGAAACAATTCGGAACCATTGCTTCAGGCCTGCTGAAACACGTCAACAAACTCAAGAAAGACCGCGTCAAGAGTGGCTCAGACCTGATCATCCAGGCGGCCAGAGGCTATGTTCCACTAAGAGAAGGGATCGGCTGGGACAAAAAACACAACCCCTGCAGGGTGATTCTTTTCGAGGACCTCGCCCGCTACCGGTTTCGCGTTGATCGACCACGCCGCGAAAACTCGCAACTTATGAAGTGGAACCATCGGGAAATCTTGAGTGAGACCAAAATGCAGGCCGAGCTTTATGGTATCGTGGTGGAAACTACAGCCGCCGGGTACAGCAGTCGTTACCTCGCTTCCAATGGCGCTCCTGGGTGCCTGTGCCGTTACTTGTCAGAAGATGATTTTCGAGACGGGCTACCCAAGGTCTATGTTGTATCTGAGCTAGATTGGATGCTAGGCAACAGCAAACATAAGGACTTGGCCGAAAACCGGGTGGCGCTCAAGAACAAGATAAGACCTGGACTGTTGGTTCCCTGGAGCGGGGGAGAACTGTTCGCGAGCGTCAGGAGCAAAAGTGGTAGCGCCCATATCATACATTCCGACATCAACTCTGCGCAGATCCTCCAGCGTCGGTTCTGGGGGCGCTGCAGTGAGGCGTATCGTCTTGCCTGCAAAGAAGTTAGCATCGACGGAATCGATGGTTACACAATGGAAAATACGCCTGGGGTACGCCTGTTAGGAGCGTTGCAACAGATGGCGAAAGGAGCAGGTCCATTCTTTCTGAAAGACGAGTCAGGAAATCAAAGATATGTGATGGTCCAATCAGGGAGTAAGAAATCAAGAATAAGAGCCGATGACGATGCCCCATCATCAGACGACGAATTCGGTGATGCACTTTCTGAACTCGGCGACGAGTCGGGTGGAGGCAGGGAAACCTTTTTCCGAGATCCTTCCGGAATTTTTTTCAATAATCAACACTGGATTCCATCAAGGCAGTACTGGTCAACGGTTAAGTCACGAGTATGGGCGGCTATGATAAAGTAGGACACCATTGTGCTCTCGGGGGGGGGGGGGATCAAAGATATCATTCATCACACAGATGATAAGGTGATACGCATCAGGTTTGGCTTGGTTGATGGGTAACACGATTCACCACCAAAAAATTGGCAGGTCCTTGGTGTCCGCTATCAATTTCTGATTATTCCGTGATGATCTATTGACCTATAACGTCCTTTGCATTACAGTCTTCTAATGTGACTTATAGAGTCATGGGAATCCAGCGGGAGTGCCACAGCGGCCCATGAACCTGCTACCCGCTGGTGGTTATCTTGTATTAATCGGTCTTTGACACTGAGTTGGCACGATCAGCCGGTTGTCCCAGTCTCATCTGGGGCTGCTCGACGGGGTTTATATGGCTCACTTGCTAGCTCGTCGTGTTCTGGGCGTTTAAGTGGACCTTCGCTATGTCAAAGCTGGGGGAACCTGCTCGCAAAAGAAGCGGTATCTGTTTAGATATTATACAATTACCGAGGTAGCGTCAGAACACCCCGATTAATAATGGATAGCTGGCACTCACTTTTAATGGATTGGGAGGAATCAATATGAAAGTCAGAACACCCCGATTAATAGTGGATAGCTGGCACCTGGTGTTGACACTCAGCGCGCCGGCCGCATTCGCGTCAGAACAGAAGGTGTTTGGCCTCTAGCCCTTTCCCTAATTATCGTTTCTGCTGCAATCTGTCCTGGAGTTCAATGACTATCGCCAGGTCCGTGATGAAAGAACTGATTCAGTCGGGATTGTACCTGTCCGCGGGAGTACTCAACGAGGCCTGGATGAGAGTAGGCGAGTAGACCTACCGTCCGGGCATCAACATCAATGATGGTAACATTTCCCCACATCGATTCACCACCGGCCCATTCGGGCGGACACATGGGTCCGCGCCGTACAGATTCCAAACATATCAGAATATCAAAAAATTTGTATTATTGTAGGGGAGAGGCATGCCTCGCCCGTTTTCGCACCGATTCTCCACCGATGTTGTCTATTGTTGAAGTGCTGACCTGTCCGTGGTTTTGTGCTAAACAAGAGTGTCTGCGGATCTTTTTTCTCAACGGGCACCGACAATGATCTCAGGCCCACGGGAAAAGTATCCAATCGTAGTTCATCAAGGAGGCAGGACCTATGAAATGGTCTTTTAAGATCGGTTCAATTTTAGGAATACCGGTGAAGGTGCATGCCACTTTTCTTCTATTGCTCGTGCTGATCTTTTTCGCTGGTTCATCCTTGGTCGGAACCAGCGGAATGCAAGGGGTACTATTTGTTGTACTGGTATTTGCGTCGGTAGTGTTTCACGAACTCAGCCAGTCCATGGTCGCGCGCTATTACGGGATTAACGTGGTGGATATAACGCTGCT
>JAPLJK010000082.1:0-39100 GCA_026388625.1 Deltaproteobacteria bacterium | reverse complement strand
CCGTTGAGAGTGAAGTCGGTCAAGGTACCACCTTCAGGATGTACTTTCCTGCACTGGAAGTTGAAATAGTACCTGAATATGTGGAGTGGAAAATTCCTTATCCTGCCGGGGGTAACGAAACCATTCTCCTGGTTGAGGATTGGGAAATGGTGAGAGACCTTGTGGTAACCGTTCTTGAGAAATTTGGATACACGGTCCTCAGTGCGGGTGATGGACAAGAGGCCCTTGAGGTGTATGAGAAGGAGCAAGGGAATATTTCTCTCGTGATACTGGATATCCTTATGCCTCGGATGGATGGCAAGGAGTGCCTTGAGGGACTCCTTCGGATTAATCCAGCCGTGAAAGTTATTATTTCGAGTGGTGTAGGTCACTATGACTTGATTAATGATATAGTCAAGATTGGTGCAAAGGGTGCCGTGAACAAGCCATACAGCATGAGACAACTTCTGGGGATGGTTCGTGAGGTTTTGGATGGGGATTGAGCGTAAAAGGCCGGATGGTTGACAAAGGTTTCACCGATCGGGCGCAGCTATTTAGTGATGCCGACCAAAGGCAGGATTGACAAAACGAGCAGGTTGGCTCACATTCAGGCATTCGTTTTTCTAAATCGAGGAGGCCGGGGCGTGACGAGCCCAGTTGACGGCCTTGACCGGGTTTCTACAGTCTGTATAATCATTGTTAGCCATTGGACTACAGTTGATGAATCGTTGTACCTCTGAATACTGAAGGAGGAAGTCATGGAATTCATTTGGTTCATTTTGGTCGGATTGGTTGCGGGTTGGTTGGCAGGAGTGCTTGTGGAGGGCGGTGGATACGGCGTAATTGGAGACATCATTGTTGGAGTAGTCGGGGCTCTGCTCGGAGGATTTCTTTTTGGTTCTTTTGGTGTCTCCGCCGGCGGGGGCTTGCTTGGAAGCATTGTTGTTGCCACTGTCGGGGCAGTCGTCCTTATCTTCATTCTCCGGCTCATCAAACGAGCCTGAGTGGCTAACCCATCGGCTCCAAGGGACGTGCTGACAAGCGGCGACCCCTGAGGTCGGTAGGCCGCTACTCGAATGCGCAATGCTTGAGGGTGCCGCTACTTCTTGACCCATCTCCGGTTCTTCTTCGGCGCACACAACGTTTCGCAATTGCCTATGTACCCCCATCCGAGAACCGGAATCAACCTAACATAGTCTTTTTCAACGGACCGTGGCATCGTTGCTCATCCTGAAGTGGTCGGTGCAACGGATCGAAATCGAACACTGGAGGTGACGCTTGATTGACTTTCATACTCACACTCTTTTCAGTGACGGGGTGCTCGTGCCAAGCGAGTTGGTCCGAAGGGCTTTCAATATAGGTTACCGGGCTATCGGACTCACAGATCATGTGGACGCCTCTAATTTGGATCTGGTACTGCCGAGGATACTCAAGGTCTCCAACGATTTGAATCGCTTTCAACCGACTTTGGTAATTCCTGGGGTAGAGATAACACATGCTCCACCGGCCCAGATCCCCGAGCTGGTGTCTCAGGCCAGGGAGCTTGGGGCGGTCTTAGTAGTGGTCCATGGAGAGTCTCCCGTTGAACCCGTAGCACCGGGCACCAATCTTGTCGCAATCGAATGCGGAGTAGACATACTTGCCCACCCAGGATTTATAACAGTTGAAGAAGCCGCCTTGGCCAGAGACAACGGGGTTTGTCTGGAGATTACCTCAAGGTCGGGACACAGCCTTACCAACGGTCATGTGGCCAGGATAGCCTTGGAGGTTGACGCTACACTGGTAATCGATACGGATACGCACTCGCCGGATAACCTTATAAGTCTGGATCGAGCTTTCCAGATCCTTGTGGGAGCAGGTCTGACGGAAGCCGGCGCCGCGGGTGTCCTAAAGAATAATGAAAATCTTTTGAGTACCTTGAGGAAGCGCATGGTCTGAACTGCCGGGTTTTTTTAGTCGAACCACCAAATTTTCCCGGCCCACCCCCATTGCGCAGAAGTACCGTTGTGTATGAATCGAAATGTGATTCGAATTGCCCATTCCGGTTTCCCGAGTGCGTCGGCATCTTGCAGGGAAATCAGAATTCTGATAGTGTCTGAACCCTGCTAGAAACCTGATATACGGTACCGGCGCAAGTATTTGTAGCTCTCAGGAGACTGTAAATGAACAAATCCCGGACGGCCAAAGCCGTCTTACTCATCATTATCATTGTGATTGCATTTGTAGGAATTTCTGTGGGGATCTCCTTGGTCTGGGAGAGGGACGGAGATTCTGTGAGTTGGACAGGTTTCCTGGAGCAGCACAATAAAATTGGCGTGATAAATTTAGAAGGACAGATCATCTCTGCTGATGATTTACTGAAGGATTTGAGAAAGTTTCAAAAAAAGTCCTCTGTGAAAGCCATAGTCTTACGGATAAATTCACCCGGCGGTGCAGTAGCTCCTGCGCAGGAACTCTATCGTGAAATAGCTAAGATCAGAAAGAAGAAGCCTGTTGTGGCTTCTATGGAGACTGTGGCAGCTTCTGCGGCATACTATGTGGCAAGTAACACAGATAGGATAGTTTGTTCGTCCGGCACCATAACCGGAAGTATCGGTGTCATTATGATGTTGCCTGATATCCAGAAAGCGATCGACAGGATCGGGATAAACGTCAAAATTATCAAGGCAGGCAAATACAAAGACATTGGATCGGTTGTACGACCGCTCACTACTGAGGAACAAACAATTTTGGAGACCTTTGCCTCGGAAATCCATGAACAGTTTATCATGCACGTGGCCCAAGCAAGAAAAGGAAAGATAGAAGAGGAAAAACTCCGAGAAATATCGGACGGAAGATTCTTTACCGGCGAGAGAGCCAAGGAACTGGGATTAGTGGACTCAATCGGCAATTTCTACGACGCAGTGAGAATCGCAAGTGAACTGGGCGGCATAAAAGTTGAACCCGAACTCTTGTATCCCAAGAAAAAATGGGAAAATTATTTGGACATCTTCATGGAGTCGGCTTCCCGCGGACTCTGCACGGCAATAGAACGATCCGGCTTGATACGGCCGGTTCCGTCGATACAGTGAAGAGTGGTAATTCGCAATCATCATTTGGCGTAGGTGGTCGGTTTGCCCATGATTCAACTTCTCATACAAGAGAATTCAATTGTTGTTGGAAGTGCTCATACTGAGTTACAGTACTAGTTTGATGTTTTCGGACGGAATTTCCTAACCGATACAAGTGACCGTTGGGATTATTTCCGAGAGCCCAAGACAATTTGTCGAAAACTGAAACTATCCTGAGTGGAGACTATGTATGGCCATCAAAGAATCTCTGACTTTCGACGATGTTATTCTGACCCCGTGTCATTCAGAGGTGCTCCCGTTCGAGGTCGATGTGAGCACCTGGTTGACTCGTGAAATACTTCTCAACATTCCCCTGGTGAGCGCTGCAATGGACACGGTAACGGAATCAGAGATGGCGATTAGTCTTGCGCGGCAAGGAGGCATAGGTGTTATTCACCGCAATATGTCAATCAAGCAGCAGGCCAGAGAAGTGGATCGTGTCAAGCGTTCGGAATCAGGTATGATTGTTGATCCAATCACCATCAGTCCAGACCAAAAGATCGCTGATGCTCTTATTATTATGAAGAAATACCACATATCAGGCGTCCCTGTAACTGTAAACGGTTACCTTAAAGGAATTCTCACCAATCGCGATCTTCGCTTTGTTGAAAACCTTGATCTGAAGGTCGAAGAAATCATGACTCGGGATAACCTTATCACAGTAGACGACAAGATTGGGATTGAGGCGTCCAAAGCACTTCTCCACAAGCATCGCATCGAGAAACTCCTCGTGGTGGATACAGACAATCGCTTGAGAGGGCTGATTACCATCAAGGATATACAAAAAGCTATAATGTTCCCTAGTTCTTCTAAAGACAGTTTAGGACGTCTGCGTGTCGGGGCCGCGGTAGGAGTGGGGCCGGATCGTGCAGAAAGAGTGGAAGCTCTTCAGAGGAGAGGAGTGGACGTCATTGTTGTGGATACGTCCCATGGTCACTCCAAGAATGTCTTGGACACGATTCATGACTTAAAACACAATTTTCCCGATTTGTCCATAATTGGAGGCAACGTGGCCACTGCTGAGGCAGTACAGGATCTTGTCAAAGCGGGGGCTGACGGAGTGAAAGTTGGTGTTGGCCCGGGGTCCATCTGTACTACGAGGATAGTGGCCGGGGTCGGCGTTCCGCAGATATCGGCTATTATGGAATGCGCCACAATTGCTGACCGTCTGGGCGTGCCAATCATAGCCGATGGTGGAATCAAGTATTCCGGCGATATAACCAAGGCCCTTGCGGCAGGTGCTCGCACGGTCATGATCGGCGGCCTTTTTGCTGGTACAGACGAGAGCCCCGGCGAAATGGTCCTGTATCAGGGCCGATCTTACAAGTCATACCGTGGAATGGGCTCTCTGGAAGCAATGCGGGAAGGTTCCAGGGATCGTTACGGACAGCATGAGGGGGTCCCGGATCACAAATTGGTTCCGGAAGGAATAGTTGGAATGGTCCCGGCCAAGGGCCCTGTTGCCGATTCCGTAAACCAGCTTATAGGTGGACTAAAGGCAGGGATGGGCTACCTGGGCGCCACAAATCTTGCAGAAGTGAAAAAGAGAGCCAATTTTGTTAGGATAACAGCCGCAGGGCTGAAGGAGTCCCACGTTCACGATGTCGTGATAACCAAGGAAGCGCCAAATTATCATGTGGAATCGTGAGAGGCTTGCGAGAAAGAAACAATGATACGAGCACTGATTTTGGGCGCCACTGGATATACAGGGATTGAACTGGTCCGAATTCTTTCATCTCATCCGGAAGTCAAGGTAGTTGGTGGGAGTTCGAGAACCTGGGCTGGAAAGAAAGCCGGTGATGTTTTTCCATTCATTTGGGAAAAGAATGATTTTCACCTTTCATTGCTTCCAGACCTGGTTGAAAAACCTGAGGCGGATATTGCCTTTCTGGCTTTGCCCCACGGGGAGGCAGCCGGCGCTATAAGACCATTTCTTGATGCCGGTCTAAAGGTTGTAGATCTGTCTGCTGACACCAGGCTTCACGACCCTGAAATCTATAGACAATGGTACGGCCTACACAGTGATCCGGAACTTCTTGACAAAGCGGTTTATGGTTTGCCTGAAATTCACCGAGCGTTAATTCGGAATGCAGATTTGGTGGCCAACCCCGGATGCTACCCCACAACCGTCATTCTGGGTGTCGCACCACTCCTTAATTTTGAAGCGGTAGATACTGACTGCCCCATCGTTGACTCCAAGTCAGGTGTTTCAGGTGCGGGAAGGGGAGCCAAAATTGCCACAAGCTTCTGTGAGGTCGGCGAAGGCTTTAAGCCATACGGTGTGATCAGGCATCGCCATATTCCTGAGATGGAACAGGAACTTTCCGGGTTGGCTGGACGACCCATCAGAGTCAGATTTACGCCTCATCTTATTCCCGTTAGCCGCGGAATGGTGAGCACAATTTATGTGCCCATGAAAGAAGAAGTTACCTGGAACGCTTTGCATGACATTTATACCGAATATTACCGGTCTGAACCTTTTGTAAGGATTCTCTCTTCAGGCGCTTTTCCCGATACATCAAAAGTCCGAGGATCCAACCAGTGTCATATCTCGGTGGAAGTGGACGAACGTACTGGATGGATAGTGGTCATGGTCGCCATTGATAATCTTGTCAAGGGCGCTTCAGGGAGCGCGGTTCAAAACATGAATATTATGATCGATGCGGATGAAACTACCGGACTTACCGGGCTCCCGGTGTTTCCTTAATGGCTGCCAAGGAATTCAAGAAATTTTTTTTTGGTTTCGAGCAGGTTCGTCTATGCTGCTCACGGTTTAGGAGGGGAGGAACCAAAGGATGTCCTCGAAAAAACAAGTTGGAACAGACCTAGGCCTGACCGATAACGAGAAAGAACAACTTCATAACATCGCACTGACAGCAATCGAGAACAAGACCGAGGGCAAGAGTCCACCTGTTTTGTCACCTTCCTCGGAGAAGCTCAATGAGAAGCGCGGGGCCTTTGTATCACTGTACAAAAAAGGAATGCTTAGAGGCTGCATAGGATCTTTGGAACCAACCGCTCCTCTTTACAAAACGGTACAAGAAATGTCTTTGGCTGCGGCTTTCCGAGACCCTCGTTTCCGCTCTGTAAGTGCTGAAGAGCTTCCGTATCTGGAACTCGAGATTTCTGTGCTCACTCCCCTTGAAAAGATAGAAAATCCTGAAGAAATACAGGTGGGGGTACACGGAATAATGGTGAGAAATGGCCCTAGATCTGGGGTACTTTTGCCGCAGGTAGCGACCGAAAGAAATTGGGATCGAATAACCTTTTTGGAGGAAACGTGCCGCAAGGCCGGTTTGCCTAAGGATGCATGGAAGGAAGACGAAACAAGAATTTATGTCTTTTCAGCCGATGTCTTCTGAGAATTTCGTGGGAGTCACCCCGGGGAAAGGACTTAAAGTGATCTGTCACCATTGTGGCCGTGAATTCGATTTGTTAACAGGACAAAGATTCTGCTCTTTTTGTGGCGGCTCCCTTGACGATGTCAGCAGTTTTCGTGAAGGGATTTCGTCCGACCACGTTTCGCCGGATCATCTCGGGGAGGATCAAGGCGGGATCCCATCTTCTCCGATAGGCATAGATTACTACTGTCCTTGGGAAGATCAGGAGAATCTGGGGTTCGTTCAAGGAATTCTCTTGACTCTAAAGCAGAGTCTTTTTACTCCGGTAAACTTTTTTTCAGGTCTCCCTAGACACGCCGGGTTACTCAATCCGTTGTTGTATGCCATGATTATAGGCACGGTCGGGGCTATGGCAGGTTATTTGATTGGAGCCATAGTAGACAACCCTTTATTTTCACAAGGTAAACTGAGTGGACCAATGACTGTCCTCGTCGGCGTCTTCATGCCCGTATTTGTGTTCATCGGTATTCTTCTAGGAACTGTTTTTCTTCACATATCTTTGTTCCTGGTGGGTGGCCTGAACGAAGATTTTGAAGCCACGTTCAGGGTCGTATGCTATTCCTCAGGTCCCGACCTTTTCAATGCGATCCCAGTAGTGGGATGGCTCGTAGTCCTCATTTGGAAGCTGCTCTTGACTGTGATAGGCCTGCGCGAGGTGCAAGGCATTAGTACGGGTAGAGCCACAGTCGCCGTGCTGCTCCCCGCAGTCCTTTGCTGTGTACTGTCCTTTGCGGGAGCCCTGGCAATAATAACCATAGGCTCTGGGCTCATCGGAAGTTGATTAACCTGTTGGAAAGTTTTCAGGCACAAGAGGCCGGCTTTGAGACCCATCCTTTGTGACCGGCAAAGGGATTCCACAACCTGCCATTTTGATTCTGCTGAAATTAATGCGACCGTGATGCTTTTCTGGGCTGTGACCACGACTGAACAAATCAGGAGGCATTAGGCTCAACGAGTCTGTGTGTCCTTCCGGAAAGACCACTTCCAACTCAATTTCCCCTCTCGTCCCGTCCAATCTGTTTGCCTCTATATTTGACCCAGGACGCCCCCAGAAGGGGATCAAGAGCCATACCATAGTGATGGGTACAGTTCCCTTGATTGTGTAGGCAAATGATGGCGCCGGATAGTCTACCCCTTCAATAGAAACCCATCCAGAGCACGGGTTCATAGATCCGGTAAAGGTCTCAAATCTCAAATCCTTAAGGTCTACTAAAGGAACAAGAGCAAACCTGGGACCTCTGAAATCCAAAGATGTAAGAGCCAGGTTGTGCCACGAGACGTCCACCCTGCCGGGGAAAAATTGCCAGCACGCTGTCAGTTCATGGATTCCAGCCCCTACCAATATGTCACGAACTATCCAATACTCACCCTTGACAAAAATGATAGTTCGGGAAACACAACTGTTTGGATCTTTGTTTTGCCAAGGGCCTGTGCAAACGCCGGTCAATATTTCGAGACCATCTGTCGAAGTCCAGGCGATGTAGGACCCCGATGATTCCATCTCTTGACGACTAAAGATGGCCTTGCGAATTGGGCCTTTTCCGTCGAGAAGCAACGTATTGTGTCCTGCAGCAGATCGGTAGTGTTCAGTCAAAATATCCGGCGCATAGGAAGTGATGCCTGGATCCACTAGTCGCTGCAGGCCGAAAGCGGCGACATCCAATGACAGGACGTCTCCGTGAACGTGTGCCGCGCCTGAAGGACCTGCTCTAAAAACAAGATGATTAGCGGAACGGCCGTGGTGAGATCGCATTGTGGCAATCCCCGCACTCGGAAAGACGTGCGAAATTGTTTCAGGAGTGTTTCCGGACTTACCGTGACACCCTATCCATGTCAGGTCGGGTCGGTTAAAGATCTTACCGACCTTTTGCATCAAAACCCGGTAGTCTCCTGTGGCTCCTGCCGAATCATTTAGAGCGGGCCACGTGAAATCCGGACGGTATAGTGCCGCCAGGTAGCCAATGCTCTTTTCGATTAGACGCCTGAACTCATCTGGTAAGGGCCTCCCTCTTCCTTCCGCAGCCTGTTTCACTTCGAGTATCGCTGCGAGACATATCGAATGATAGAGAGGAGAAATCTCAAAATGGACCCCGTCGCGAAAGAATTGTTCTTTTAGTTGACGGCTGAGCCTTTCTAGACCCGTCTCCACCCACTGCTCCGCCTCCAGAAATTCCGGGAAACATAGCCCGGCCAAAGTCAGAGCTGCCGACTCAACTATGATCCAGTTGTTTGGGTGGCCTTGATGATCGATCAGGCTTCTCGCATGTTCCCATATCGAGGACAGCATGACCTGGCGGGTCTCACGCCGAAACGATTTTCTGAACCAAGCTATTCCCACAATCCAAAGCCATTCTCTTAGTCTCCACGCTGTTGACAAGCTCTCCCAGGATGGCCCGGCACCTCCATTAGAATCTATCGGTACAAGATTCTGTGTTATCCAACCGCGCAAAATGTTGTCTAGGGCGATCACGTAACGCTCCTCGCCGGTCTCTGAAACCGCCCTCACCAGGGATCTGAGAAAGTGGTGTCGGTGAAGAAAGTGTGACCATTCCTGACATCCCAGAGGATTGTAATCCCAGCAGATAGGATTTCCTATCTGCTGCCCCATGACAAAGCCGTCTAGAATTTCTTGGGCGCTTTCAACGGGATAAGGATGGGGAGGAGGGAGCAACAGTGCGAGATCGTTTTCACAAAAAGGCGGACACACTTTTTCGGAGTTGACTTCAACCGAGTACGAGTCTTGGCAGCAATCGTGCGAAAAAAAAGACGTGACCCCCGGAATATCTCGAGCCAGGACTTTGGCTAGGCCCTCGCTACTTAGTCTCGGACCGGAGCGACCTTCTTTGGACTCGCCGTAAAGGCCCGACACAGAGACTTCCATCCCGTCCTTGCCCTGGTATGTTTTTTCTCTCGAGAAGACTATCTCAATCTCGCGCACATCCTCCCATCCTCGAGGTGTCCCATATTTTCCAAAACTTTCCGCAGGAAATCTCAGATCTGACATTATGCCGGGTAGAAGGGTCTCTCTCCCGCCGGTAAACGAAATGTCAGGTATTGTGGCTGGTCCACCTTGTGAGCCATGAACTATCTTCAGTCCCACTAAAATCGTTTCCTGTGATCGGTTGAGAGCTACTAAGGATAACAGGTTGAATTTACAAAGGTCCGGCAAGAGCGGTACGAGCTTCACAGTCGCTTTCCCTGATGATCTGAAATCCAAAGACAGTCCTGCCTCAGTGGTTACTGAGCAACCTTGGGAATCGTTCTTCATCCGAATCAACTCTCGTGCTAAGATTCGATCTACGGTGAACTGACCAGGAGTTAGATTTGGATTTCTCATGATTGTTTGATACTGCTGAAGGTAGTTGCCCTGTGATTTAGTATCAGCGGATAATCAAGCCCTCGTGTCACATTCTTTGGTGATCTCAGTATCTTGATAATTGGTGTCGCGAGATGTGATCGAACATTTTGTCCACAAGGGCTTGAGGTTCAAATTCGACCGCTAACAGAGCCACGGGACGACTGTCGGACAAAGAAGCCAATCTACTGAATTCATTGGAAAACCCTCCACTATCTAAAAGCACCCCCACGGCACAACCGGGCCCAAGTTCATCGTATGCTATTGTGAATTCATTGAGAGTGCCCATTCCGCCGCCAACAAAAATGCAGGCGTCTGAACTTCTCACCAGTATTACATTTCTCGCTTTAGGCCCCATTCCGGTATAAAGGATTATTTGGCTGTCTACAGGGTATGAATAAACTGAAATGTGTTCCTCTCTGTTTGAAGCCGGTGAAATTCCCACGGTAATTCCACCGGCACTTGATGCTCCCAGTACTGCTGCATGGGGAAGTCCCGGGCACGCTCCGGTAAGGATGACTCCCTTTTTAAGGGCGATTGATTGTCCGATTTCAAATGCCTTGCCACCGGGCGACGACTCTTCCGGCACAGATGCTGAGCCAAGAACGGCAATTTTCCATATTCGTTCTAATTCCATACCAACCTCGGGAAATGTTGAAGGGAAAGACTTCCGGCACGAGCACCCAAGAATCCTGGGTTGGCTTCCTTTCCCCCGGCATTATTTCTTTATCGATCAGGTCTAGTCAACATTTGTTTTTTCTGAGGTTTTGTATGACTAATTTTCGACAACGCGGCTTATGAAAAGTGCGCACAATTACTAGCCCTCAAAGGCCTTGACAGGGTTAGCACGAAGGGATAAGTTTGCGTGGTCCGAGCCGCAAAAATTTTATTTAGAGAATCATGAACGATTATGCTGCCCTGATTTTGGCTGCCGGCAAGGGCACACGGATGAAATCCGGCCGCTGCAAGGTTCTGCATCTGGTGGCAGGCAGGCCGATGATTTCGTACGTTCTGGAAGCTGTTACTTCGGCCGGCATAAAAAAGATCGCGTTGGTAGTGGGCCATCAGTGCGATGAAGTGGTCAAGTCTGTTAATATGCTCGACGTTGAATTTGCCCTGCAGGAACCACAACTTGGCACGGGACATGCCGTGGCGGCGGCAAACAGCCTGTTTGAGACATTTTCCGGCAACATACTGATACTTTGTGGTGACATCCCTCTCATCCGTGCCCTGACTATCAATGAGTTTATCGAATTCCACGAGCAAAAAAGGAGCCGGTTGAGTGTTCTTACAACGATTCTGGAAGAACCATTTGGATATGGCAGAATAGTCCGAGACTGTTCCCGCCACGTCCAACGAATAGTTGAAGAAAGGGATGCCAAGGCTGATGAAAGGGAAATAACAGAGGTAAATACAGGTATTTATCTGGTAGACACTTCACTTCTCTATTCGCTGATCAAAAAGATCCAGCCCAACAATGCTCAGAAAGAATATTACCTCACGGATATCGTGGCCGAAGCAGTAAAAGAGTCTCTCCATGTTGAGGCCTTTATTTTGCACCGTGCTCCGGAGGTGATCGGCATTAATAACAGGATTGATCTGGCTAGAGTTTCAGCTATTATTTGGGATCGCACACGAGAAGACTTGATGAATAGCGGCGTAACCCTATTGGATCCAAAGACTGTCTTCGTGGATTCTCAGGTGAGCATAGGACCGGATACGGTAGTTTATCCTTTTTCGATCATTTCTGGAGCAACGGAGATAGGGAAAGAGTGTATCATTGAGGCGGGAGTAAGTATCCATGACTGCACGCTGGGCAACCGCGTCAACGTGTTGCAAGGATCGAGGTTGAATAGAGCCGTGGTTCGCGATGGTGCGACTATTGGTCCCATGGCTCACTTGAGACCCGAGGCGGATATTGGTGAAAACGCTAGAATAGGCAATTTTGTGGAAGTGAAAAAAACCTCTGTGGGTGCAGGCACCAAGGCAGCGCACTTGACTTATCTTGGTGACAGCCGAATAGGAAAACAAGTAAACATAGGTTGTGGAACGATTACTTGCAATTATGACGGCAAGCAGAAGCATCGGACCATAATCCACGATAACTGTTTCATAGGATCAGCCGTTCAGTTTGTAGCTCCTGTAGAGGTTGGAGAGGGGAGCCTTGTCGGAGCCGGTAGTACTATCACCAAGGACGTTCCCCCTCATTCTTTGGCCGTGTCCAGGAGCAAGCAGAGGATCTATCCGTTGAAGACCGGTCAGGGAACGGGATCACGTGATGAAGATAGGCATTCTTGAACTGGTAGGAAACATTTTCCTAGCTCCAATGGCTGGGATTACAGACCCTCCGTTCAGGAGGATTGTTCAAAGTTTTGGCGTCTCGGCTCTCTGGACCGAAATGATTAGCGCCCATGGTCTGCTCACTGCCCCTGGTAGGTTCCGTACGTTAAAACTGGGTGGGCACACCGTGCCCACAATATTTCAGATCAGCGGCAACGAGCCGGGGATGATGGCTGAAGCGGCTCGAGGCCTCCAAGATTTGGGTGCAGCAGCCATTGATATTAACATGGGATGTCCGGCGAGAAGGATAGTTTGCAATGGAGCAGGCGCCGCCCTCATGAAAAATCTTCCATTGGCGGGAAAAATCGTGGCAGCGGTTCGCATGGGGGTCAAGATCCCGGTTACGGCAAAAATCAGGTCCGGATGGGATGACCAGACACACAATGCTCCGGCGCTAGCTCGAATAATAGAAGATGAAGGGGCCGATGCCGTGATCATACATTCCAGGAGCTACTCCAACAAACATTCAGGACCAGCATCCTTAAAAGTGATCGAAGAGGTCAAACAAGCTGTAAAAATTCCAGTTATAGGTAACGGCGGGATCCAGGACGTGCGGGATGCTGAGACGATGCTTGGCATGACTGGTTGCGACGGGGTGATGGTAGGTCGAGGAGCTTTGGGTAGGCCTTGGTTCCCCAGCCTTATAATGAGTCGATTCTTGTTTCGGCCAACGAATGTTGGGCCGGTCAAGACTTTCCTGGAAGTCATCCGAGACCATTTCAGATTTCAGATGGAATTGTGGGATGTTTTGTACGCAGTGCGCCGTATGCGTAAACATCTGGCCTGGTACTCAAGAGGTTTCCCCAACGGGACGGAGTTCAGGCGAAGAGTTTTCCGTGAAGAGGATCCGACCAGGGTTTTGAATTGCGTCGAAGAATTCTTCGGGAGGGCACTAATCACATGAAGAGAAATGAAACCAGCCCTCCGCAGGGTTCCAGCGATTTGAAAGGACTGCCTAAAGTCGGCAGAGCAAAGGCCCTACTTTCAATCAATATTGGTGACTCAATTGACTTGTTGGTCGAGTATTTATGCGACAATGGCGTCAAGAATATTCATCCGCTCATTATGGGAGAAGTGGAAAAGAGGCTTATCGTCAAAGTTCTTGAGAGAAGTCGAGGGAACAAGTTGCAGGCGGCTGAACGCCTTGGAATCAGCCGCAATACTTTTCACCGAAAGGTTCAGAGGCTTAGAGATTCTGCGGTCATCTCAGATAATGAGGGGAAGGCATGAGAGGGGTTTCACCATGTGCCGCCGGATCAAATCACGGGCCGACGTGATCCAAGAGCCGGGTTAGGTGGCGGCCCTGGTCAGAGTGAACCAATTGTCCCTCATGAACAAACCATCAGTTATCCACATCATATTGTTTCACTCAACCACGATCGAACCGATGATCTAAGCATAAACCGTCAATTTGGACGACACAGCCTGACGATTCATCTTCAACATATTTCTTGACACCTATGGCTAAAGAAATATAATCAAAGCGGATCTCAATAAACTTATGGGAGACCCCTATGGATTCCGAAAAGCTTGCTCTTCTCGAAGAGAAGATCATGCACTTGATAGAGCAAAACGACCAATCCAAGAAGGAACAGGAACGATTCGGCAAAGAGTTGGAAAAAAGGGACAAAAGGATTGGAGAGCTGGATCGCACCCTTAAGAAGCTCCAAAAGGATCACAAGGCAGCTAAAGGCAGGCTGGACCGAATCATCGAAAAGCTGGAGGCCTTCACCTGACACGCAGATCTCAGGGTGAATCAAGTCTTGAAAGCGGCTCGGATCATACCGGTGAAGCTGTCCGAGTGCGGTTATTCGGTAGGGAGTACAGCATAAGAGGCCACGGCGACAAAAACTACATCCAGAAGGTCTCTGATTATATAATTGAGAGATCCGAGACGATTCAACGTCAAGCAAGTGCTGTATCTACTTTGGATCTCGTAATTTTAACTCTGCTCAACATCACCGATGAGATGTTTCAAGATAAAGAGGCTAAGGAGAGGACCATAAGAGAACTGGAGGAAAAAACCGACAGACTTCTCAGGACCATAGATCGGACGGTTTGATTCTGTGGGAGTCCCCTGCGCGGTGCGTGATCGGCAGTAATTTTTTGAGCCAACACTCAAAAAAAGGGGACCGTACCCGGCTGTGGTGAGCAAGCCTGCCTTGAAGCAGGACGCCTAAAACAGTCGTTAGGTTCCCACCTGGGAAACCAGGTTCAAAAGTTCTGTCTTACACGGCCGATCGCGGGGGACCTCATCAGTTACTGAACGATGGCATATTAAAACTCAGCAAACGGGATGCGGACTGAAACCTCTGGATGAACATTCGGAGGATCATATATACACTGTAGGGATATCAGGCCCTGACTTATCATTTTTTTATATAATTCTTCCGATATCAGTCATCCGCGCTGGTTCTTGCTGTCCAAACCATCCCGCCACATAAAAAAAAACGGAGGGGATTGTGGAATCGTTTAATATCTTGATTCCGTCCCTTGCTGCGGTAATCATCGGGCTAGCCGCCGGATATGCCGCAGCCAGAATCCTAGACAAGAATCGTATACAATCGGCCAAGTCAGACGCGGAAGGCATCATCAAAGCGGCTGACAAAGAGGCCGAAACCATAAAGAAAGAGTCTCTCTTACAGGCCAAGGACAAACTCTTCCAGGCTAAGGCCGACCTCGAGAACGAGATTCGAGAGCGTCGGGCTGAACTATCAGCTAGGGAATCAAGACTCTTGAAGAAGGAGGAGAATCTTGAGCGCAAAACCGGACAATTGGAAACAAAGGAGGCTAACCTAGCTAAACATGAGAAGGAAGCTGAATCAATACACAAGAGGGCAAAAGAAAAAGAAAAAGAGGCCGAAAGTATAGTAAAGAAGCAGCATGAAAAACTGGAGCAATTAGCAGGTCTGTCTGCTTCCGAAGCCAGGGAAATGCTCCTCAAGAAGATTGAAGATGAAACCCGAATTGAGAGTGCACGTATAATAAGGCAAATCGAAGAGGAGACCCTTTCTCAGGCGGACAAAAGAGCCAAAGAAATTATTGCTACAGCCACTGGAAGATTTGCCGCAGATTTTGTGGCCGAACGAACGGTTTCAGTTGTAAATCTGCCTAACGAGGAGATGAAAGGTCGAATCATAGGACGGGAAGGTCGCAACATAAGAGCCATAGAGGCTGCCACGGGCATAGATCTCATCATTGACGATACGCCGGAGGCCGTCATCTTGTCCGGGTACAATGCCATCCGAAGGGAAGTGGCTCGGATATCGTTGGAAAGGCTCATTAACGACGGTCGAATACACCCCGCCCGCATTGAGGAGGTCGTCAAGAAAGTAGCGCGGGAGGTTGAGGATGCCATTGTCGAAGCCGGAGAGCAGGCCAGTTTCGATGTGGGCGTACACGGTATTAACGCCGAACTTATCAAACTGCTGGGCAAACTGAAATACCGCACTTCCTATGCCCAAAATGTTTACCAACACTCCATTGAAGTAGCCTTCCTCTGCGGGATAATGGCTGCAGAATTGGGTCTGAACCAGAAAAAGGCCAAACGAGCAGGGCTTTTGCACGACATAGGCAAGGCGATCGACCATGAGGTTGAAGGGGCTCATGCCATTATCGGAGCCGACATAGCCCGTCGTCACGGTGAATCTTCTCTAATAGTCAACGCAATAGCCGCCCATCATGGAGATGAAGAACCCACGAGCACCATCGCGGCCCTCGTGCAGGCAGCAGACTCTCTTTCGGCTGCCAGACCGGGAGCCAGGCGGGAAATGCTCGAAAACTATGTCAAACGGCTCGAAGACTTGGAGCGAATAGCGGATTCTTTCAAGGGAGTAAGCAAGTCCTTCGCCATTCAGGCTGGTCGTGAAATCAGAATCATAGTAGAAAACTCCAATGTGGGCGAGGAAGGTATGAGTTTGCTGGCCCGAGATATTCGGAAAAAGATAGAAAAGGAATTGTCTTATCCAGGACAAATCAAGATCGTGGCTATCCGGGAGACTCGCGCTGTCGAATACGCCCGCTGATCACATCTGGACACCCATGGACAAAATTTACGACTTGTCTCAAGAGGATGTGCTGCACCTGACGGCTTTGCGAGAAGTGATCGGTGGGTTTACTCACGAGATTGCTCAACCCCTCAATGCAATTATGATTGCTTCTCAAATAGTTCAGCTTGGAGTCGAGCGAAGCGCTCTGTCGAACGAAGAAAAGGCGTTTATAATCCAGCGGCTCGAGATTGTGTCATCCCAGGTTCGTAGAGCCGGCCACATTATAGACGGCATCAGGAAATTCATCCGCGGCAGTTCTGCACAGACCGCGAACACAGATGTGGCCGGCGTGCTCGAGTCGGTTTGCGGGCTGATGGGTCAACAACTTTCCGGGAGGGGAATTGAGTTGGTACGTCAACCTGATGCATCTGTCCCAACCACTCCTTTGGAATTGAGAACCGTCGAGTGCTTGGTTGTGAACGGATTGGCTTTTGCGAGAGACGCGGTGGAGACAATAGGCAGACGCCATGCTGAAGCGGGGATTTCGTTCAACAAAACCTTGACTGTAAGGCTTTTGGCCGACGACGGGAACTGTGTTTTCGATATCAGGTGGAATATCGGTGACCTCTCAACAGAGGCCCATGTTGAGCAGCCCACTGATGTTTTTGGGCTGGCAGCAGCATCCTCGGTGCTAAACTCCCTTGGAGGCAGGCTGGAAACAACAGCCGGCGCCATAGTGATCACATTTCCGTGAGTAGTCCAACTCCGTTCAAGAGAGCCGCCGTTTCGGATTGACAGAAGTGCCTGTTGTGATAAAATCGAAATAGGTAAAGTGGAATTCTGTGTGATCATCGTGGTTTCAAAAAAGGAAGTGGCTCATTGATTACGACCGAGTCTCTCGGAGCCGGGGCTGGATTCTGCGTCCGGCGACGTGGTGCTCGACTGGACCTTTTGGTGTCTGCCGCGTGCCTTATGGTACTGGCAGGATGCACCAATACGGCCAAGGTACTCAAGGAGAATCTGGATTATAGACCTGCTGTGGCCAACGCCTTCTCTCGGGCGATCTCACTGGGATCTTCTGAAAAAAAAATACCTTCTTCAAAATTAGCAGCCTATCCCCCTATTCCCAGCGAGGAAAACACCCCCAGAGTGCGTAGCTTTATCCGTCATTACGCTTATGAACGCAGAGAGACCATGAAGAATTATTTGGCCATGGTCGAAAAACATTTGCCCATGCTCAAGGCAGCGGCAAGAGAGAATGGGCTCCCAGAGGAAATCTCGTATTTGGTGATGTTGGAATCAGGAGCGGACCCGGAAGCGAGATCCCCTGCCAATGCGCTGGGTATGTGGCAGTTTATGCCGGCAACAGCCCGTAGTTATGGCCTGAGGGTAGATAGCTGGGTAGACGAGCGCCTGGATCCGATGAAATCTACCAAGGCAGCAATGATGTATTTGAAGGATCTTTACGGTATGTTCGGATGCTGGCGGCTGGCCCTTAGCGCTTATAACTCCGGGGAAAACAAATTGAACAAGGTTCTCTGCCAAGAAGATGCCCAGGAATATGATGAGATTTGTTCGAGTCGGAGACTTAAGAAAGAAACAAGAGAATTTTTCCCTAGGTTTTTGGCTATGGCGGTCATTGCTAAGAACCCCACGAAATATGGTTTCCCTGGCTTGCAAGAGATGCGGCCGGAAGAAAAACATGAACTGGTCCCCGTAGAAGGAAGTCATGCTCTTGAAACCCTAGCCCGATCCATTAGCGAGCCCCTCTCACGAGTGCAGGCATTGAATCCGGCTCTCCTCCGAGGTATCACTCCCTCAGACGGCTCTCCTTACAGTATTAGAGTGCCTGTAGGCAAAAAGGAGGTCCTTGTTAAGAGGCTTGAGCATTTGCCCGAGGAACCACCCAAGATTCATGTTACACATGTTGTGAACAAAGGGGACAACGTTTCACGAATACTCAAACGATATCAAATAAACAAGGTGCAATTGGCTGAACTGAATCCGGACGTGAATCTGAATCGTAAGCTTCGCCACGGATCTAGGCTTGTGGTACCGGTCCATAAGGCGAAAGATCAGAGGAGTCTGAAGCCCAAGCGCCTGTCACGAGCACAGCAAATGGGCGGCGACGGATAGCACACAACGGACAGGATAATACCTCGCCATGGCCTCTTGGTGGTTTTCAGATAGGCCCTGCTTTCAAATATGCTTAAGTGGATCTATTTCGAAGCCGGTTTTCATCGAGAAAATCTCGGAAGGTCCGCGGCTGTTCCGTGTGGGCCGGGAAATATCGCTTCCCTGAATCGAACATTACTAGTCCTCAGCGGTTTGCATGGCTAGCGTTGTTGTCCTCCCAGACCAAGATTCTTTTGACCTAGCTTTAAGCGTTCTCCGGAATTCCGGCAGCTACCTGCAAACTCTACCGGTCCCTGAATTCTGTCACGGACTGACACTATCTGCTATACTGACCGCAGGAAGTTTGACATCCGTTCTGGCCACGCTGAATCACTTTGGCATAACCATTAGTGGTGCCATACCTTTTCGACCTTTCAAGAGAGACATACCTCAGGCAGGTCCACCAGAGGGTAAATGGGAACATATCCTTGGCGGTCTACGGCTCGACATGGTTCGGGTGAGCATCTCCGATCCCATGAGGTTGAGGATAGAGCTGAGTTCCAGCAAACCTTTCGGCTATCTGATTCCCATAATTGCACGCATGATACGTGGAGGAGCGTATCGGCCTGAAGTGCCGGTCTTAATCTTTGAGGAAAAACATAGGTTAGTCGCTTTGTCGTCTCAAACTATCGTTATCTCCAGAGCAGACGATTTTCTTGATTTTTGGTTGTTACTCCGCTGTTCAGTAGACCTGATCTGCAGTGCATGGGAGAGAAAATTGTCCATCGAACCGGACCGGCAGCCTCGGCAAGGTATTGGGGCCACTGAAATATTCAAGAGATTACCCGGAACGGATTGTGGCAAGTGCGGTGGGACGAGCTGCATGGAATTCGCAGTATCGCTGCTCACTAGGAAAAGCTCTATAGACCAGTGCGTCCCTCTGGCGGAACCCCAAATGGCTAGGTATCGTGAATCCTTGGGGTGGCTGATGTGGACGATAGGACTGAACTGTCAGTCAGAGTCAGACGGGAGCTGTAACGTGGCAAGCAGCCGAGTGCCCATCTCCGACATCGTTTAACACGGGGTCTTCCCTCGAACACAGGGGTATTCTAATCCGGCATCTCGGGTGAAATCGGCATCCAGAAGGCGGATCTATGGGGCTGGGCACATCGCCTTCCAGGATTATTCGATTCCTGACCGCACTCGGATCCGGTACCGGAACAGCCGTGAGGAGAGCCTGTGTGTAAGGGTGGAGTGCGTGGTCATAAATACTTTCCTTTGAGCCTATTTCGACAATTTTCCCAAGATACATTACAGCGACCCTGTCTGATATGTGCTCCACCACCGCAAGATCGTGAGAGATAAAAAGATATGTAAGTCCATATTTTTGTTGAAGATCCTCAAGCAAGTTGAGAACTTGGGAACGGATGGACACGTCCAACGCAGAGACTGGTTCGTCAGCAACGATAAGGCTGGGATTTAACGCCAACGCCCTAGCAATTCCGATTCTTTGCCTCTGGCCTCCAGAGAATTCATGGGGGTAACGACTCGCATATTCTGGTCTGAGACCAACCTCCTCCATCAGGGTCCGAACCTTTTCTCTCATTTGAGATCGGTCTCCAATCCGATGAATGACAAGAGGTTCCATAATGGTACTCTTGACTGTCTTTCGAGGATTAAGGGAACTGTAGGGGTCTTGGAAAATTATTTGAACCTTGCGCCTGACCTGTTTCATCTCGACCGCGCCGAGAGCATTTATGTCCACCCCCTCAAAAAAGACTCTTCCCGAAGTAGGTCTTTCGAGTCTCAGCATTAGCCTCCCCAAGGTAGATTTACCGCACCCGGACTCGCCGACAAGGCCAAGAGTTTCACCTTTCATGATTGTGAGGCTTACCCCGTCTATCGCATGGACGCTCGCAGCTTGACGCTGAAATAGCCCTCGTTGGATCGGAAACAGCTTTACCAGGTTCTCTGTTCTAACCATCTCAAACGGTATCGGGTTAACCAACAACACTGAATTCCGGGCTGTCAATTTTGGACTCCAAGAGGGGTAGTTTCTGATAATTTCTGTGGGTCTCGGGCAACCCTTGGACTGTCAACGGTTCCGTGTTATACGGTCCAGGGAGCAAAGTCAATTGAGAGGTTCTGATCTGGATTTTCTTTATGCGATTCTGGGGTTGGCTCCTGGGCTTGCACCCGGGCTACTCTGGCTGTGTTACTTCTACTTCAGGAGTAGCAGGCAACCCAAATCCTTCGCCAATATTATACGCGTATTCATCTGGGGTTGCGCTTCATGCGTCCCTGCGCTTACAATAGAACTCCTAACCGGTGCGGAATTGACGCAAGACGATCTGTGGCGCTCGGCCGCGTCCAGCTTCCTGATAATCGCTCCAAACGAAGAGTTCTTCAAGCTTGTCGCAGTCTGGATCGCAATTTATAGAAGCCCTGAATTCAGGGAACCTATCGACGGGATAGTCTACTCGTCTACAGCCGCTCTAGCCTTTGCCTCCGTGGAAAACATCGTCTACCTGGGACACATGGGCCCGGGTATTATTGTGTCACGGACAGTGTATGCTACACCCGCACATGTAATGTTCGCTTCCATGTGGGGCTATTCTATGGGGTTGGCCCGTTTCCGAAGGGAAGATGAATTACTCGTTATTGCCCAGGGTTTTCTCATTGCGGTTGGTTTGCACGGATTATATGATTTTTTGGTGGCATTACACCCGCGCACGGCCATGTTTTCACTGATACCTCTCATGATTCTAATGGCTTGGTTGATGAATCGGAGAATCAGAGAGTTTCTTAGAACCTATCCCTTTCCTCCTATTGGGGAGGGAGCGGTAATTGCCTGTCCAAACTGCGGTGCGTACACGCTTGAAGCCATGGAATCATGTTCGCGTTGCGGATCTGCGATTCCGCTTCTGGAAATTGATGCCCCCAGGTTCTGCGGAAGGTGCCGAGCGCTCCTCAATCCATGCCGAGATGTCTGTCCCAGGTGTGGAAGCCAAGTTTTTCTCTCAAGGCTGTGTCCACCCGGGTCGCGGTGACAGGGAACGGCTTGACGATAACTGAACGCATCGTGCTTGCAAAAACTGAGGAGTTACGGCAAAGGGATCTTTTTGCTTGACAAGAAGCACTAAAAAAAAGCAAAAAGGAATGTTCGAGACAGCAAAATGGGCTCTCGCCCAGGGACGGGAAAATGAACTCCACAAGCTCCTTACAAGAATTCCTTCTCACCGCTGAGGGACGGACTAATGTGGCCAGTTGCATGTCCCGTGTCACTTCTTCTTCTGAACCTTTACATCAATACTCTCTAAGCGGAGGGATGGACCTGAGTGGGGAGATCTTCAGTTTCCCCCTCTCAAGGTTGAGACCCTAGGACCTTCTGGTTCTGGGAAGTTACCTTCCTAAAATGCTTGACTCATTGAGGTGGGTGCGTTTTATATCGCAGTGCGTTTAGCAATGGGCATCAAGTGGGAAGCAACCGGGCCGCCCTTTTGTCCCAGTGAGCCTTCACTGCACTAGGGGCGGTGAGTCTGTTTGATCTTCTTCTCGAGAGGCAAAAAGCCCACTCGGTACGGGGGATGAGGATGAAAGCTTTGGGGATTCATCTTCTGATCGAGCTTTGGTCTTGCAACAGGCAAAAGATAGACAACCTCGATTATCTTGAAAGAATCATGGCCCATGCTGCCGAAATAGCAGGTGCAACTGTTTTGAAAACGGCGTTTCAGGATTTTAACCCTCAGGGGGTATCCGGCGTGGTGGTGATTGCCGAGTCTCATCTCACCATTCACACTTGGCCTGAACATGGATATGCCGCAGTTGACATTTTCACCTGCGGAACAACGGTTGACCCTTGGAAAGCAGCAGGATTTCTGAGGCAGGAATTGGAAGCAAGCGAAATTCAGATTCAAGATTTTCGAAGGGGCATCAGACTGGCACCTGAAGACAACAAAGAACACGAAGAGCGATTTGAACTTGCTGCGTGCGGGCATACTCACTGTTAGCGACCGGTCCTCGCAGGGAATCAGACCGGATGTTTCCGGACCGAAGCTCGCTCAAGTGCTTCAATCCCTTGGAATTGAGGCGGCATGGACCGCGGTGTGCCCAGACGAGGAACTCGAAATATCAAGAATTCTCAAGTCTTGGGCAGACGAGGAAAAAGCTGACCTTATTTTGACAACCGGGGGCACGGGAGTGTCTCCACGTGACGTTACTCCGGAGGCAACGCTGGCAGTGGTCAGCAAGACTATTCCAGGAATGGCGGAGGCCATGAGAAACGCCAGTGCGGTAAAGACCCCTCATGCCATGTTATCGAGATGCATTGTGGGTGTACGTGGCCGAACCCTGATCATTAATCTGCCGGGCAGTCCAAAGGGGGCTGTCGAGAACTTGGAGGCGCTGGTGCCTGCTGTTCCTCACGCAATTGCCAAAATCCAGGGGGACCCCTCAGAATGCGCCTGACGCAAAAACGAAAATACTGTCTTGGGGAATAGAGTCTCATTGGCTTGACTGAACTCTGTTCCAATGAATCGAGAAATCTTGAGTCAACCGATATCCGCGAGATCAGTATTAGGACAAGTCCTCGAACATTTTGGACTTACAGCCGGATTTTCGCGACACAACATTGTCAATTTGTGGCCTTCCATCGTCAATGAAACAGTAGCTCGTCACGCAAAGGCTGATAGAATCTCGGGGTCAACCTTACATGTGATAGTTGATTCGTCCGTTTGGATGAACGAGATGGGGGCTCTCAAGAAAGTCCTTCTAAGCAAGATCAATGCATGCTTGGACAAAGGTGCTGCCCCAATATCAGATATCCGTTATCAGCAGCGCTCTTGGGCAAGAGACCAAGATTCTAAACCTGCGATTCCAGTTGAGCCGGAGATAGACCAAAAGGAACTTCGGGTTATTCAGAAATTATTAGAACCGATTAAAAATGAAGATCTGAGATGCGTAATCAAACGGGTCCGCGAAAAGGACTGGCGACTCAAAAGGCGCCGCTCTAAGAATTGAGCGACCCTTACGGACAAACCAGAGATTTTTCCCCTTTACTCGTGAAAGACTCAATCTGATTCCGATGAGTTAGATTCGTCTGGGCTCTTGGTCTCCAACTGGTCATCGACATTATGAGGCTCGCTCGAAAAAATCGACCGCGTGTGCTTGAGACCCTTGGGTCTCTTCACGGACTGAGAGGCAGGGTTGTTTTCTGAGCAAGAGGCTTCTCCCTCGGAAACCCTGACCATACCTATGCCCACGGCCCCTCTTGAAAAAGGGAGCAACAACCATATTCGGTTATCATCTCTCTTCCTCACGGGCAATACTTGAGATCCCCGCTCTGGAAACTTTGGGTCATGTATGAGTAGTCCTTGTCCGGTTACCTCCCAACGACCTTCAGTCGGCCTGAAGAGATTGACCATCTTCATGGAGCCGTCCTTTAGAAGGCACATAATGGCATGTCCCTTGAGCGGTTTCTGTCTTGCTTTCTCACGGTCGGTCACACCCCATCGGAAAAACTCGTCGGAAATGCTCCACGTTCCTACAAGAAAATCTACAGTAACCGCTTCATCAATTCCTAACAACGCTGTAGGCTTTACCATCGCTCCGTCAGTTGTAGGAACTATCCCAGACAATACTGAGATGAGCGACAAAGCAAGAACCTGTAAATTAAGCAAACCCCTCTCCCCTCGCAAAATCTTGTTATGACTCTCGATAATAGCAGAAAAACCTTAGGATGTCCAACAACCTGGAGCTGTTGTTGGGAAGGACCTGATGTGAAAACCTCATTGAAGGCATTGAGAATTTCATGTCGGTACAAGTGAGTTCATTATAATGGTTTCAAATCCGGCCCTCCATAAGTTGCTCATGAATTTTTATCGTGAGTTGTTGGCAAGGTTTGGTCCCCGTCACTGGTGGCCTGCCGAAACGCCCTTTGAGGTTTGTGTGGGGGCCGTGTTGACTCAGAACACCGCCTGGAAAAATGTTACAAGGGCTATCACAAATCTCATGGAGGCGGACGTGCTCGACCCGGAGAAAATTTTCGCTCTGCCTCTCAATGAGTTGGCCGAATTGATCAGGCCTGCCGGTTATTACAATGTGAAGGCCCAACGCCTGCGGAACTTTGTTAGTCTTTTGATGGAGAGGCATGAAGGAAACTTGTTTTCGCTGCTCTCTCTGCCTCGGAACTCGCTTCGCCGGGAATTGCTGTCCGTAAACGGTATTGGCCCCGAAACGGCAGACAGCATCATACTTTACGCGGCCCATAAACCCGTCTTCGTAACTGATGCGTACACAAAACGAATTCTTTACAGGCACGGTCTAGTGGCGCACACCGCGGATTATGCGTCAATCCAGAATCTCTTCGAGTCAAATTTAACCATGGATGTAGGGTTGTTCAATGATTTCCATGCCCAGCTTGTCGCAGTGGGACACCACTATTGCAAGAAAAAACCGTTGTGCCCCGACTGTCCACTCCAACAATTTCCGGTAAGAGAAGACCGTCAAATGAATACTGAACGAGAGCCTTAGACATACGTTTTAAGAATGTTGAACCTTAAAATCTTGGCAACACGCATAGTCCTCTTTACTCTTTGCTGGGGGGGTCCAGGCAATATCGCCGGCGGTTAACTTCTTGTCTGGCTATTCCAGGCGAAAATTACCCGGCCCCTTCAACAATACATCCAATTTCGGTGCGGTTTTCTCTGTTGACAGGTTTGGAGACAGATTCTTTATTCCTCCATCCCTCAACATCAGTCAGAGATCGTGTACGCTCCTTTCTTATCTTTATCAAATTCTACATTGGCTCTAACGTAACTAACCTTCAGACCGGCTTTCTTCAATATGTTGTAAGCCATCTCTGCGCGAGCACCGGTAGAGCAATGGATTACAATGTTCTTGTCCTTTGGGATATCGGACAATCGCTGTTCCAGTTCGTCAAGAGGAATATCCTTTGAATTTGGGAAAACACCCGTCCCGACTTCAGAAGCCAGACGGACATCCAGAATTATTGTGTCAGGCATAGGTTTTTCGACCAAAGCCTTGAAAACCTCGATGTCTACCTCGCCGGGCATGAGTTTGCGTACATAGGAAATCGTTGCCCCGCCAGGCCCACTCGCGACTTGCCCGCCTGACTTTTCCCACCCTTGAAAACCTCCGGTGAGAACACTAACTTGCTTGTAACCCCACCCTGAAATCTTGTTGAAAGTATCGGCAGCCGAAGCCGTATCCCCTTCTTGGTTGTACAAGATTATCGGAGCATTCTTGAAATTGGGGAACTGCCCTTCCATGTCCTGAATTCCGCCTTGAGCCAGGGCCACCGCTTTGGGGATGTGCCCTTGTTCGATTTGTTTGCTGGGTCTGAGGTCTATCAAAATGTATGGCACCTCATTCTTGTCAAAACCTTGAATTCCTGCAATGTTGGAAACCACAACGTGCCCGGCTTTTTTCCAGGCAGGAAGACCGGCGTGAAATACTTTAACATTCTTGTAGCCAAGCTTTTCCGCCTTCCTGGCGGCTAGAGGACTAAGCACTCAGGAAAATCCTGCACAATAGTAGATTTGCATGGCATCCTTGTCTTTTGGGAGCAGCTTTTCCTGCAGCTTGTCGAATGCAAAAAACGGCATAGGCAGCGCGGAGGGTATGTGCCCTTGATTGTACATGTCCTCCGGACGGCTATCGAGCAGAACGTACTTTCCCTTTTCCGGTCCCTTGGTGACTAATTCAGCTACCTGTTCCACCGTGATCAACTGATCCTTGGAAACTTCGAGGCCCTTTTTGACCTCAACCTGCTCGGCAAAAATCTTTCCGTCTTTCTTACTGTAGACGATCCTCACCGATTCTTGCTTGGGAATCTCCTTGAGACTCGGCGCGTTCTTTAGCACTGTCGAGTCATCAAAAAAAATCACCTCCATGTCCTGGTCGATTTGAACCTGCATAGACTTGGATTTGTTAGCAACATCCACGAACTTTCCCGCCAGGATGTTGGAAGCCTTGTCATATTCGTGACACTTCAAGCAACTCTGATCTGACTTGGATGGAAGTTTGTCCTTAGCCTCGGCACTCACGACCGCCACAGCCCCTGTGGCAATGGCCATGGCGGCAAAACCGATCATTAAGGTGAGTACTCTCCTCAACATTTGCCTCTCCTTTCAATCGTCTTGATGAGTCATCCGACCTTAATCAGACTGTTTTTTTGGGGGGCCGCGCACTCCTAAAAAGAGTAGGCGGCTTCCTGCTTGTCTCAGTTCTAGCACAAGGCGGTTTTCCTGTATAACATATTACATCTGAAGTTTGTTGACAGCATAACAACTCTGGATAATAGTTGTTCATACTGCCTTGTATAGCGGCCTTGAAGTACTCGTGGGTCTGTGATGAGGTGTCGTGGTACAGAATCAAGCTGACATAGGCAACACATAACAGACATATTAGAGCCTCTTGCAAAAGTCCCTTTTCGTCATTCCGGTGAAGGCCGGAATCCAGGTTTTTCAGGGACTTCTAGACCCCGGCTTTCTCCGGGGTGACTGTTTTACAGAGTTTTGCAGGAGGCTCAACAGACATATTAGGTTTGTTCTTTTTGTTTAGAGGTGCGAATTGGTGTCAATTTACCACACGGTCCCTTCAAGGTTTCCATTTGACAGGCCGCTCGAGGAGGACCTAGGCTCCTGGTGGGTCTTACATGTCAAGCCTAATTGCGAAAAGCTCGTTGCCACGTATCTGCTGAATCGTGAAGTAGGCTACTACTTGCCACTTTACAACCGCAAAGAAAGGGTGGGTTACTACCAGAGGATCAGGATGTCGGAAGTCCCTTTGTTCAGGGGCTATCTGTGCATCGCATTGGACAAGGAAAAGCACGGCGTGCTCTATGACTCGAAGAGGTACGTGCGAATAATAAAAGTCGAGGATCAGGAAAGATTTGTCAGAGAGATTGAGTCAGTGGATAAGGCTGTCCGGACTGGAAAAGACTTGAGCGCGAGAGCAGGTTTGACTCCGGGCAAAAGGGTGCTGATAGTGAGTGGGCCTCTCCAGGGAACCGAGGGGGTCGTGGTCAAACGACGTAGGGAAACTCAACTCTCTCTATCGGTAACTATGTTTAACCAAAGTGTTCTGGTACGACTGGATCCCTTTACCAAGGTTGAGTTGTTGTCATAAATCCTCTCACAGTCCGGGTAACAACTTTGAAAAAGTTTCTCTTATTCCAGTGCCTAACTGCCTAATGTCCTGTCCCATTTGACCTAGCAGTGATGAGGGGGGCAAGCCTTTCGTCTCAGGCCTGATTAACACTGGCTGCGATTGGCCGGCACGACCAAATGAATCCAGGATAAAGCCATCAATAGGATTGGGCGTTCCGAGTGGTCGTGCAGAAGGAAGCCCCGGCGACTGACCCTGACGGTCCTGAACAGGAACACTACCTGAAGAAGGGCCGGCAGATAAAGGTATTCTCGACAACACTGTCCCAGTCTGATCAGGGAGCACATTGCGCTGTGTAGATAATTGGGATGCTCGGGGACGTGTGTATGGAAGCGCAGGTGGAAGAGGCAAAAGAGTCCTTGACCCAACAGTTCCCACCCCACCCGCCGCTGGTAGTGACGGTGGCGCGTATGGCTCTGAAAAGGTCACTCCACTGCGAGGCTGTGGCACGGTCCCCTGAGACCCTGACGGCAAGCCGCCTCCAGCCTTTTTCTTTGCACCCTGAGACACGGACCGAACTTCAGAAGCACTGGTCTGAGAGGTTGAAAGCTGCCTTGCTTGTGATCCTTTTTCTGACTCTTTTGGCTTCTTAACCTGTTTTGTCGGTTCCCCCGCCTGCCTATTACCGTCGGTTCCAGGTGGTGGTGAGACAGGCGAAGGTTTGTCTCGCTGTATGTCGGGAGAGGCCGGCGCCTGGAAAGGGAGCCTCATGGACGGCTGTTCGGAAGAAGCAGCCCCGCTGCCGGCCTGGGCTAATTTCGTGGCAACGGGTGAGTCATGATCAGGCGGGTGTCCCGCTGACGTGGGGCCTCCTTGCCTGGCTACAGTCTCGAAGAATCCCATGGTCTCGGCGGCATGGACCCGTGGCTTGCTCAGCAACGACTCCAAGAATTCCGCAAACGGGCTTGCCTCCCAGTTAACCAGTCCCACGCAATTCCCAACCACCCGACCCTGTCGATCTATGACATAAGTGGTTGGAACCCCGGGAATCTCATATATGGCCTCCGAGTTCGAATTTATGACAAAACTGGACGGGATTTTCGAACCGACGGCATCTTGCCGAATGCAGAAATTGTTTCTCGGGTCACAGGCAAAAGTATAGCTGAAACCATTGCTCTGAACATAAGAAAACTGTCTTTCAACTGGGTCAAACAAATTCACCGCGACAATTTCAAGACCTCTTCCGAAATGCTTTCTGAAAACTCGCTCCAGAATTGGTTTTTCTATCGAGCAGGGAGGGCAATCAATTCTCCAGAAGTTCAATAAAACTACTTTCCCTTTGGACGCGGAAAGACTTACAGGCCGGCCTTTCATATCATGAAGAATCATGTCATTAGCCGGAGACGGCACAGAGTATACGTTGAAGTTATGGGTTCTCAGCCTTTGGTCCAACCCTTCTGACAGACTGGCTTTGACATCAAATCCTGACCAGAATGAAGCAACCAGTAAAACAAGGACACTGATACTTCTCTGTTTGTTCATAACCGCATTCCGTTTGTGTAGATCCCACATACTATCGGTATAGTACAATAAATTCACTTGTATTTCAAGGATATTCAAAGCACCTGATCAAGTCTTGCTTTTTTTTGTTGCCTGTCATATAACGCGACTTGTCTGGGGGGGCGAGGTGATCGCCGGCGCGATGAGCGCGGGAGGAAAGTCCGAACTCCGCAGGGCAGGATGCCGGGTAACGCCCGGTGGGGGTAACCCCAAGGAAAGTGCCACAGAAAGTAGACCGCCTCCGTACTCGCGGAGGTAAGGGTGAAAGGGTGAGGTAAGAGCTCACCGGTTCTCGTGGTAACACGGGAAGCCAGGTAAACCCCATCCGGAGCAAGACCGAATAGGGAAGCGCTTGAGGACGGCCCGTCCGAAGCTTCCGGGTAGGTCGCTTGAGGCGGCGGGTAACCGTCGCCCTAGATGAATGATCACCGCCCGGTTTTCCGGGAACAGGATTCGGCTTATTGCCCCCCCCGGACTCCCAAGAGGGGTCGCTCATGACAAAAAAGAATTCGACAGACCGAAGGCCCTCCAATGAGGGCCATGATGCCGGCCCCGAAGCCTCTCCGAAGGGTCGCATCTCCAATCCCGCAAAGATTTTGCTGGCCGTCGCAATCGTAGCGTGTGCGGTGGTTGGAGCTTACAAGTTAGGCTTTCTCGAATCAATTTTCCGCTCGGCCGGTTTCCCAAATTTTGGAGACAACCTTACTCCAGTCTTCACAAGACTTCCCGACGACAATGTTCTTTCCGGGGGAAACCTTCTTGCAGGGGTGGGCAAGATTCCCGCCGACGATTCCGGCGTGGGGCCTCAGGTAGTCGTTGAACCGCTCTCCCCGACGGGATCCCAGGACAAGACGTTCTCTGCGCCGACAGACGGGCCGACGCAGGCGCAAGCAGAGCAGCCGCGTTCTCGAGAGATTGTTCCACGGGATCAGCAGCGGAATACACCAGTCTCACCGGCGCAACCCTTGATTGCTCCCAGACCGGTGGAAACTTCCGTCATTCCCTCTGGACTGCCTTCCCCAACGGAAGATAAGAACAAGACAAAAATACCCCTTGTGTCGTCCGGTTCCGAGCAATTTGCTCCCCAAGAAACACGCCCTGACAAGACGGCAGAGTCAAGTCCGACGAAAGAGAGTGTGGTCAAACCTCCTGTTAGAAAGGAAACTCCGGATTGGAACGAAACTACTCGATCTGAGCAGTTTCGTCTGCCAGGGTCTCTCCTGGTTAAGATTCATAATTATTCCGGTTCCTCGGTCACGTGGGGACTCGCTGTAATTCTGGATGACTCTGAAAGCATGGCCAGACAAACAAAGATGTGGAATCCGAATCGTCTCACATCGGCTGTGGACTTTGTCGCAAAACTGCCGGGCTCCCTGACTCCAAATTCGAGATTGGTTGTAAGAGATTTCTTCTGTGGGAAATCCGGCGATACTGATAAAAAAGCCCGTTGTCTCAACCACATGCTCTTCGAATGGAGCAGTTCACCCTTTAAACAACTGAGGGAGGTGCTGGAGAAGGCCCATCCAGGTGGGCAAACGGATCCGTGTGCGGCGGCAGCCTACTCTGCAAAAAATGATTTCAAGGGGCTTGGGAATCTCACCCCACGGATTTTGATCGTGACCAACGGAGCTTCCAAGTGTGGTTATGCCACTGTCCTAAAAGCCGTGTATGCTCATGAAAGCAAGGAAAAAATCTCCGTTGACGTCCTTGCATTGGGAATGAGCAAGAAGCGTCATCGTGGATATTCATCACTGGCCGGCAAGACCAATGGACTCATGCTGGAGGTGGACAAGCCTGCCGACATCGACCAGGCCGTTTCACGCTACGCTAAAGTGCTCAAAGCCAAGGCAATGGAAAAAGTCGAGGTGAAAGGTGATAAAGCGGTGACAAGCATAAGCCCCTTTCAAGAGGTTGCACTCGCCCCCGGCGCTTACACGGTTGTCCTGCCTGTGGTAGAAGGCCTTAGCCCTTCCAAAAGAACCATTACCGGTGTCAAGATTAACCCCGGGGAAACCAACGTGATGGACGTGACCATAAAAAAGGGCCACCCGATAGTCCGTGTAGGACGAAAGTAAGCCAACGCATCAACGATGCATCCCGTTCACCAGATATTCTCAAGCGCGTCCGTATATCAATCCACTCCATTCAAGCGACCGGGCTCTTTTTTGAGATTTTCAATACCGCCAGACGCCGAACTACCTCGCAGCTCTATCTTGTGAGCTTTCTACGACAGCCACGGCGCATGTCACAACATTGTCAACATTGAAACCGTAATTCCTGAGAACCTCCGAGCCGGGGGCCGAAGCGCCGAAACGATCTACTGCTATGCAATCCCCCTGGTCCCCCACCCATTGAGCCCATCCTAAAGATGACCCGGCTTCTATGGATAATCTGGCCTTTGCCGCTGGGGGTAACACCTCATTTTGGTATGCTGAAGACTGTTCCTTAAAGAGTTCCCAGCTTGGCATGGAGATGACTCTCGCTTGAATGCACTTGTCTCTTGAGAGCTTTTCCTGGGCTTCGAGCGCTAACTTGACCTCTGATCCCGTAGCTATCAGCAGAATGTCCGGTTTCCCCTCAGCCTCAGACAGTATGTACGCTCCTTTGGAAACCTGGTCTGCGGAAGCATAACGGCTTTGGTCCAAAATCGGCACATTTTGACGGGATAAAACAAGGGCCACTGGTCTACGGAGCTTGACGGCAATTCGCCACGCCGCCGCAGTCTCATTTGCATCGGCGGGTCTAATGACCGTGAAGTTGGGCACACACCTAAGAGAGGCTAACTGCTCTATTGGCTGGTGCGTAGGACCGTCCTCTCCTACCGCAAGACTGTCATGCGTGAAAACGAAGATGACGTGTAGATTCATGAGGGCGGCAAGTCGCAACGCGGGGCGCATGTAGTCCGAAAAAATGAAGAAGGTGGCTGCGTAAGGAATCACTCCTCCATGGAGAGCCATTCCATTAACAATGGCCCCCATACCGTGTTCTCTGACTCCGAACCGAATGTTGCGGCCGACCGGGGTCGAAAAGGCTTGGTCGGCAGACCCGGCAATAAGAGTTTTAGTAGAAGGCGCCAGGTCCGCCGACCCTCCAAGAAGACTGGACACTTTGCTCGCAATGGCATTAAGAACCTTTCCTGAAGCGGAACGTGTAGCAATAGCACTGTCCATTGACCCGAAATTTGGAATATCTTCATCCCAACCCAATGGGAGTTCGCCGCCGAGTTGACGCTCAAAACTTTCCGCCTCTGTTGGAAACCTCCTCTTGTATTCTGATAAAAGAGTCAACCAGTCGTCTTCGTGCCTGCGTCCTCTTTCAATCGCCTCTCGAAAATGTTTGAGCGCTTCATCCGGGACATAAAACTTGGAGTCCTGAGGCCACCCAAATCTATCCTTGGTTAACTTGAGGGCGTCTTCCCCAAGCGGCTCCCCATGCGCGCTTGCGCTGTCCTGCTTGGGGCTCCCAAAGCCAATGTGTGTGCGGATCATGATGAGGGACGGCTGATCCTTCTCGCTCTGAGCGTCATGAATGGCCTTTTCAATGGCCGACAAGTTGTTACCGTCTGCAACCCTGGACACGTGCCATCCGTAGGCTTCAAATCGCTTGCCGACGTCTTCCGTGAAGGTTATGTCGGTGTCTCCTTCTATGGAGATATGATTGTCGTCATAAAGGTAGATAAGCTTTCCCAGACCCAAATGACCCGCAAGCGACGCAGCCTCGGAAGCCACCCCTTCCATAAGATCTCCGTCAGAAACGATGGCGTACGTGAAATGATCGACCAGAGTAAACCCTTCCCGGTTGAAGCCGGCAGCGAGGAACCGTTCAGTCACGGCCATTCCGACGCCCATTGCAAAACCTTGTCCCAGTGGACCGGTTGTGCACTCCACGCCTCGGGCAAGATCATATTCCGGATGGCCGGGAGCCTTGCTCTGCCACTGACGAAATCGCTTTATTTCATCCAGAGACATGTCGTAGCCGGTCAGATGAAGAAGGGCGTAGAGAAGAGCCGAGCCATGCCCTGCCGATAGTATGAACCTGTCCCTATCATGCCAAAAGGGATTTCGGGGATTGTATCGCATGAATCTGGTCCATAAAACGTAAGCCATGGCCGCAGCACCCAATGGAAGACCCGGGTGCCCTGATTTGGCTTGCTGCACAGCGTCGGCGGCAAGAATGCGAAGCGTGTTGATGCAAAGTTCATCGAGTTGAGATTCCGAGTGGCTCATTGACGAGGTACCTCCGGGAGCTATTAGGCTTTCGTTCGCTTCGCGTCAGCACGGCTATCTTCAAGCGTCGCTGCTTCGAGATTGCTGCGACGGGGGGGGGCACCTTTGATTTACGGACAGCCGTTAAGCCGTAATATCCAATCACTTTCCCGACTTAGCGAATTGAGCCGATAGACGTTGATAATAACCAATTGGCCAATTTTTTTCACGGCTTCTTCCAACTCGCAGCAATTCTCTTCTCAAAAATTATTTCCCGGCGAGCAACGAGCGGACACCCAATGATGCCAGCATCTCGTTCGGCGACGTTGTCGGCAGAGAGCAATTGTAATTGACGCAAATATACGCGGTAGCCCTACCGTCAACAGCTTGTTGATCCCTGGTATATGAAGCAATGTGGCAAATGTCCGGATCGGTTTCGCCCGAAGGTCTGAAGACAACCACTTTGTTTGGGACGAACGGTTTGCGCAGGGCTCTGAGCATCACCGACGTGTCCTCGGCCCCAGCAAAGGCCGATATCACGACTTCGTGGGAAGGGCCAAGAGCGAAGTCAACCGCGGATAGCAACTGGGTGTAGGCAGAGGGAAACTGTCTGACATTTCCAGAGAACGCTCTTACCAGTCGATCAGCCATGATTTCGAGTTCCGGATTTGCAGTGATTCTACTCAATCGGAGAAGATTAAGAGCAGCCACTGAATTCCCTGACGGGGTTGCTCCGTCATAGATCTCTTTCTTGCGAACCAGAAGTTCCTCACCATCATCGGCAATGAAATAAAAGCCACCTGTTTTGTCATCCCAAAACCGTTCAAGGAATTCCTGGTTAAGATCCACGGCACTCTTCAGGTAATGGGCGTTAAAGATGGTTTCGTACAAATCGATAAGACCACTTATGAGGAAAGCATAGTCGTCAACATGAGCGGGCAATGCGGCCTGACCATCCCTGAACCGATGCAGGAGCCTTCCGTCGGACCCACGCATGGTCGTAAGGATGAAATCGGCCGCCTTACGGGCAGCATGTGCGTAATCGGCCCTGTCAAAAGCCTGACTACCTCGGGCCAACGCGGCTATCATCAAGCCATTCCAATCCGTTAAAATCTTGTCATCTTTTTGCGGGTGTACCCGTTGTCCCCTGACGGTGAAAAGCCTTGTACTAGCCCGATCCAACACGTCATTAAGGTTCTTCTCAGACATTTGAAAATCACCGGCGATTTCAGAAAGCGGCTTTTTTTTGTGCAAAATGTTAGTTCCAATTCTATGGCTGGACGCCTCTTCTTTGAAATTGCCCCCAGCTTCTATATTGAACACGCTGCTCACAATGTCTGCTTCTTCAGCATCCAGTTCCTCTCGAATCTCGTCCATGGTCCATACGTAGAATTTCCCCTCCACTCCATCACTATCTGCGTCCTCGGCAGAATAAAAGCCTCCCTCTGGAGAAGTCATATCGCGCATGACATAGGTGAACATTTCTTGCGCAGTATCTCTGTAATCCGGGTTTGCGGTGACCTGAAATGCCTCAGTATATGCCAACGCGAGCAAGGCTTGATCGTAAAGCATCTTTTCGAAATGGGGAACCAGCCACTCGTTGTCTGTTGAATAGCGGTGGAAACCATAACCCAGGTGGTCATAGATTCCTCCAAGACGCATGGACTGAAGAGTCTTTTCCACCATTTCAAGCGCTTTGGGTTCATGAGTTTTATTCCAGTATCGCAGAAGAAACAGAATGTTATGAGGAGTAGGAAATTTCGGCGCTTGGCTGAAACCCCCCGTTTTCTGGTCGTACCGCTTGACAAGCTGCTGGAAGGCGACATCCAGGACTTCTTTACCGATGGAATCTCCTGGAGATTCGTCCGGAATTTGTCGCAGCGCCGCCGTCACTTTATTGGCCGACTGGAAGATCTCGTGTCTATTGTTGGCCCATAATTCTTTTATACGCCGTGTCAGATCGACCATTCCGATCCTTCCGTGACGGCTTTCCCTTGGGAAGTAGGTTCCGGCAAAAAACGGTTTTTTTTCAGGCGTCATAACTATGTTCAGGGGCCAACCGCCGCCACCGGTCATCATTTGACAAACCGTCATATAAACATGATCAACGTCGGGCCGCTCTTCCCTATCGACCTTTATCGACACAAAAGTTTCATTCATTAATTCAGCCGTATGTGCATCCTCGAAAGATTCATGCTCCATAACGTGACACCAATGGCAAGTCGAATAGCCGATAGACAGAAAGATAGGCTTGTCGCGCTTTCGAGCGGATTCAAAGGCTTCCTCACTCCATGGGAACCAGTCCACCGGATTGTATGCGTGTTGCAGCAAATACGGGCTCTTCTCGTGAATCAGCCGATTGGCTTTCTCATCTGGATTAATGAAAGACCCGTGTGCCGCAAAATGTGTTCCGTCTGAACCGGTTGTCATGGTATTCCCTCCTGAACAGCAGGCCCTTCAGTAAGCTGGAGAATCTGATACGCTTAAATTTATGCCGATATGGGTAATAGGCAACCCCCCGGATGATTCCCAAAGCTTTGCACCCTTGTATGAAAGTCTCAACATTTTCGCAGAAAAACCTTGACTGCATGGACATAAATAAACACTCTGAGATGAACTGATGTGATTTCGCCGTCAAAAAAATACCGTCCTGATGTGATTGTCCGAATTTACATGTTTGAACGCAGCTCGCTATTAGAGAATTGTAGGGAAATCGGCCAAAGGAGTGACCACGTAAATGGAGCATTGGAAAAAGCGCTTTGCTTCCAAGTTGGTGTCGGCTGACGAGGCTGCATCACATGTAAAGAATGGGGATAGGATATATCTCGGGAGCTTTTGCTCGGAACCGAGAACAATGATTAGGGCCCTTGGGGCTTCAGCGGCATTGGATATTGAAATGATCCAATTTCTGAATGGGAAGGAATCGGAATCGCTGGCAAGGTCGGATTCCGGAAGATTCAGCCTCAAGACTTTTTTCGTCGGCAGAAAAAGGTCTGGATGGGGACGCTGGTCCGAGTCTGATTACGTGCCTCTTTTCCACTCCCAGATTCCGGATTTCTTTCGGAGACGCCGGATACCCATAGACATGGCCATCGTTCAGGTCTCTGAGCCGGACAGGTTCGGCCGGTTCAGTCTGGGAATCTCAGTGGATATCTCCATGGCAGCAGTTCAAGCGGCTCGGATGGTCATAGCCCAGGTAAATTGTTTCATGCCGCGTACCTTGGGAGACACTTTTATCCCCGTGGACAAAATTAACTATCTTGTTGAGGCCGATGAGGAACTTACTGAGCTGCCGGAAGAACCCTTTGGAGATCGCGAGAGAACCATCAGCCGATATTGCAGTGAGCTTATAGAGGATGGGTCAGTGCTCCAGTTTGGTTTCGCGGGAATTTCCAGGGGCCTGATGGATTTCATGACGGAACACCGTCATCTTGGTCTTCACACTGAAGTCTTCTCCGACCCCTTGGTGGACCTTATAGAAGCGGGAGTGGTAGACAACTCAACCAAGAAATTGTATAGGGGAAAATCTCTCGCCACCTGTTGCATCGGAACCCGCCGCGCCTACGATTACGTACATGACAATTCCCTTGTTGAATTCTATCCTTCGGATTTTTGTTTGAATCCCGCGTTCATAGGCTCCAATGACAAGATGATCGCCGTTAATCTTGCATTACAAGTAGACCTGAGAGGACAGATAAGACAAGGCAGTCCCACCTGGACATCGTTCGAAGGCTCCGGTGGCGACCATGATTTTATGAGAGGGGCGGGTCTTTCAAAAGACGGCCGATCAATTGTGTGTTTGACGTCCAGTTCCGAAGGGATTAGACGTTCCAATATAGTTGCGTCATTCGGCACAAGAGCAGCAGCAATGATGAATAGAGGCGACACGAACTATATTATAACTGAGTACGGTATCGCATACCTGGGTGGTAAGTCTGTGCGTGAGAGATCTTTGGCACTCATTGAGATTGCCCACCCCGACCACAGGGAAGATCTTATGCGGAAGGCCCGAGAGATGGGGTACGTGTATCCGGACCAATTCTACTACCGCATGGCTTCTCCTGAACTCCGTGCAAGAGTCAGAAAAGACCATGCTTTCAAGAACGGACTGATAGCTCATGTGAGGGCAATCAAACTGACCGATGAACCAATGATACGAGACTTATTTTATCATCTTTCAGAGAGTTCGGTCTACTTCAGGTACTTCAACCCTCGAAAGAGCATGCCTCATGAAAACCTTCAAGAATATGTGAGTGTAACAGAAGAACAAGGGCTATCGATCGTCGTGACCGTTGGGCCAAGAGAAAATCTTAGGTTTATAGCCGAATCACGTTACCTGCTGCAACCGGACAAAGAGTTGGCCGATGTGTCATTCATGGTGGATGAGCAATTCCATGGGTATGGAATTGCCACCTTTCTGCTCAACTATATGATTGAAATTGCCAAGGAACGGGGAGTCAAAGGGTTCACTGCCGATGTTCTGGCCTCAAACCTTTCAATGATTAAAGTCTTCGACAAGGTCCCGTATGTCCAGCACAAAAAATTCGGCCAAGGAATTATCTCTCTTGTGTTCCGTTTCGATGAATTGAAAAAAACCTGAGGCCATTTTGCTTTCAACGAAGCAACACTGTTAATGAAAAAACTTTTGTGGCGACGAGCGTCTCTGACCGTCAATGTTGTCCAGGATATGGCGGAAGGGTATGAGAAAAAGCCGTGCTACTGCTCGTAGTGACGGGTAAGACATAAGATAAATGTGCTGTTGCGACACGGTTCACTTATGACTTGAATCTTTTTCCTCATCTATCTTGGCACGGAGTTCTTTACCGGGTTTAAAAAAGGGAAGTCGTTTTCCAGGGACCGGAATCGTTTCACCTGTCTTGGGATTTCTTCCGTCATAACCGCCGTATTGTCTGACCTCGAAAGATCCGAATCCCCGGATCTCAATCCGGTGATTGCCGGCAAGAGCACTGCCCATTGTTTGAAAGAGCAAATTTACAATTTCTTCAGACTTCCCGACGGGTAATTCAGTCTGCTTTGCCAGTGCGTTCACAAGTTCTGATTTGTTCATGGTAGATTTCACCCTCTTTCACGCAAAGAAAACAAATACATGTAAAAGGACAACGCTGCATACTACCCAGAATGAATAAACCTGTCAAGGTCGATGATTTTTCAAAAATACTTAAAAAATTTAGTGATAATGGCTCACTAGTCTCCCAACGTTTGGTTGAACAGAATTATTTGGTTATCATTTTGGTTCCGGTCGCTTTTGAAGTCGGGTTGTGCAAGTAGATGAAAAAGCAGAGTTATTTCGAAAGCCGAATTTGCTGTTTCCGAAAAAATTGGTGACCGCCATTCACCAATCATGGAGACGAAATACTCAGTTCACCGGCCACGCGGTGAAGACGACGGTCAAGAGTCCAAAGCCCGCAGCCGGTTATCAAAACAGATGCCAGGAGATGCACATCTATCCAACCGAGACCGCGACCGTAAAGCTTCCCCTGCTCAAGGATGTGGCACACCTCCTCGTTCTCGGCCTGCTTGGCCCGAGACAAGGATTGCAGCAACCTCATGATCTCGTCACGGTTCTGGACGTTGCCGCAGGCCAGTTCGCCGATCACGAAGGGATGGACGAGAACCAACCCTTTTTGAAGAAGTTCCTTGAGTGCAGGACTTCCTTTCCGCAGATGCTCAACCCAGACGGAGGTGTCAACCAGGATCACTCCAAGTCTCCGGATCGGCGTCTTCGAATGGCCCTGAGTCCCCTCTCAGAAGCTCCGAGTTCTGCAAGTCTCTTGGCACTCTCCTGGGCGATCAAGGCTTGGAGACCGAGTCTAACGAGCGAGGTTTTTTCATTGACGCCTGTCAACCGGGCCGCTCTATTCAATAAGGCATCATCAATGTTCAGTGTAGTTCTCAT
>JAPLJK010000094.1:0-21197 GCA_026388625.1 Deltaproteobacteria bacterium | reverse complement strand
GAGTTTTGCAAGAGGCTCAATGTACTAAGAATTTAAACGGATAGGCATGTATATCCTCCACTCAGCATATCGTTCATAAGGACTTGTCATAAAGATTCCACGGCCGGCACATATTTCGCAAGGTCAAGCTCGGTAAGCCAGGGCGCGGCTTTTACAATGCGGGTTCCCGACGTAAAAGATTTTTCCCGATCAAGTCTTCCCACCAACTGGACTCCGGGCGTATGAGAGAGATACTTGGAGAAGATGGCAAAATTCCTGGATAGGCTGGCGTCAGTCCATTTTACCTCGATCATCAGTGCCGGCCGGCCGTCGATGACGACAAGAAAGTCGATTTCGCGACCCTCCTTGTCGCGAAGATAGTTCAGCAAACAAGTCCTGCCCAAAGTGTCTTCCAGAAAATGAAGTTCCTTCAGGAGAGCGCAAGCGACCATGTTTTCGAGTTTGTTTCCCTGATCGCCGGAAACCTGACCGGTATCGTAAAAATAATATTTCGGTTCTTTGAGGAGAGAACGAGCAATGTTTTTGTGGTAGGGCGGGACCTTGAAAATGACGTACATGTTTTCGAGCAATTCAAGCCATCTTTTAATGGTTTTTGGATCACGCTGCAAATCCCCTGCCAGCGAATTATAGGAAACGGGGCTTCCGACGCGTCGGCGCACGAGTTCGATGAGGGTCTCCAGAGCCGCAATGCTGCGGACGCTTTCCAGATCGAGCAGATCCTGACGCAGGATAATGTCATGATGGCTTTTTTTCCATCGGTTGTAAAATATTTCTTGGCCTTTCAGGAACGGTTCAGGAAATCCTCCGAATCGCATGAACCGGTCGAACGCCTCTTCAGACGTAAGAAGGGTCTTGACCTCCTTAAGATCCAGGGGATGCAGGCGGTACGCAAAGAAACGGCCGGCGAGGGAATCGCCGGTCCTGCGGGCCGTATCGAGCCTTGCGCTTCCCGTCACGAGCATGGGCGGCTTCAGTCCGCTCGTATCATAGATGCCCTTCAGCCACGATTTCCAGTTCTTCATCTTGTGGAGTTCGTCGAAAATAACCAGAGCACAATCCCGTCGCCAGCTTTTTTCCATGAGCGCCACGCGGTGCTCGGCAAGGTCGTAATTGAAATAGTCAAAGTCCTGGACGAGCATCTTTGCAATGGTCGTTTTTCCGGATTGGCGGGGACCGCTGAGGAGCACGATTTTTTCGGGGAAGTCGTTTTTGATGTATGGGCTGAGCAATCGGTCCATAGCGACTATTGTGGCCCCAATTCCCAAAAAGTCAAGACTAATTGGGAATACGCCCCGGTTTGGCCAAACCGGTGTCAATCGGTGAATTTCCACCCTTGAAACGTCTTGATGTTGTGCCGTCCTGGCGCTATGATGCGGTAGAGACAAGTCCATCCGAAGGCAACGGGAATGGTCATTGCCTGTAAACAAGGAACTGGAGGGGGACGGCTATGCCTATACTAAAATATAAGTGTAACGAATGCGGCAAAGAGTTTACGAAAATATTCGTAAATCCCGAGAAAGCGCCGAGAGAGTGTCCCGTATGCGGGTCTGCAAATCCGGAAGAAGTTGGAGCCGCTTTCAATGCTGAGGACAAATCGCTCGACAGGTTCTTTTGCGTGTCGTGCGACTCATGCGGTGATGAGAGCCCGTGCAGCCTGCCGGAGGGTGCGGACTCGTATGTCCGTCCTGTGCAACGGGATCGCCCGTAATTTGTGCAGAGCCGCGGGTCTGCTCAAATCAATGATGATATTCGGTTGGTTGTGACCGACATTCGGTTGTAGGGTGCTGCCCATAGTGTCCGACATGTGGTATGACATGACTATATGAATGTTTACTCAACAGGGATTTGCTTTCGTGTTTTGATTTCTGCGGGTGTACTATTCGTCCTTCCCGGCTGCTTTGGAAGCAGGGGCATCACGGAAATCAAATCCCAACCTTATCCTGTCATATACCAAGATGATTCCACCGCCAGATTCAACGATGGGAGCGACAACATATTCATCGAGGTGAGGACGACCAAAACGCCTCGACCTCTGGAGAATCTGGCCATACATTATCCCGCGCTGTTTCCCGGTGGTGAAATAATCCGGCCCGGAGACGGCGAGGAATACGTTAAGGTAAGTGGACACAATGCCTACAAGGTTGTGTTCAGAACCAAGTACATACGAAAGAGAAAACGTGTAGAACAGAAACTGGGAGAGGGACGCGACAAGATCTCAGAGGGCTGGACAACCATGACCATGGAAGATCCGCTCACGGGAAAACCAATCCCGGTCCTTTACAGCCCGGTTATCCCTGAACAGAGAGTTTTATACCTCGTTCAGGGGGATTCATATATTTATTACATATTTTTAAGAGCTGACGGTGATGCAATTGATGCGGCAACCAAAGAATTTGATACATTCGTCCGAGACGGTATACAATACCGGTAAGCCATTTGGTATGACCGGTTTAATCAAAACTGAATCGTGAGTGGAGAAAAAAGATCGTGAGATACGAAGGCGCAGTTTATCGTCCTCCAAGCGAGGCAGGGAGTCTCATAATTCAAGCCACCCTGGGTTGCCATCACAACAAGTGCACGTTTTGCGGCAGTTACCAGGGCAAGTCTTTTGCTATTCGCAGCATAGATAAGATTAAGGAGGATCTGGCCGAGGCACGATACATGGGTCCTATTCAGAGGGTTTTTCTTGCGGATGGCGATGCCCTGTGTATCCCTCAGAAAAAGCTGGTGGAGATATTAGAGGCGGTCAGAGAGGCTTTCCCCTCGGTGGAAAGAATAGGCATATATGCCAATGCGGGCAACATTCTTCACAAATCCGTTGAGGACTTGAAAGCGCTCAAGGCACTTGAACTGGATATAATTTACATGGGGGTGGAGACCGGTAGTGAGGCCCTCTTGGAAAAAATATGCAAGGGCGCTACGTACGCTGAGCTTGTACAGGCAGGTCACAGGGTCAAAGAAGCCGGGATACTGCTTTCGGTGACGGTGTTGCTCGGGATAGGCGGGGTTACAGGCAGCCAGGCCCATGCTCTGGATACCGCCAGGATATTGACTGACCTGGATCCCGACTACGTGGGAGCATTGAGCGTCATTCTGGTACCGGGAACCCCTTTACACGGAGACTACCTTCAGGGACAATTTCAACTTCCGGATCCATTCGGACTCATCCGTGAGTTGAGGACCATGATAGCCGAATCTTCCTTTACCAATTGCGTATTCAGGTCTAATCACGCGTCGAATTACCTGCCGGTGAAGGCCACTCTTCCGAAAGACAAAACCAAAATCGTGGCGGCTATAGACAAAGTATTGGAAGCGGGTGACAGGACAAGCCTCAGACCCGAATTCCTGCGGGCCCTGTAATTGCAATAGCGCTGAAACCAAGTTGCCGCCGAATCATGAATGTCTGGGGCAGAGGTTCCCGGCCGAAGACCGCCAAGAGGATCATCACATTATGCATACTGTGTACCCGGTTTGTCGCAGCGAGAATCGCCTCCTCGACGGTTTCGATCTGATCACTGTTCTGGGACTCATGAAGGAGTACAATCTTCACGAGATCTGGCGACGATATCTGGCCGGCGATGTACAGGGTCTCAACGTAAGTATGTATGTTGAGGCGGAAAACTATTTCATAGAGATGCACCTCCAAGAGATGCACAGGATCATCCTGTCGGAAAAGTTCAATACAAACCCTTTTTTTATGCAACAGATTGTACAACGACTTATTGCAGGTCACCCGCACGAACTCATAATTGAAAAGATACAGCACCAAGGGATTGATGCAGGGGACAATCCGATCTCTCTTTCCTGTTCAATGGGGAACATCATAATCGACCTCATAGTCAACAAGAACGAACCTTTTCACAAACAAACAAGGCTATCTTACGGCAACACTTTTGTTGAGAAACAAGAGCGTCGCCCCATAGATGTCTATGATTTTTCATCCACGCTGTACCTGTGCCAACAAAATTTGACGGAGACCATTTTTCGGCGCTACAGGGATCGAGAGCTGGAAGAAAACGAAACTTCAAGGCCTGATGTAAACCTGGACACCGAGGTAGGTAATTATCACGTAACATTAAGCTATCACCTTGTGTCTACCCGCGAAAACAGGACTGTTCCTCCTCCGGGAAACGCGTCTGCGCACACTATTCACCAGGTGCTTCAGCGAATGAATTTCAGTCACTCTCCGGTCCTGGTGCTCAAAGAACTTAGAGACGTCGGTCTAACCATCAATTTGGAGCAGGTGACCAGTAATTTTTCATTGCGTCGTTACATTAACAACACTGCTCTGAAACTGAACTTCAAGAGTGTCTCGTGAAAGTTCTCCAGCCCGGGTTTTGACCCTGTTGCTCGATGCGGAATTCATATTCACAAATCAGCCGGCATAGGCACTGCGGAGTTGGGATAAGGTGAGAGACTCCACGGAGTTTGATTTATGAAGCCACGCGAAAAATCTCGATAATTTTTGCAGGAACCGATCTACATGTGCAGGAGAGGGGTGTTGTGGAGAGATTCCCGGCATCAATTCAGAAGAATGAAAAAATATCGTCAGCACTTGCCCGCCTCGTCTGCGGTGGAGATCTACGGCGATCTTCAGTCTCTTAAGCCCTGTCCAAACCGGCTGTACCGGTATTGAGCAGAGGTTAGGCGCAACCCACGAAACCATTGAATCCGGGAAAATGGCTCGTGTGCGCAGTTGTTCCAGATAATGTCCGAGAGCCGGTGTGAGGGGAACTATGGTGATCGGTGCCTCGAGGATGGACGAAGATCCGGGACGCACAATATCAGCCGGGTCGGGAAAGTAAGGGTCAATTTGGGCTGCGAAATGATCCGGGCCTCCATATTCCCTTCTCAATGGGGCCACGCTACTATCAACAAGAATTGGAGTCTTTTCCAGGACTGAAAACATCCTCGTCCCCATGTTGAACCGGCCCATCCTGAAGGATACAGGCGAGACTCCCACAGCGTCGAAAGCCTCAAGCAAGGTATTCATCTTAGATTGGAGGATCTCAACAGGAATCAGTTCCGAAGGCACGGGGTCGCGGTGGGGGAGGTCTATCAAGGGGGGGGTGTTCCAGTGATGGAGGTGGGCTCCGATTTCAGCACCCCATCGTTCTTTCAGATCAGCCATCAGATCTCCGTAAGGTGCAAATCCGACGACCTGGTAAGTCAACAGCAAGGTAGGATGAATGCCCCACTCACGGAAAATCGAATCCAGCTTGTATAGAGCGGGGACATTACTCACCTGAACATCGGTGCGTTCGTAAATGCCTCTGAAGAGTCCTTCTTCCTCAACATCTATTGTGACCAAAAGTTTCATGAAAGCAGCCGCTCAAATACTGTCCGCGAAAATCCCTACCATCACAGATCATTTAGTGATCAACATACGAATCATACTGTCATATAAAGTTCGAAGATGATAGGGTTAACGCAACGCAAGAGGGCACCCCACGTCAGGCTCGAACATCCCTTGAAAAGGACCGCGAGGTTATCATGGTAAACTCGTTCAAGGCAAAAATAGTACCGGTAGGCTTGGTCCTATGCCTGCTCATTCTGGTCCAGCCTGCAAATGGTTTAGCAGAGCAAACTGATCTTACAAAGGTTTCTCTCGTACCTCAATGGATTCCTCAAGCCCAGTTTGCCGGTTACATGGTTGCCCTGGAAAAAGGTTTCTACCGCGATGTAGGGCTTGATCTGACTCTGCTCGAAGGCGGCCCTGGAAAGCCGTCATTTGAACTCATGGTCTCTGGGCAAGCCACTTTCTGCACAGGTTGGCTCTCCAACGCGATCGAGATGCGAGCTTCCGGGCTAAGAATAGTCGAATTGGCTCAGATAACCCAGAAGTCTGCTTTACTTCTGGTGGCAAGAAAAAGCAGCGGGATCATGGTTCCAAAAGATCTTCATGGGAAAAAGGTGGGCCTTTGGACCGGCCACTTTCTTTTGGAACCAATGGTTTTCTTTCGTAAATATGGCATCAACGTGGAGATAATTCCCAATTACTCTTCCGTAGCATTGTTGCTTAAGGGAGGCGTCGATGCTATTTCCGGAATGTGGTACAATGAATACAACACTATTATCAACAGTGGGTTTAATAAAGACGAACTTACCGTTTTTATTCTAAGCGATTTCGGACCAAGCTTCCCCGAAGACGGTTTGTTCACTCTGGAAAAGACTTATGAATCAGATCCTGACATGTGTCAGCGGTTTGTTGAGGCTTCCATCAAGGGATGGATTTACGCTTTCGACAACCCCGAAGAGGCGCTGGACCTTGTCATGAAGCATACAGAAGCGGCCCACATAGGTACCAACAGGAACCATCAGAAATGGATGCTGGCTCGAATGAAAGATTTGGTCATGCCAAAGGGTGATGAGGCAGGCGTTGGGAAGCTCAAAGAGGAAGACTATGTCTGGGTGGGGCAATTGCTAAAACAGTATGGCTTCGTTCATGAAGTCCCGGAGCTAAAAGATTTTTATAGGGGCCGGCAATGAAGGGGCTTTTCAGGAGTAGTATCAGTTTCAAAATCACCATCCTGATCTGGCTTGGTAGTCTCCTGGTCTTGGCCATGATCCTTTCATACAGCTATGTTAAAGTTCACCATTTGATTCTCAGCGAGGCAGAAAAAACGGCTCGTGGAGTCTCACTGTCTGCTGCGAGAAAAATAGAACAGGAATTTAGAGCGGTTGAAAAGATAGCCCAACAGATGGGTATTTACCTGCGAAACGCCCGTCCTGAAAAGCAAGTGTTGCTAAGCATGATTCGTGGAGCAGTTGTGGACAATCCGGAGATATGCGGGGCCACGGTAGCGTTTCAACCAAACGCGTTCGAGAATGGACTAAAATTTTTCGCTCCCTATTATTACAAGGCATCGGACGGCCTGAAGTTCGGTCAATTGGGGTCCGATGATTATAATTACTTCCAAATGGATTGGTACCATGTTCCCGAGGTGTTAGGGCGACCGGTTTGGTCTGAGCCATATTTCGACCAAGGCGGTGGGGGAATGGTGATGACGACCTACGCTGTCCCCGTCTTCGTGCCTTCAACCTCAGTCGCGTCGGGCCAAGAGGGTTCTGAGGAGTTGCTCTGCGTGGTAACGGCCGACGTTGCCCTCGAGTGGCTGAGCCACATGGTGTGTTCGATACCGGTGGGTGAGACGGGAAACTGCTTTATCATTACCAACACAGGGACTTTTGTTACTCACGAGAAGCCGGAGTTGATAATGAGGGAGTCCGTCTTCAGCATGGCGGAGGACCGACACAAACCGTTGCTGCGCGAAGTCGGACGTGCAATGATACGACAAGAATCAGGTTTTGTGGACATTGGTTCTTCACTTGGTGACGAAGAAGCTTTTCTCGCCTATGCCCGAATTTCTTCGCCGGGCTGGACCCTGGCAGTGGTTTTTCCCAAAGCGGAACTGTTTTACGAAGTCGTCAAACTCCATCAGATAACAGTCTTTCTTGCCCTGTTAGGAGTTACCCTGTTGCTTGCAGCAAGCGTCATTGTGGCGAGATCTATTGCACGTCCGTTGCGCAGCATGGCTGAAGCCACAAGAAAAATTGCCGCGGGAGATCTGAATATCGACCTGTCTCACATCCGGAGCACCGACGAGGTTGGCCAGTTGGCCACGGCGTTGACCAACATGGCTGAGGGGCTCAAAGAGAGGGATTTTATTCGTGATACCTTTGGTCGCTATCTTGCTCGAGAGGTGGTTAAACGCCTGCTCGATTCCGAAGACGGCCTTCGTCTGGGCGGAGAACATCGTGAGATATCCATAATGATGTCGGATCTCAGAGGCTTTACTGCCTTGACTTCGAGTATGCACCCGGAGCAGGTAATAACTTTCCTCAATAGATATCTCGCCAAAATGATAGACATCCTTATCGAATACCGCGGGACCATTGACGAGATAATAGGAGACGGCATCCTCGCTTTTTTTGGGGCCCCGGAACCGCAGGAAGATCACCCCGCACGGGCTGTTGCCTGTGCCTTGAAGATGCAGCTCGCAATGGATGAAATAAATTCTTTGAATGAAGCCGATGGCCTACCTCATTTAGAGATGGGAATAGGCGTGAACACTGGTAACGTAGTCGTAGGAAACATTGGATCAGAAAAGCGTTCCAAGTACGGCGTCGTGGGGGCCCAGGTGAATTTCACCGGCAGGGTTGAGTCGTTTACAGTTGGAGGGCAAGTGTTGATAAGTAAGTCTACCCAAGAGAGGCTTGCGAACATGCTACAGGTAAAAGAAGTTCTCTACGTCCAGATGAAAGGCGTTCCAGGCACGGTGGAACTATATGACGTAGTAGGAATCAAAGGCAATTACAATATTAATCTGCCCGGTAAGAGTGATGAGAGGTCCCAATTAGTAAACAAGCTGAAGGTTCAGGTCCAAGCAATTGACCAGAAAACAGTGAAGGATGAACAATCAATAGCTTGGATCACGGACGTTTCGTCTACGTCCGCCATCATGGTTACAGCCCAGGAAATCAGGCAGTGGGATGATCTGCGCCTGAGACTTCTGGATGATGAGTATCACTCTACCGGTGGTGAAATTTTCGCGAAGGCGGTCTCCGTGACCAAGACTGACGAGAATTACGAGGTAGTGATAAGATTCACCTCTATCAGCCCCGAAGTTTACAAAATATTTCGTCAGGTTGCTGCGTATAAGTAGGTATAGATTCAGACAGGGTCTCCCCTGATTCAAACCCGGCCCTTATTTATCCACGCAAGCCGTCTTGCTTTTGTTGTCGTTATTATCATATAACGGTTTCATGACGAATCTGTATGACGCTATGAAAGACGCGGCGGGATTTCTTCGCGCCAAGACGGCTTCAGTCCCGGTAGCCGCTTTGATACTGGGCACCGGACTCGGAGGTGTCTCTGGGCGGATACGGATTACCGAAAAGATACCCTACAGCCTGATTCCTCATTTTCCAGTATCCACCGTAGAAGGCCACGAGGGTAACCTCCTTTTCGGAACTCTGGCTGACGTCAATATTGTGGTAATGCAGGGCCGCTTGCATTTTTACGAGGGATACAGCCTTCAAGAGGTGACTCTGCCTGTGCGTGTCATGAGAGAACTGGGGGCGGAATTGCTGTTTATCAACAGCGCGGCGGGTGGGATTAATCCTTTTTTTCGGGCTGGTGATGTAATGATCGTGACTGATCACATAAACCTCCAGGGAGATAATCCGCTCAGGGGTGTGAGCGATGAGAGGTTTGGCCCCAGATTTCCAGATATGAGCCGCCCGTATGACTGGGAACTCATACACGTGGCAGGACAGGCAGCACTTGATTTGAAGATCCCTGTTCGTTACGGGGTATACGCAGCCGTATCAGGTCCAAGCCTGGAAACGCCTTCGGAAACGCGGATGCTCAAGCTTCTCGGTGCGGACGCTGTTGGCATGAGCACGGCGCCGGAAGTAATTGTGGCCCGACAGATAGGATTCAGGACATTGGTTATGGCGGCTATAACCAATGTTAATCTGCCCGATTGCATGGAACCCATCTCCATAGAAAAAGTCATGGCAAATGCGTCCACGGTGGAACCAAAGTTGGCTGCTGTTCTGGAGGAAACGCTCCGTCGGGCCGTAGCAAGATAATCCCTATGATCAATAACACCCCCTGAACTCCTGACGCCACAATTTGTCCATGACCCAATGTACTTGGCTAGCCGCCAAGAATTTCCGTCAAAATCAAAATTGAAAGAATTGTGGAGAAAATTTTGCCACGTTTTTGTCTTTCCCTCCTATTCGATTTCGGTGAGTTCATTGTTACCGGCAACTTAAGAATTTCTGCTCACAGAAGTGCTCGGCAAACCTGATGTGTTCCCATGAGATTCCAATAGCACTTGTCAACGGGCTGATACTGGCTGATCCGGCGCATCCGGATGTTTTGCAGCACGATGCCACAGTGATTCAAGGGGACAAACTGGTCGGAGTAAACGTTGCCTCTGAATGGAGTCCAGGCGAGAAGACGATCATAGATTGTACCAACTGCCTGATAATGCCCGGCCTGATCAATTGTCATACGCATGCTGCCATGGGACTGCTTCGAGGAGTCGCAGACGATTCTACTCTGGATCGTTGGCTTAACGACTACATTTTCCCCTCGGAAAGCAAACATGTTAACGCGGATTTTGTCTATCTTGGGACTGCCCTGTCTGCCGTAGAGATGGCTCTAAATGGGATAACCACTTTTGCCGACGCCTATTTCTTCATGGAACAGGCTGCCAAAGCGGCAAAAGCCGTAGGCCTGCGCGCTGTTATCGCGCAAGGCATACTTGACGTCCCGACGCCCGACGCCCCTTCCCCAGGGTCCTGGCGGCACAGAGTCAAAGACTTCCTTGCCGCGTGCCCGGATGACCCGCTGATCACCCCGGCTCTTTTCTGTCATTCCCCATATCTTTGCAGTCCCCAGACGTTCCAGGCCGCCGCTGATTTTGCCGTGCAGAATAATGCACTTCTGTTTTCACACGTTTCCGAAACACCCTGGGAGATTTCAGAAATCCTGAGCCGTTATGGTTTACGGCCGGTAGAGTACTTGAAACATGCCGGAGTGTTGGGCGACAGATTTGTGGCTGTACACGCGATTCATTTGTCGGATCAGGAAAAGGAAATTTTGGCCGAATCCGGCACGAAGGTGGTTCACTGCCCGGAGAGCAATATGAAAATGGCTTCCGGGGCGGCCCCCATCCAAGACATGGTTCGTCTCGGAATAACCACTGGTATTGGGACCGACGGACCAGCGAGTAATAATAATCTGGATTTATTTGAAGAAATGCGTTCCGCTTCGTTCATGGCAAAACTGATTACAGGAAATCCAGAGGCTTTAGACGCCCGTACGGTCCTTTGTATGGCCACAACAGACGGAGCCCGAGTCCTCGGCATGGAGGATAAAATCGGTTCCCTTGCTGAAGGAAAACAGGCTGATGTGATAGTTATAGACTTGGACCGCCCCCATCTGACTCCAATATATGACGTAATTTCTCACCTGGTATACGTTGCAAGGGGTTCCGATGTACGCGATGTAATAGTAAATGGAAGAATTGTGGTGGATCGAGGACGCGTAACCACAGTGGACGAAAAAGAAATTCAAACTCTGGCCCGGATGAAGGGTTGTGAAATTTCTGAAGATCTTAACTTAGGAAAGCGTGAGCTTTAACTGAAAGATGACAGGAAAAATTACGTATAAGGATGCCGGCGTTGATATCGAACTGGCCGACAAGGTGATAGGCTCTTTGGCCGACCGCATCAGATCCACTTTTCGGCCGGAAGTCATCGGGAAAATGGGCGGGTTCAGCGCTCTTTTTGGCCCGAGATGGAACCACTACCGTGACCCGGTGCTGGTGGCGACTACGGACGGGGTTGGAACTAAACTGAAAATAGCTTTTCTTACAGGGGTTCACGATACTGTGGGCATCGATCTGGTGGCCATGAACGTGAACGACATCTTGGTCACAGGGGCTGAACCACTATTTTTTCTGGACTATTTTGCTACTGGGGCAATCAACGCAGACACCATCAGAGCCGTGATTTCCGGGATCGCTGACGGGTGCCTGATGGCGGGCTGCGCCCTTATAGGCGGAGAAACAGCCGAGATGCCCGATTTTTATGCGCCTGGCGAATATGATTTGGCTGGTTTCTGCGTGGGAATAGTAGACACTTCCAATTCCGTGGACGGGTCAAAGGTCCGGCCGGGTGACGTTGTCCTGGGAATAGCTTCATCGGGTCTCCACAGTAACGGCTTTAGTCTTGTACGCAAGGTTCTTCTGGAACGCAAAGGCTATTCTCTGGAATCCTCCCTCGGAGATTTGGGAAAACCTCTCGGAGAGGTTCTGCTCACTCCGACAGCCATCTATGTGAAACCGATACTTGACCTGCTCAAGGCCGTTCAGGTGAATGCCATGGCCCACATTACCGGTGGAGGATTTTTCGGTAACATTCCCAGGGTCATTCCAGAGGGGTGCAGGGCGGTCATACGAAAAGATTCCTGGGAGCCGCCGCCCATCTTTCAAATACTCCAGAGAGAGGCCGGCCTTAACCACAGAGAGATGTTTCAAACTTTCAACATGGGTGTGGGTTTAGTATTAGTTCTGCCACATGACCAGGCTGATGAGGCTCTGGGAAAACTCAAGAACCTTGGTCTTCAGGCCTGGCCGATCGGTGAAATTGACGCACGTCCCGAGGCTTCAGAAGGTGTGCTGTTTGTCTAATCGGAAAAGACCTTTCGATGTCGGCTGTCATGAAGTCTCGAGCTATCTTGATTCAAACGCTGCTATGAGCTGTCTCTCATCCAAGCAAACATGGACGCTAACGACCTGCTGACATACATTAGGAGCAACTGTCCGCATTTATCGGACTCGGTGTCAAAACTGTTGCCCTGTACGGAAGAACAACTTGTTGTAGAGCTTCAGGACACTCCCAATCCAAAAACTACCGCTATGAGAATCGACGATCTCCTTACCGGGGACAGCGCCTCGACAACACTGCTCATTCTCGCGAACCAGTCAATCCGAAGTCCCTTTCTGGTTACTTTGGCCGGTTCAAACTTCTTGTTTTCGGCATTGCGACGTAACCCGACACTTCTTCAGTCAATATTTGTGCAAGGTGGACGTTTGATAGGTAAGACGCATCTTATACAAAAAAATGAACTTGAAATACTGATTGCAGGGACCGAAAAGACTCCGGACTTTGATCGAATTCTGCGCCTGTATAAAGAAGAAGAATACCTTCGGATAGGATGCAGAGACCTGACGGCTACCGCCGACATTCGTGAAATCATGGGAGAACTTTCCGATCTGGCGTGCGCATGTACTCAAGCGGCCGTCAGTTTTCACTACAGAGGATTAGTGTTGAAACATGGGTCTCCTGACAAATCAGACAATGATATCGGGTTTGCTGTAATAGGAATGGGAAAAGTGTCGGGCCGCGAACTCAATTTTTCATCGGATGTGGATCTCATGTTCATTAGAGGCCTGGAGGAGGGCCTAACCGCTGGACCGGAAATTATTACGGTGAAGCAGTTTTATGAAACTCTGGCTCGCAAAGTCACCCGCTCACTTTCGGATATCACCGAGGACGGCTTTGTCTTCAGGGTGGATCTGAGACTACGGCCGGAAGGGGAAAAAGGGGAACTCGTGCCCTCTCTGAATAATGCGCTGGACTACTACCTGGGATGGGGTCGGACCTGGGAAAGAGCCGCACTGATGAAAGCTGTCCCCATTGCAGGAGATTTGGCTTTGGGAAGCAATTTCGTGGAAGAGATTGAACCATTTATATACAGAAAACATTTAGATTATTCGACTTTGGAAGAGATGAGATTCATGAAACTTCGCATAGAAAGGAAGCTGAAAAGAAAACCCGGCATTAACATTAAACTTGGCCAGGGTGGTATTAGGGAAATCGAATTCTTTGTTCAGGCTCTCCAGTTAATCAATGCCGGTAGGATTAGGCGGGTGAGGACTCCAAGCACCCTTGAGGCACTGCATCTGCTCGGTGAGACCGGTTTGCTGGAAAAGAGCATTTCCCGGGATCTGACCGAAGCATATTTGTTCTTTCGAAAGACTGAACACCGAATCCAGATGAATCATCAGCTTCAAACACATGAATTACCAAGAACTTCTGAAGAACAAGAAGAGCTTGCCAGGCGCATGGGTTATAGACAAGACGCTCTGAAGACATTTCTTAGGGACTTGGAAAAACGCCGGAGACTTGTCGAGGAACTGTTCTCCAGCATGTTCTATCATTCAGGAGATGAAATCATTCAACAGGTGTCTCCCAAAACAAAGATCATAGTTGAGTCAATTCAGGATAAAGCCGCAACTCTTTCTCTCCTGGCCGCACAAGGATTTGAAATAAATGAACATTCGTATCAACTCTTGAAGAACCTGGTACAGCCGTCGGGCAGGAGAATGACGACTGATAGGGGGAGGCAACTTTTAGACAGGTTGTCGCCACTTTTTGTCGAAGAACTCCTCACGGTTCCTGAGCTTGGAGAAACTCTTATCGTACTGGATAGCTATATCGATTCATTGCATTCGGGTTCCGCATACTTTTCAACCTTTCTGGAAAACCCTGCAATTGTGAGACTTCTCGTCAAGATTTTGGGAGAGAGCCGGTTTTTTACTGAACTGCTCCTTCGCCATCCTCAGGCGATTGATTCTCTGATCGCCACAGGAGCCCGTTCCAGATCAAACGACAAGGAGTTCCTGGAATCGGAGCTTGCTGAGCGGCTGACGTATTGTGAGGATTTTGAGTCGGAACTTGATGTGCTGCGCAGATTCAAGAACGAAGAAATACTGGTGATCGGCGTGCGACATCTCTGGGGAGAAACAGACTCTCAGACAGCTCGGCGATTGATATCAGTACTGGCTGAGGTTTGTCTGGCCGCCGCGGTTAGGATCGCAACGAGAGAAATGGTGCGGAAATTCGGTTCTGAAAACACCCCGGACCCACTCCCATTTGTGATTCTGGGAATGGGCAAATTGGGAGGAATGGAGATGACCTATCTTTCCGATTTGGATGTGATCTTCATTTATGGCCATACGTATGGCAAGATCGGCCGACTAGACGCCCATGAGTGGTTCACGAGGATGGCCAGCCGAATTATAGCCATTCTTAGCGTTCCTACTTCGGAAGGAACAGTATTCACGATTGATACCAGGTTGAGGCCGTCAGGAAACAAGGGGCCCCTGGTTTCGTCCATAACTGCATTCCGGGATTATCACAGCACTACTTCCAAATTGTGGGAAAAACAGGCCTTGATAAAAGCGCGGCCAATGATAGGCCCGCCTGACGTAGCTGACGAGGTGATGAGTGTAATAAGGGATTTCCTCATTAGGACTGAAGCGTCTAAAAAAGACCTTGAAGAGATAGCCTGCCTGAGAAAAAGAATGGAACAGGAACTCGCTTTAGAAGATAAACTCCACGTGGATTTGAAAACCGGTCATGGGGGACTGGTTGACGTTGAGTTCTTCGTCCAGGGAAACTTGCTCCGGTATGCAAGGCTCTGGCCGGAAATTCTTAGTAACAATACTTTAGAGGCGATAGCTGCCCTTCGCAAGGCTAAACTTATCGACGAAGAATCATTCAGCACTCTTGACTCCGGGTACCGTTTCCTGACCAACTTGGAAGACCGTCTGAGGCTTATGGAAAACAGGAGCGTGGACAGAATGCCTCTGAGCGGCGATAAGCTCAAAGGTCTGGCTAGGAGGTTGGGGTACACCAGCGGACACGAGGACTGTCTACTAAATGATTACTTCCAGGTGACAGGGTCTATACGAAAAATATATGATTCCTTTTTTGGAATGAAGGAAAAAGAAACTTGCACCAATTAATCGAACTCGATAATTAGACTTAGGTCTCCATAAGTCAGGCACGACATCAAAGATTACGATTTCTTCAGAAGCTGCACGTGAGTTCTGGACAGATGACCGACGTTTTCCGGGAGAGCAGTGTGTTGGATTCAATCGAACTTTACGATACCACATTGAGAGATGGAGCCCAGATGTGGGGGATCAACTTTTCGGTTGAAGACAAGCTCAGAATAACCCGAAAACTTGATGAACTCGGCGTAGATTTTATCGAAGGAGGATACCCTGGGTCTAATCCAAAAGACCGGCGTTTCTTCTCGATAGCCAAAGATCTGAGGTTAGAACACTCTCAACTGGTGGCTTTCGGCAGCACGTGTCGGGCCGACATTCCGCCGGCCGAAGATCCTCAGACAAGAAGCCTACTCGATAGCGGTACTGATGTTGTATCAATAGTTGGCAAGAGCTGGGATCTTCACGTGTTGGAAATCCTGGCTGTGCCGCTTGAGAGAAACTTGTCTATTATCGCTGAATCCCTATCATTTCTGAGGCCTCATTTCTCGAAAGTTTTTTTTGATGCAGAGCATTTCTTCGACGGATTCAAGACCAATCCTGAATATGCCATGGCTACTCTTGGCGCAGCGGTTTCAGGGGGCGCCGATCTGCTTGTGCTATGTGATACCAATGGAGGCACGCTCCCGTCGGAGTTGGTTTCCATAATAAGAAAGGTGATGGAACATATTGCCGTCCCACTGGGAATTCACGCTCATAACGATTCGGAAACCGCGGTAGCCAGTACGATAGCTGCCGTGGAAGCTGGAGTGATGCACGTACAAGGCACCATCAACGGAATTGGTGAGCGATGTGGAAACGCTAACCTGATATCCGTCATACCGGCTTTGGCGCTCAAAATGAATCGGCTCCATTACGGTCACAATCGCCTGAGATTGCTTAAACATGTATCGGAATTCGTCGATGAAATGGCAAATCGCACGCCTCTGAAGTTTCAACCCTATGTCGGATCTGCGGCCTTCGCTCATAAGGGTGGTTTGCACGCGAACGCCGTAATAAAAAATCGCATTGCCTACGAACATATTGATCCCACAATGGTAGGCAACAATCGCCGCTTTCCCATGTCGGAGCAGGCCGGGCGAGCAGCCTTACTTCAGAAGGCTGGTCAATTTGGTATCTACCTCAAGGCTGATGATCCAAGTATCGGGGAAATTCTCAAAACAATTAAAGATCTTGAAGCGCGCGGGGCCCATTATGAAATCGCGGACGGGTCTTTTGAACTCTTAATGAAAAGAATGATGGGCCTTCACAAAAGGTTTTTCACCTTACATGGATTTCACGTGAGCAACGTGAAAAGGCAAGGTGATACGAAGACATTCTCAGATGCAGTTATCAGAATCGTGGTGGGTGACAAAATGGAATTCTCGGCCGCTGAAGGAAATGGCCCGGTAAACGCCTTGGACACGGCATTCAGAAACGCGTTAATTGCGTTTTATCCCTGCGTGAGCGAGGTGCGTCTAACGGATTTCAAAGTTCGGGTGCTGGAAGGGGCATCAGGAACGGGAGCCACTGTGAGGGTCTTGATAGAATCTACCGATGGAGACCAAGTCTGGTGGACGGTAGGTTTCAATGAAAACATTATCCAGGCGTCATGGGACGCACTGGTTGACAGTATAGACTATAAACTTCAGAAAGACCTGGCGGGCGACACGTAAAGGATTCCTTCCAGATAACCGGCCAGAGGAATGTTCAACTTATGCCTGAAGAACGGTCTGAGCAGAACTCCAGGGATTCCTCACACGATTCCGCAGCACGGGAGCCCCTGTATGGTCTCCTTTTTATGGGGCTGATTGTCATATTCCTTGAACTGACGGCCCTGGGATATAATCAGCTTTTCCCGGGAAGCCAAAAATCCGCAGCCCACTCCGGCAGGTGCATTTACCAAGTTTTTGAAAACGATTTCTGTCTGGGGACGGTGTTCCTGGAACACCCTGAATCAATCCCAACAATTCTCTCAACTCTCGGGAAAAATGTGGACTACAAACACAACTGGGGAGATGAAAGGATTCCTTGTGACAGGGTTGTCAATCTATTGTCGCAACGACCGTGGATAGCAGTAACGAAAATGTCGGGAGCCCATTTGCTCATATTGGGAAAACCCATCGACATAAACTTGGCAGACCAGGTTGATTTGGACTCGTTACCCGGCATAGGGCCGGAGTTGGCCCGTCGTATTGTGACATACAGAGAAAAACACGGGCCATTCCACAAGATAGGGGATCTCGAGCGCATCCCAGGGATTGGAAAGAAAAAAAGGGCCGCTTTGCAGCCTCACCTCACTACCGGACCATCAAGTTATGGCGATTCTCAGTAGTAATGGCCGATTGCCGCACTTATCGCCGGTTCACCGCACGTCCCGCGCCCCATTCGGTGTTGGATTTGTAATTTTCCTGGTCGTGAACTGAAGGCTGTTCATCTATCCATTTTCAGGTGGGGATCATCTTCAGTGTCGTCCTGCAGCATGTTCCAATGCCTGTCGGCGGTAGAGCAGTTGATGTGCGAAACCGTACTGAAGTTGGGCTGGTCTTTGGAGCCAATCTTCTGACATTCTCTTTCGCTTTGCTATCCGGTGACGGCAAACCTGCCTGAATCTTTTCCTGGAATTCCAGGCCGCAGGCTAAGCGAACCAGCGTCTTTATATCCCTTGTCAAAAGCGCCGGCACTGACAAACCGTCCTCTAGCGTATTCCCTTCTGATGCTCGGGAAGGCTCTGGCCATGTAACTCTTGATCATCTGTTCCTTGGCCAAGATCAGTTCCTTGCACCCCTTGCTCTCTGCGGTTCTGATTGTTTGAGTATGCTCCCAGAACCTTTCTCCGATCCTTTTCACAGCTCCGTCGAGATAGGCATATCTCAGGGCAGCCGTACTCCAGCCTGTGTGCTCGCGCTTAAGGTTCGGCAGGGCTCTCTGCAAAAGCCTGTTAAGCTCCCGGTAGACAAATTGAAACGTATAGGCCGCCACCTCAGCGTCCGCAGCCGTACCGATGAATGATAATGTCATGTCGCACCCGCGACGGCGGTGGATGATGTGTTCACATTCGAAGCAGTGTGCAATGTGAATCAACAATCCCTTCACCCAATTGTGGACAACCTTGCCCACTTGGACACAGGCCTCCGTGGCGGCAATGACTCTCCTCATGTCATCCGTCGGCAAGTCGGCCATGCTGAGGTTATAGCGCGAAAGAAGCTCACGAGCCTTCGCTGCAGCCAAAGCAGCCTCATTTTCATTTGCAGAATTGGAGAGTTCAAAGAGCTTCCGGACCTTCGAGACAACCTCTTCCTTGGTCATGGGACGGTCCTTCTCCTTTTTATGAATATAACAAACACGTTCCTTATGAGTGAGAGCGGATATCCCATGTGGCGAGCCGAGTCAAGGCATTTCAGACACAAAAGTTTCCCCTAACGGAGCGCATCCAATGTTACCTGTTCATTTTCTTCCTTCTCAACAGCAGCCGGATCGAAAGATAGGGGAACAGGAAAAACAAAATGGCGCACATCTTGACAAAGGCCATTCCGAAATAGTTCAGCAAATCATAGTCATGCCTGCTCAGTTCGAACCATTTTGAGTGTATCTTGTAACCCCAGTCTCCACCCACCAAATAGAAAATGAACCAGAAAAGCAACAGGAGGAAAGACAATAGGAAACAAGTGACAAAGATAACAGATAGAGTTTCCAGCAGATTATCATGCTCATCTTTATGCATGACCGACCTCCTCCCAGTTTCGTATCGCCCACACAGGAGTACTGCGATTTGTTGTCAGAATCAAGGGTACCGGACCTCGAACGAAAAAGAAAACCTCATCGACCACCGAGCACAACTGTGCTATACTTGTATGCATAATCGGTCCTCCCTTGGCATATACATTGCTCCCCAAAAGCCATGTACACCATGTGGGGACCGGAAACCATCCTTTTCCGATGGCTATCTGACCGTTCTTATTGAGCTTGCCTCTGACAGAAAATCGCGGCACCCCTTATCTGAGAGGAAGGAAATGTTCGAAAAAGTCACTACAACGATTAATCACGATTTATGTACTGGCTGCGGCCTGTGTGTCCAAGTGTGCCCCGCCGGAACTCTTTCAATCCACAAAGGCAAGGCTGAGGTAACCGGTGACCGATCGTTAAACTGCGGGCACTGTCAGGCCATTTGCCCAGAGGGAGCAGTGACCGTGAGTGCGATCGACGGAGCTATGTCGCGATTCGTCAATTTCCAGCCCGATCAGAATTGGCTTCGTTATGGAGATTTCGACACGGCACAACTGGTGAGACTAATGGCCTCCAGACGGTCGTGTCGCACTTTCCTCGACAAACCTGTCGATCGGTCGATCCTGGAAGATCTGGTGAAAATCGGGTGTACAGCACCCTCAGGCACGAACTGTCAACTGTGGACTTTTACGATATTGCCGACTCGAAAAGCAGTCATGGCGCTCGTCCAGGGAGTTCAAAACTTCTACGTGAAATTGAACGCTATGGCAAAGAACCGGTTGCTACGACTATTGCTCAAGTTGATTGGAAAGCCCGAGCTAGACGCTTACTATCAGGAATATTACGAGAGTGTAAGAGAAGGGCTGGACGAATTCGACCGCACTGGCCTTGACCGACTGTTTCACGGCGCGCCCGCAGTTATTGTGGTGGGATGTAAGGCCCACGCCACTTTACCGAAAGAGGATGCCTTACTCGCCTCACAGAACATACTCTTGGCTGCTCATAGCATGGGCTTGGGAAGCTGCCTGATCGGAATGGCCGTAGAGCCTATGAAAAGGGATCCCAAGCTCCAGAATGCGATTGGCATCCCGCATGACGAGAAGGTGTACACGGTGATAGCCTTGGGCTATTCAGCAGAAATCTACCAACGGCAGGCCGGGAGAAAAAAGTCTGTTGTGAGGTCTTTTGAACCGTAGTCACTGACCCCTGGCCGCACAGCTTCCTCGCAACCCTGGATATTTTTAACAAGACAGGGTCCTTTGAGGTGAAAAAGGCTGCATTGCAGAAATCAATACAAAAGCACCTCGTTGGTGATAGATTCCTTCTCTCAAAAGAATTCTATCATCTTGATTTATCAAGAACAACTAGGTTTTTTTGTACTTTTTTTGTGATGCGCGATCCAGGAATAAGTTGACTGTTGCCTTGCTTTAACCCAGTAATTATTTTTGGAGAATCAGTCTGATAAACACGCCGCCAACTTGTCAATAGCATAGCTTCCCTCAGGAGGAGCCTTCCATGCAAGACCACGAAAAGACCAAAGAGCAGCTTATTGATGAATTGAATAAGATGCGCAGTAGGGTAGCAGAATTAGAAACTGCTGAGGAAGCAGCTTGGGAAATAGGGGAACGTTATCGACAACTTATAGAAAACGCTAGTGATATCATTTTTCAGACCAATGAGGGAGGATCCTTCACTTTTGTCAATCCTGTGGCTTTGCGATTAACCGGCTATCCTGAGAAAGAAATCCTTGGAAAACACTATACTGAGCTGATTCGTCCAGATCACAGGGAAAAAGCTATGAGATTCTATGGCCGACAATTCGTAAAGAGACTTCCGGTCACTTACAACGAGTTCCCCCTGGTCACCAAACATGGCATGACTTTGTGGATAGGGCAAAACACTCAACTAATAATGGACGGAGAGACCATTGTTGGATTCCAGTCAATTGCGAGAGACATCACTGACCGCAAGGTAGCGGAGGAGGCTCTGAAAGCAGAGAAGCAAAGATTTCAGAGCTTGGGAGAGAACTCACCGTTCGGTATGGTCATGATCCAGCCGGACGGGACATTTTCTTATGCAAATCCTAAGTTCAAAGAGATGTTCGGCTATGACCTG
>JAPLJK010000114.1:0-3446 GCA_026388625.1 Deltaproteobacteria bacterium | reverse complement strand
TGGAGATTGCTCTGCGTCGCAGCATTTCGAACAGATTGAACCTTGCCAAAGGGCAGTCCATTCTCATCCATCTACCGGAAGAGAATCTCTTTCTCATTGACCTGTCCGCTCCGAAAAAATGACACTTTATCCGGGCGGGATGGCATAAGTCTATGGAACTCAAGATCCCTGAGAACATAAGATTCATTGAGCAGCCTTCACATAGCCCTGATCTAAATCCGGCAGAACACCTTTGGGACGATCTGCGTGAGAATAATTTCCATAACGAAGCGTTTGCCTCGGTGGATCAGGTTGAACAAGCCTTGTGCGAGGGTCTTAGGAGAATCGAAGCTGACCCAGAGGGATTACGTTCGATGACTTTATTTCCTTACTTAAATATTACCTTATAGAACGCTAATTGGTATGATGGGGATGGCGACGGGAAAAATATCAGCAAAAACCTCACAAGCCTTCTCGTAACTCCCGTTGACCGCAAGCTTTGAAGAGATTTCCTGAAGAAAATATGAATAACCCCTTTGGGGAAGGTTGATTTCATCCTCCAACGGAAAAATACCCGCTGTGCCTGTTGCCTGGTAGTAAGCACGATTTATTGTCCCCGTAAACAGACCTGTACGCGCATTTTCTGTCACGCACATACGGTAATGTCTCGCCCTGTGCGTTGACAATCTCCTCGCCCCGATAACCTGTACCTTTCTCGTCAAGATATGACGCGAGAGCCTCTCTTCGCACTCTCATGAGCATGGCCGTGGCCGACAGTGAGGAAATTGTCGCCCAGGAAGACTGGTCGGTGGTTTCTCGTCAAGGCAGAGTGACACGTCTCAAGGAGCTTAGTGTAGACGTTTTGCTCTGCGGAGCAATCAGTTGCGGGATTGAGGATCAGATTCATCTGCAAGGCATCCGAATCGTTGCATGGTTGGCTGGAGATGTGCCGAAGATCCTGACGGCTTTTAGAGTCGGCACGATCATGAACCCTGAGTATGCAATGCCGGGTACGCTCGTATGCAGGCGGCGTCGGCAGATGAGGCAGGGGGGTAGAGGCCAATGGAATCAGAGAGTTAATTTCAAAGCAAAGGAGAAGAAGCCATGCCAAGGTTAGACGGAACAGGCCCATCTGGAGCCGGACCCGGAACCGGACGAGGCTTAGGGCGATGTGTGACCTATGCGGGAAAAGGAATCGGTCCATTGAGAGGAAACCTCCAGGGAGTCGGTCGCGGTGGTGTGCCCTGGGGCGGAGGAAAAGGTCGGTGCTTTGGTGGCCAAGGGATGGGGTGGTACAGAGGGCCTTTTGCTGGTGCGGCTTCCCTGTCACCCGCGGAGGAAGCCGAAGCACTGAAGGCGCAACTGGCAGTCGCAGAGCATGAGATCGCCGCAATGAAGGGTCGCCTGGAAGAGATGGAAAAGAAGGGGTAAGTCCAATGACGCCAGGCGTTGGGGGGTGGATCGTTGAACGCTGTGTTGGAACGGGTAAGCGCCGACAGCAGGTCAATGAATCTCCGACCCCCGCATGAGTGACAATATAATCATTCATGTGAGCCCGGCTTGAAACATGACAGGCTAACTTCTTGAAAGGATGGAGATAAAATGCCAAGAGGAGATCAAACGAGCCCACCGGGCCGAGGGCCCGGATCAGGGAAAGGTATGGGAAGAGGCGGAGGTCGAGGAGGTGGTCGTCGGGCAGGTCCCGGCGGAGACTGCATTTGCCCAAGCTGCGGGGAAAGAACTCCGCATCAAACGAGAATTCCCTGCTTCGAGCAGAAATGCCCTAAATGCGGAACACTTATGGCGCGGGAGTAGCCATGACTTGTTGTGCGTGTGAATCTTCGACTCTCATATGAGAGGGAAAGGCCATCAAATAGATGTCGCAAGCCAATACGTGCTCACCTGAAAAATCTTGCGGAAGTTGTGACACTGCCGATTCGTGTGATACTCACACGCAGCAACGGCACAAGGACGATCGCATCGCAGAAAGATTGTCCGAGATCAAACATCGCCTGGTCGTTATGAGCGGCAAGGGAGGAGTAGGCAAATCCACCGTTACGACAAATCTGGCGGTGGCACTTGCTGCCGGCGGTTATAGAGTTGGGATTCTCGACGCTGACGTCCATGGGCCTAACATACCCAAGATGTTGGGTCTGGAAGGCTCGAGTCCCGAGGCCGGGCCTGCCGGGTTGCTTCCCCTGGAGGTATCTGCGAACTTGAAAGTCATGTCCATCGCTTTTCTTCTGCCCAATTCTGACACGCCGGTGGCGTGGCGAGGGCCCATGAAGCACAACCTGTTTCAGCAATTCTTATCCGATGTGGATTGGGGCGAACTCGACTATCTGATCGTGGACCTGCCACCGGGGACCGGGGACGAGCCCATGAGCATCGCCCAAATTCTTGGCCGGCCTCTGTGGGCAATTGTGGTGACAACCCCCCAGGACGTTGCGCTTCTCGATTCGAGAAAATCCGTGGTTTTTGCAGGAAACCTTGAGATGAACATACTCGGGATCGTCGAAAACATGAGCGGGCTGACATGTCCGCACTGCGCGGGAAAGATTGACTTATTCAAGACCGGTGGTGGGGAGAAAGCGGCACAGGAACTCATGGTTCCGTTCCTCGGTGCTGTACCCATTGACCCCAATGTTGTCCTTGCCGGGGACGCGGGAATCCCGATAGCCAATTTCGATTCCGGTTCGAAAGTCTCCGAGATATTCAGGGAATTGGCCAAGAGGACTGACCGAGTTGTGAAGAACGGAAAAGGGCCGTTGCAGTTTGCGGCGGCTGATAATATTAGTCAGATTGAAACGGAGAGGAGATTACCGTAAATGTTTTCTAAAACCATAGCTGTACCGTCCATGCACCCAGGAGGACTGGAATCAGTACGTTCAGGCCACTTTGGGCATTGCGATGCTTTTACGTTAATACGCGTCGAGAACGGAGAAATCCGCGACGTATCCATTGTCAATAACCCTCCCCATACACAAGGAGGATGCCAAGCCCCGGTGAACTTGCTCCACCAGAGTCAGGCAGATGCCTTGATAGTAGGTGGAATAGGCATGAGGCCGCTGATGGGATTTCAGGAGGTGGGAATCGAGGTTTACTACGGTCCTGAAGGTGAGACGGTAGGCGCGGTTATCGACCATCTGCTCCAGGGCAAGCTGGAATTGATACAATCGAACCAGGTTTGCGGCGGAGGCCAATTTTGAAACGTGTCACCCGGAGGTTGTCATGAAAATCGCAGTAACGTCAATGGGAAAAGAGATTGACTCCCAGGTGGATCCTCGTTTCGGCCGTGCACAGTACATCGTGATCCTCGATCAGAGCGGAACCGTCCTGGAGGCTGTTGACAACTCGCAGAACCTCAATGCCATGAGGGGCGCAGGTATCCAGGCCGCCAAGTTCCTGGCCGACAGGAAGGTGGATGTGCTTATGACCGGCCACTGCGGACCAAACGCCTTCACCAC
>JAPLJK010000025.1:0-39689 GCA_026388625.1 Deltaproteobacteria bacterium | reverse complement strand
GGCGAACGATTTGAACGCATCGTTCAAAGGTTCCTGCACTGTGTTTACCGGTCTCAAGGCAAGCAAGGAGACCTTCCTGAAGGATGTTGCCCCACGGTTGGACGACTACAGTAAGGTCGTCTTCGCGACCCACGGGTATTTTGGCAAGGGTCTGCCGGGTATCAATGAGCCTGTGCTTGTGTTCACCCTGGTCCCGCCTGGAACGGACGGTTACCTCCGCATGTCAGAGGTCATGGGCTTGAAGATGAATGCGGACATGGTGGCGCTTACCGCATGCCAGACAGGACTTGGGAAAGAACTTTCCGGTGAAGGTGTCATGGGCATGGGTCGTGCCTTCCAGTTTGCAGGTGCCAAGTCGGTGCTCATGAGCCTGTGGTCTGTTGCTGAGAGTTCTTCTGTGAATCTTGTGGAGAGTTTCTTCAGGCACATCAAGGAAGGCAAGGGGAAGCTGGAAGCCTTGAAACTAGCCCGTGAAGAGATCCGCAAGCAGGGGTTTGACCACCCCTTCTTCTGGGCTGCGTTTATTCTGGTGGGGGAGGTGAACTGATAATATCAAAGTAAGGGCTACGTTGAAGGAGGATCTAACCACGAAGCAATTGAGGACCTTCATTGTTGCAGTAGTGACCTTGTTGGTACTTGGGCTCCCCAGGTGGGTCCAATCAATCTGATAAAAAGGGAACACTGTCCCAAATAATCAAACAGAATCAGTCAATGTAGTGTGAAAAACAAGACCAGCACAGGTCCAGCACCTACTGAAACAGCAGCAGAACAGACCAACTACTTCCCGTCTTTAGCAAATGGGCAATTCTTAGGAACTCTTACACGTGACTTCCTGGAGACCGGTTGCGGAGCCATTTCAGCCACTTCACGGTTATCGTACATTCGACTACTTTCCCGGCTCTGGGCAAGCCTGTCAATCTTATAGTCTTCCGACTGGGGTATCGTCACTACGGTATCATTTTCCGAGAGACCGAGATTCCAGTACATTTCAGCCTGCGACGTTGTCCTGAGCGTGAATAAAACAACCGAAATCACGAGCCCCCCGTAAAATAAACGCATCATAGTCGTTTCCTTTCAAAAGCGTTTTTCCAATCCATGCGTTCTCTTCACATCGGAACAAGTTCCAGTATTAAACTATTTTATCATAAATGATTATAACTAGTCAACTTCTAAGCAGACATCCGCACGATTGGAACAAAAGGAGTCGAAATACTTTCTGTTATTATGCTTTGATATCAAGATGTTGACGTGGCCATTTGTGCCCAGGTGATAGATGGTCAAGGCTGGCTAGTGATGCGTTCCGCAAGTTAGTTGGGGGTATTCAGCTTATGATGCCGCGTCGATCTACCAAGTTAGCAGGAGCCTTGGGCATGTGCCATTGGTGTTACCCGTCAGTTCTTAAAGATTTTTGCAAGCGGCTCCACAGTCACAGAATTTGATTGTTCAATGGGCCATTACTTGGAATCCGAAGCGGTATCTTGCGTTGGCCTCGGGTGATCCTGTTTATATTGCTTGGCGGTTACGTTGGACTTTAGCCATTCAAGAGCCTTCTTGGCCACCAGATCAGTCTCCAGGTCGATCTTGGTGTCCCGAAGAGGCTTGGTTTTCTTTTGCTTTTTCTTGTCTGACGACTTTGGCTCATCTTCCGCCTCGTCTTCTTGCTGCTTTTGTACTTCCTCCTTGAGATCCACGTCCGGCTCGATACCTTTTTTCTGAATATGCCTTCCCTTGGGAGTGTAATAGTAAGCAGTAGTCAGTCTTAGCCCTCCTCCGTTTTCAAGGGGGATGATAGTTTGCACCGACGCCTTTCCAAAGGACTTGGAACCAAGAATAAGAGCCCTATCGTAATCCTGCAATGCTCCCGCAACAATCTCGGACGCGCTGGCGCTTCCTTCATTGATGAGGACGGCTACACTGAATTTATACTTCTTGCCCATCGTTGTAGCCCTGCGTTCCATTTGTTGATCCTTGGCCCTGCCGTCGGTATAGACAATCATGCCGTTGTCAATAAAGAGATTGGTGACCTGTACTGCCTGATCCAGCAATCCGCCGGGATTACTGCGCAGGTCCAGAATAATCCCTTTGATGTTCTCTTCACCACCAAGATCCTGGATAGCCGTGGAAAGGTCTGTATCCGTGTTCTCCTGAAAGTTCACGACCCTAATGTATGGGTAACCCGGCTCAAGTAATTCTTTTTTGACCGCATGCACGCGGATAACGTCACGTGTGATTGTAAAGTCCTTAAACTTGCTCCAACCTTCACGCATTATGGTTACTGTGACCTTGCTGCCCTTGGGGCCTCTCATTTGTTTAACGGCACTCAGCAGGGTGATGTTTTTTGTGGATTCGCCGTTTATCTTTATGATCTTATCGCCCGGTTTGAGGCCTTCCTTAAATGCCGGGGTGTCTTCGATGGGCGACACTATGGTGAGAATCCCGTTCTCCAGAGTAATCTCGATCCCCAGACCGCCGAACTCCCCTTTTGTCTCTACCTGAAGCTCTTTGAACTGGTCCTCAGTCAGATATGAAGAGTGGGGGTCCAGCGACTGAAGCATCCCGTTGATGGCTCCCTGAATCAATTCTTTGTCGGCAACTTCCTTCACATAGTTCTTTTGAACTATGCTCATCACACGTCGAAAAAGTCCCAGTTCCTTGTAATCGGGGGACTTCCCGGTGGGCTCTCCTCCAACGCTCGAGCCAAGCATCAGAATAAATGTTAAAGTTACCAATATGAAAAAACTAGATCTTATGGGTTTAATCATCGACATGGGAGATCCTCACCTGGAATTTTCGCGCAAGTCTCAAAAAAAGGCCTCAATCTTCAAGGCTACGAATGCTATCATACGCTTTCCGGCGTAACAAGGGAAGATACAACAGGAAGGCACAAAAATGGAGCAGCACCGGTATCGCGTCGATCCTCGAATGATCCCGCCTGTGATCCTGTCCATGGGTTGTGGAACGCTCTTGATATTCCTGGAGGAAACTTCACAGCGGGTACTTCTCTTCCTACTCCTCTCTCCTTTTTTTTACCTGGGAGCCGAAATCTTGGCAAGAAAAATCGTTTTCGACTCCAAGGGCGTAACCATATCAAAACTTCTCAGATCGGTGAGGATTGACTGGGCTGATCTGGGCTCAATGGACGCCATACGATCCGGCAACAAATTGTTTGTCATTCTTCAAGGTGGAGAGGATCGTCCCTTAATCATAACAAACACCATCGCACCGTTCGATGACCTGGTGGAGAACCTGCTGGAGTTTGTGCCATCCGATAAAATTGGCTCATCGGCCAAAGAGATATTGTCAAATCCCCCATCAAAGCCTGGTCCGTTCATCCAGGCATGGATAACTTGTGTGGTTCTTACCGGTCTTGTGTTGGCGAAAATACTAGGATACGGATAGTCGATTGTTGTCAAGTTTCGACGTCGCATTCTGTAGTCGCATTCATGATGCAACGGCAGCATTAGTCGAAACTGGACCGACGCCATCAGGTCAGCCGGAAATCTTCGACAGGACCAGGCCATTTCAGAATGTCAAAATAACTTGACAGACAAGACTGTCAAGAATAATTTGCGCCCCAATTGATGTTATCGACTGATGGGGTTTCGAGGAATGAGGATCACCCCGCTAGCCAGCGGTAGTTCAGGGAATGCGTTCCTTCTCCAGTGTAATGGTTCATCTGTCCTGATTGACGCGGGTCTTTCCGGGAAACAGATGACCGAGCGGCTGCAAAAAGTGGGGGTCGATCCCGGCTCATTGAGCGGCATTTTAGTGTCTCACGGCCATTCCGACCACGTCAAAGGCATAGGAGTCCTATCCCGGAGATACAAACTTTCTGTGTTCATGAACTCCGGGACCTGGAACGTCATAGAAGGAAACGTCGGCAAACTGCACCAGTTAGAGCTGTTTGAAACCGGCAAAGTCTTTGAGCTGGCAGGTTTCCGTGTCCATCCGTTTTCTGTGCCTCATGACTGCGCTGCGCCGGTCGGATTTCGCATTTCAAAGGGAACGAGCGGCGTGGGAATAGCCACGGATCTGGGCTCAGTTACTGGTCTCATAATCACTCTCTTGCAGGGTCTCCAGGTTGTGGTACTGGAAAGCAATCACGATCCGGTAATGTTGAGAGACGGCCCTTATCCCTGGGAGCTAAAACAAAGAGTGAAAGGCCGCCTGGGACACCTGTCCAATGCCGATAGTGCCGGATTACTTCAGCGAATTGTCTCTGATGAGCTGCAATCGGTTATTCTCGCGCACATGTCCAAGACCAACAACCGTGTTGATCTTGCACTGGATTGTGCAACCTCTTCGCTCGTAGATTTTATTGACCGCAACGGAACCATACAATGCGCCCTCCAGGATGAAGTGGGGCCGACAATAGAATGGTGAGTGCCGAGACCGAGAATCGGTGAGCCGACTGAGTTGCCCCAACAGATACGATGGATTTTCCGCTTTGAATTCGGAAAAAATTCCGACTACTATTCGGATAGGCGAAGGTTTCTCGAGTCGAGACAGGTGTCTGTGTTTTTGGGGACGCGGTTTGTGGATTTGGACCACGGCACATGTTTTTTTGGTCCCACTAATCAGACAGCAGGACTTGATGAGCAGTTCGTCATAACAAAAACCTGCTTGTTTTAAGGTGGGACAGTGGTAGGCGGGAATCGCCCCGGCCAATTCTCGGTTGATGCCATGCGTTATCTTATTGCCTGGGCCTTCGACCACTCCAATTCAAAGATGGCAACGTGGCGGCAAGTCGCGGAGGCAAATGGCGCAATGCAAGAAGCATGAGGCCTGCCACAACGCAGAATATTTCGAGCCACAACTGTTCGGGTTGTAGGCGAATGACATAGAATTCGTGAATCTTAACCAAAAAATCAAATGGTGGGGCATATTTTGGAGGTACCGCCAGAAACGGCCACAGCAAGACACCCCACTCCAGGAAATCTCCCGCCAGATGGCTGAACCACATTGCCACGGCGGCGAGGAAAAGGTCGGATCTGATTCGTGACCTGAGTGACAGAAACCACGCTAAGGTTGCCACAGCCCCAAAGACTATGAGAGAGTGGCCCACGCCTCTTCCGGATAATCCCAAGAACATGCTTCCAGGTTTATCCAACAGGTCTGGAAGGTAGGAGACAACTACAAGGAACGCAAGACTGTGCCTTTGATAAAAGGTCTGTTTGGCTATACCGGCAAATGCAAAATGTCCTAGTATCATTCTGTGGAGTATACGTCTGAGGCTTTTGTGTGAGCAAGTGGAAAGTTGCCCCCGGACCTGGTGGCTACACCATTCGAGGGGGCGAGACGAATCTGTGCCTTCCCGGCGATTCTGTGATCGGCCGGTTTTCAGACAGGGAGATCAGCCACGCAATCTCAGTTCCGACTTGAAGCCGGACATGATTTCCTTTATCTTTCACCGATCTGAAGAGTTTTTTGCAGCGGTGTCTGCAACCCGTATCCTCGGGGACCTTAGTAGTATTTCAAGACAGTTTCAGGAGCAGTGCCTATGGAGATTCAAGAGAAGAACGATGTCACTGTCATAGTGATGGACGAAAGATTCGATGCCGCCTTGGGCCGGGAGTTGAAGGACATCGTCCAGAACATGGGCGATCAAACCACGATCAAGTTGGTTATAGATTTGTCCAAGACCAGCTTTATCGACAGTTCCGCCAGCGGCGCTCTGGTTTTCTGCTGGAGATCCGCGAAGAAAAACAATGGCGACATGAAAATAACCGGTCCCTCGGACCATGTGAAATCACTGTTTCGGCTCACTCGAATCGACACAGTTGTAAAACTTTATGACAATGTGGAGGCTGCTCTGGAGTCCTTCGCTCAAAATGAGTCAATGCCCGAATAGGATTTTCTGTTCAGTAGCGTGGTATTCTGGTTACTTATTTGTTAGGACTCGATTAATGGAAAACGAACTGACTGTCAGGATTGAAACCCCAGCGGCAATAGTAATGTTAACGCCGCTCGATTTGTTTGTCAGAAACATGATACAACAGTTTCCTTCATTTTCTGAGGCTGAAGGACTTGTTGACATGCTGGAACTCGCTTTCCATGAAGCCTTCTCAAATATTGCCTGCCACGCGTACAGGTCCGCCGTCGAGGGCCGCATCACAATTCAAATCATCGTGGGCGTGCATGAATTGGAATTTCGTTTCGAGGACAACGGAGAAAGTTTTGACCCCGACGATGTCCCGACCCCGAATTTGACGGACGGCCCGTGTGAAGAAGGACTGGGAATTTGGCTCATTCGGCAGATCATGGATGATTATCTCTATTCTTGCGACAAAGGGTGCAAGAATGTTCTCCGCCTTATTAAACAGATTCCAGGCCCGACACCTGACCTGAAGAATGGGGTCGGGTCTTGAAATGTTAGTTTCTGTCAGGGAATTTTTTGAAAAAATTGCACAATGAAATATGTGAGAGGGCCGCTCTGACCGAGAGAAAAGAAAGATGCTCCGGAGGGGGCGTGAGGGTGCATTGACGGCGAACCTTTCTTTGGTGGTAGACTCTACGTTACAAAGAACCCTATCCTTTTGATCTCGCAATAGTGTATTCATCAGAAGAAATGACGAGAGGGAGCCCCAGTTGTGAAAATTCGTACACGGTTGATGTTGTCTTATCTGGCAATAATTCTCCTGACAACCGTTGGGATGGTTTTTTTGGCGAACAAGATGGTTGACCGTCTGACGTCTGAGAATCTTGATACGGCTTCGGAAGCAGTGAGCGCCTTGGCTAAAGCAGACAACGACCTTTCTGAGAGGATTCTCACGAAATTTGGCGAGAAGCTTGTTGAGACAAAGGGGCATGAAGCGGCTGCATTACTCTCATTGGAATTTTCAAAACGGGACCTCCAAGATTATGATGTACTTCGCAAGGATGAAGAACTGCGAAAGATAGCTGCACAGAACATTTTTACACCGGAAGGAGACGGCATCGCGGGCCATATTGACGTATTCGACACTAAGGGAGTAGCTGTCTGGCACTTGAATAGTAGCGTGGAAGGAAGGAATTACGCACAATGGAAGGATGAATTTCCAGCCATGTGGAACCTTGTCCAGCGTTCTTTCACTGAGGATAAGGTGCAAGGTTACTATACGTTCATAACTAGAGACAACAAGGTAGTAAAAAAATTCATGGCTTTGGCCCATGTTCCAGGAACCCCTTTTATAGTCTCTGCCGTGGTCGAAATAGACAAGTATTTTTTGCCTGTCCAGGAACAGATCAGAAATGCCGACAAAAAGGCAGTCCAAAAGGCTCGAGCATCAATTGCGCAGTCCACGAGTTCCACGCTCGAACAGGCAAGACTCCTCAGCCTTGGAGGAAGCCTCGTTCTTTTGGGGTGTACAGTTTTTTTCGGGTTCTGGTTCACCAGGTCCATGTCCAGGCCGATCATGGGCCTTCGCGACGGCGTCAAGCAGATAGGAGCGGGTGACTTTGAAGCGCAAGTGCCGGAGCGTGGGCCGGAGGAAGTGAAACAGTTGGCCCAAACCTTCAACAACCTGGGCCGGCAGCTTGCCCAATATGTACACAGACTTGCCGAGGCTGCCGCAGCCAGGCAGAGGATGGAGAGTGAGCTTTCCATAGCGGCAGAAATACAGAAAAGCCTGCTTCCAACCAACTTTTCGCCGTTACCGGGCCACGAGGACGTGGATATCTATGCCCTGATGCAACCGGCACAAAATGTGGGAGGAGATTTTTACGATTTCTTTTTTATTGATGAAGAAAATTTGTGTTTTGCCATAGGAGATGTGTGCGGGAAAGGTGTGCCCGCGGCAATTCTCATGGCAGTTACCAAGTCGCTTCTGGAAACGGGGTCCGGGGAAAGCTCAGACCCGGGCCAGTTGTTGAAACAAGTGAACCGACGGCTTTCCGTTAACAACGAGAATTGTGTCTTCGTAACAATCTTCTGCGGTGTCCTCAATTTGAAAGACGGGCAATTAATCTACGCCAACGGTGGGCACGATTCGCCTATGCTGGTTCGAGGACAAGAAAGCGTTGAGTTCCTCGCGCCTCCTGCTGGACCAGCCTTGGGACTGTTTGAAGATGCCGTTTTCCCAACCCAACAGGTCACACTCAAACCAGGCGAAACATTGTTTGCTTTTACGGATGGCGTTACAGAAGCGGTCGATAAGGAAGGCCACTTTTTTTCCAAACAACATTTGGCTAAATTGGTTAGCCAACAGGCGGATAGCCCGGTTCGACATCTTGTGGAACATTTGTTCAAAGAGGTTGAGGCCTTTTCTCAAGGGATGGATCAGGCGGACGACATAACTATCATGGCCCTTAGGCTGGGCAAGACGGCATAAAGAGTCTTGTCTGTTCTCAAAGGATCCTGAGTTATCTTGGAAGGCGGTATGTAATGGAATTGAAAGTGATTCGAGGAGATTTAAGACTGACCCGCATAGCTCTTTCCGGAAAACTAGACCTCGAAGGTGAAGGCCAAATCGGCGATGAATTCAAGCATCTTGTAGACACCAGTAAGACAAACTTCTTGGTCGACATGAGTCAAGTCTCCTACTTGGCCTCGTTAGGCATACGCCTGTTGTTCACTATGGCCAAGAGTCTGGCCTCGAGCGGAAAGAAGATGGTTGTCCTGAACCCACAGCCTATGGTGGAAGAAACCCTGATGAATTCAGGTACTGCTCGGCTCATACCCATAGCCCATGATGAAGAACAGGCGTCAAGGCTGTTATAAAAGCTGATGGCAATCTCTTTGGCATGATGTCAAGTCCGTGTTCAAGCTTCACATTTCTGCAAGACCAATGGCTCGTGCATTACGTTAATCCCTTTGCTCTTAACGGTCTCCTCCGATGCGCAGTAAAACCTTACAGACGTGATTTGGGATGGCAACGGCCAGGGGTTGACTATGAAGAATGAATTTCATTTGCTGATACGAAACAACGTCAGCGAGTTAATTAAATCAGTCAAGGCGGTCAACACGTTCTTGGAAGCCCACGGGCTGTCGTCACGGATTGTTTACAATGTGAACCTAGTCTTTGAAGAAATACTTACAAATATTATGAAGTACGCTTTTCAAGACGACTGGGATCACGAAATACAAGTGCTGTTCGTATTGCAAGATGTGGACATAGTGCTCGAGTTTGTGGACGATGGCCAAGAATTCAATCCGCTGTCTGTCCCGCCGCCTGAAATGAGAGAGTCCATTCTGGATAGCGCAGCGGGAGGTCTGGGGATTCATCTTGTCAAGCAAGTTGTGGAACGGATAGAATATCGTCGAGAGAGGGACCGCAATATTTTGAGGATGAACATCAACTTGGGGGCCGAGGCTCAACGGCGGCTAAAGCTCGCTACATGATGCGAGTAGTTTACAATGGCAACAGTAAGAGTTCCATCTGAGCCCTCCACATTCAAAGAGGTGAAGCTTCTGAAACAGAGGGTGTGCCGTGAAACGCGTTCCTTTAGTCATGCTTTGGGCTGTGGCGTTCGCATTTGTGGAATCAGCGGTCGTGGAGTACTTGCGTACCATTTACTACCCCCTTGACGAAGGGGGATTCTTCTTTCCCATCAAGACTGTAGAGCAACTGCAACTAATGGGCGAGGAACACATCAGGCGACTCGTCATAGAATTAGGCAGAGAGGCTGCAACCATGGGAATGCTTGCTACGGTGGGAATTATCGCATCAAACAATCGCCGCGAAGCCTGGGCTCATTTTATGATCGCTTTTGGCGTTTGGGACATTTTTTACTATGTCTGGCTGAAGCTGTTCCTAAACTGGCCGCCTGACATCATGACATGGGATCTGCTTTTCCTCCTGCCTGTTCCTTGGGTAGCACCAGTCCTTGCGCCGGTGCTCATTGCCACAACTCTGGTGGTGTCCGGGCTGGTGGTGCTTTTTTTTGAAACTACGGAGCGTCCACTAAATGTCGAATGGAGAGACTGGGCGTTCATTACTGCCGGTGGACTGTTAGTCATCGTGTCTTTCTGCCTGGATTGCGGAACCGTCATGGCCGGCGGATTCCCCAACCCATTCAATTGGCGACTTTTCTCGGCAGGCTTCTCGATTTCAACTATAACCTTCACATTCATTGTGATCCGCCGCCTCACCCGCCCCTCCACACGCGAACCCCGATTCGCAAAAAGGGCGAAACTATAGCCTCTTGGCTAAGCGCAAAAAACCTTGCCACCCACCTGCCGCTGCTCAGGGTATTAGTGCATATTGCAATGTTAACAAATGTGGTCAATGTTGACCAGAATAGGCAATGTCATCAGAATGATAGCTGACAGACATCAGAATGTTGTGAGATATCAATGGGTTGAAGGATTTGCTGACATTTGGCAACAACTTTTTGGAGGGTCACTCTGAATGCTTTCGGTAGTTTACTGGAGGCGGCTGGCGGATTTGAACCGCCGTATAACGGTTTTGCAGACCGTCGCCTTACCACTTGGCTAAGCCGCCTCTTGTTGCGACCATACTCTACGACACAGCAAGCCTCCTGTCAAGAAGCTACCTGTAGAATTGCGGCTCACAGCCTGTGGTTGCTTTGCGTCGCTGTGCGGGGTTATAATCCTCTCAATTTTTTCGGTTCCGTTCAGTCGATTTTCCAAAGTAAGGAGTCCGGGCATGCAAAAGATCGTTTGGGGCTTGAGTCTTGCGGCCGTTTTGTTTCTGCTGCCGGCGAGCGTATCCTCAGAGATGGATGAAGTTTACTGCTGTATCCGTGAATGCAGTTGATCCAAGAGCAAGCCGCAATGCGAAAAGCGTAGCAGTTTCGAATGCGCTAAGCTGGGCGGTGAGGCAGTGGTCGACTGCCTGTTTTGCGTTTCTCGCGGGATGTATGATAGCCGATCGGACGAGTAGCGGTGTTTGCCAACGTGCATAAATTGTCAGACCTGGATTGAAAGGCCGTTCCAGGCTACTCTAGTAAGGGATTCTAGGCGTTTTTGTCGGTGTACAATGTGGTGTGTGGGGGGCGCGCCATAATTCCGACTGCAGTAGCCATAGGCAAGGCTTGGGGTTCGTTCAGAGCCCTTAGCGAGCCTACCTTTATGCTACAGCGCTTGTCGCTTCTCGCCGGCTCTTGGCTTCGGGGTTTCCGCCTTGTTGTTTTTTGTGTTGATCATCGACACTTCCCGACGGCCAAAGCTGCGCTGGAACACGATTTTACCATTATTCTCGTATAAGAGAATCGACACACCCGCCAAGGTCACTCCCGATCTGGTATCGCCATAGGGTAGTTCCACCCTGGAATTGTACTTGAAGGCAATGCTCTCACCATCTTTGTAATCGAACGGAAGGTCGCCATCCCCCAACCGCGTCTGCTTCGGATACACGTAAATCTTGATCTCTCCTGACGCATCCTCCATCTCGACATAAACGAAAAGGTATCCCTCGAACCTTATTTCCGGCTGATCTTTTACCAACCTGAAGCTCAGTGTTCCTCCGTTGGGACTATCAGTAGAGGCCACGACTTCCTGAGCGTTAAAGCTGACCATGGGCGCCCGAGACACCACGCCCACGGGCTCTGATTGTTCTGTCCTCGGGGGAACAGCAGTTTCCATTTGAGCTGAGCGCTTCGATCTGGGCTCTCCGCTCGCGATGCCCCGGGGATCTTTTTGGCTTTGTTCCACACCCACCGGCACAGAAAGGTCCCCCTGGACGCTCTTGCCGGACTCCTTCATGGCTTGCAAAGGGCCTTCCTTCTGTTCCGGTGAACCCTCTGCAACGCCTGCCGAAGCAATTGGGTCCGGCGCCCGTTGAGCAACTACACTCTCGCTGGAGCCCTGAGAAGATTGGTCCGCGCCTCTGGTGTCTCGTGGTGTCTGGCTGGATTCACTCTTGTTGGTCGTCCCCAGTTCACCGAGAGGCTTGCTGGAAAACCCCAAATCCTTGGCTGCCCGATTGGCGGCTCCTGTAAAGAACCCTCCCCATCCGACAACGAGAATTAAGAGTACCCCCACAATAACTGCTCCAGTTGCTGCTATTACACGTAGCCGGAACCCCGTAAGTTCCAGTTGGTGTGAGGTCCCCGATTGTCCTATCACAACAATCGTGTAAATGGGCTTATCACGAACCTTGGGTTCAGGAATCGGAGGAAGCGGCCGATAGGGGGGACCATCTTTCCGAGAGGATTCGGCAGTCTTAATCCTTGCTACCATCCAGTACCATGCTTTTCCAACCTTTGTCACGGCAATCATCTCCCCAGATGGACTGGACGGACCTCGCTATAAGTCGGCCCAGAACCGTCTCGATTGTCACCCGTTTCGTTGTCCACACGGATGGTTTGATGTTTTCGGCAGAGAATCTTCATTTACTTTAACAACCGTCGGCAATCCACTTCTCCCTGGTGAGAATCGGGATGATACATTTTCACCAACCTGTCAAGATCCTTTTTCTCCCAGCTCAACTTCTATCTCTTCCGTAACTCTATGACATTCTCTTTCTCTTCGCAATTCTCTTTATTTTCCAGAAGTTGAAATACAGTCTAGCCTTGTTTGTGATTTTCGACGTGAGACTCTTGAGGTTTCCGATAATTTGCGGCTCCGCTCAGGGCAGTTGCGAACTCACCCGCTGCCTTGGCCTTTGTTTTCCCCGTGGATTTACGACTCCTGCTGTAGGGGTGACAGCCGACATACCCGTGCCATACAAGCACATTCGCACAAAGTCAAGACATTTTATATTAATTTAGAATAGCAACATACTGAAACAAATCATGAAAAAACTCTCTCAAAGATTGCGTCAGTCCACCTGAGAGCATAGTCGATGTCGAAAGTCTCTTCCAAGTCTTGCACGGTGAGGTGGGCTAATATCTCCGGATCTTCCATGAGAACCTTCTTGAAATCCTCTTTCTTCTCCCAAGCCTTCATGGCATTTCTTTGGACCAGGGAATATGCGTTTTCCCGTGTAAGCCCATGATCAACCAGCTTGATCAGAACAGATTCAGAGAAGATAAGCCCTCGGCTGAGGTTCAGATTCGCAAGCATCCTGTCGGAATAGACTTTGATGTTGCCGACTACCGACGTAAGACGGTTAAGCATGAAGTCCGCAAGTGCGGTCGCATCAGGTGCAATAATTCTTTCCACCGATGAATGGGAGATATCACGTTCGTGCCATAATGCGACATTTTCCATTGCCGCCAGGGCGTGACCGCGAATCACCCGCGCTAAGCCGCTGAGGTTTTCCGTGAGCACAGGGTTGCGCTTGTGCGGCATGGCAGAGGATCCTTTTTGCCCCTGATGAAAGAATTCTTCGAGTTCTCCCACTTCAGTGCGTTGAAGGTGCCTGATCTCTACGGCGATTTTTTCTATGCTGGAAGCAATAAGTGCGAGAGTGGTGAAGTACTCCGCATGCCGATCACGCTGTATGACCTGGTTTGAAGCGGGCGCAACTCTTAGGCCCAGCTTTGTCAATACCATTTCTTCCATCTCCGGATCAAGATGAGCAAACGTGCCAACCGCCCCGGAAATCTTGCCTACAGAAACAGTTTCCAAAGCCGCTTCCCAGCGTCTAAGGTTCCTTTTCATCTCACTGAAAAAAATCGCGAGCTTGAGACCGAAAGTCGTAGGCTCGGCATGAATGCCGTGAGACCGACCAACTATGGGAGTGTGCCGATGTTCCATAGCCCTGTCTCTAAGGGCTGCGAGTAAATCAATCAGGTCTCCGCGAATGATGAGACCTGCCTCTTTGAGCAGGAGTGACAGAGCTGTATCAACCACGTCATACGAGGTAAGTCCCCGGTGAATAAAGCGGGAATCCTCACCCACGAATTCCGCCACTGAAGTCGTAAATGCTATCACGTCGTGGCGAGTAATTATTTCTATCTCGTCTATACGGTTAACATCGAAATTAGCCCGCAATCTAATGCGTTCCATACTCTCACGGGGTATCACTCCTCGCTCAGTCCATGCCTCGCAAACAGCCAGCTCTATGTCCAGCCACTTACGGTAACGATTGGCAGGCTCCCAAATTCTGCTCATTTCTTTTCGGGTATAACGTGGTATCAAAATGATTTCCTTTCTAAGAGGCAAAATCGGCCGATAACTCAAAGACACCTGTCGGGAGATGATGGAGTCAGGCTGGAAACTCCTGCTGATAATTCATAAAGGGTGTTCTTGGCTCTTTTGGATGCAAACATACCATGTCAGCCGCCCAGGCGCCAGCAGCAAAGGGTTGGACTTGAGAGCGCTCAGGCTGACAAAAACGCAGATTCAAGATAACCGTACTCAAAACCATATTTTTTCGGAAACCATAGGCCGCCAATGCACATCTATATAAGTAGAAGGAACTCAAGTGATCCATTCGCTTGAGTTGTTGGTAGGATAAGGGGGTGTTGAGACATGAAAAAGGCTCAAAAAGCTGAAAAAATGGTAAGGGAGATGGAAAGAATTGCTCCCTACATGTATGAAGGATTGTACGGCAGTTTTCTGAGATATTTCATGGATTCAGACAAGTCCAAATGGACGAGAAACTTATCAGCCCATCTGAGCAGAGCCGACCAGGAGTGGGCGGATGTTGGCGAAGAAATAGCCCTTTTGCTGTGGGAACGGTTCGAAGAAAGGATTTCTTGTTGATGCTCGTCCGCTCCTCGATCCATAGACTACTCGTATGTTTATGCGCGCTACCGGTAATTGTAAAGATTACAAATTGATCTCGTCAGAGTGTATGAACACCCGGGAGCCGTAATCACCCCACGTGGCAAGCCGGTAAAGGGCCCTCATTCTGACGGCCTCGTTGATTTTAATCTGCGGCTCGAATTCCACGTTGAAATATGACCAACCAGCGTTTGATCCTATCACAAATTCTTTATCAAATTAGCTGCCATTCCAGAAATTCAGATTAGCCGCCTTCGTACTGGAACCATTATCATGGTTGTACTCCCCAAAAAAACCGTTGCCGCCCAATTGACCGTACCATTCATGATTCCACTTAAAGGCGCCTTTCAACGAAAACTCTCACGCGTGCGCTTGCGCCGACAGCAGAGCCGTCAGAAAAACTATCAGACCCATTGACGCATAAACGCGATGTCTTCGCATGCACTCTCATACACACGGTGTTTATCCAGTTAGTTCTGATCCTGAACACCCGACGCCACAAAATTCGGCTGCACGGGAAACTTCAAATTTCTCCCTGACGATTTTGCCCACGTGATGGCGAGAGTACGATACCCCAGATGGGCGAACTTGCAAAAGGGAAGGTATAATAGTAGAGCCAGCACGAACATCAGGTGAATGGTATACAGCACGTAAGCGCCGGCGGGAGACCCTGCCCATCGTATCAATTCGGTGAGCAACCCGGTAAGGCCTGTGCCGAAGATCACGAAGATGAAAAACCAGTCAAAGTATGAACTGCCGCCGGTTTGATCAGCCGCGGTGAGTCGACGCACCAACATTATCCCTAGTCCCAAAACAAACGACACGGCACTGGCATTCCCCAGTATCTTTATCGGCAGGGTTCCGGGACCATTCTGAGACGGGGGAGCAATATGCAAAATATCGATGTTGAAGGCCACGATGGCTGTTGTGACGAATAGACCTATCATGCCCCAGAAGACCAGCAGGTGGGACGTATATCTCATGTTGTTGGCCTGGCACTCCTTGAAAGTCGTATGAGGGAGAATTTCCTTCAGCGCCTCGATCAAGCTCGGAACAAAGGACCTTCGCTCTCCAGTAGCGCCGACGACGTTATTGTTTTCTAGGCTAACCCAGTATTTCTTGAGACTCAAAACCATGGACACCACAGCAAAGATTAAGGCTGCTGTGAAAATCAACTGTATATAAACGTAATTGATGAACTTACCGTAATTCAGCGGCTGTGGAAAGCTGAAACCCTGATTGATAAACACGAGCAGGAGCACCACCAGAACCGGTATGCCTATCGCGGGTGCGAACAGTGCAGGCGTTCCTACCAGCTTTCCAAGAAAGGAAGGCCAGGAATTCTCCTGTATGGCCATTTTTCGGACCGCCTTCAGAACGTCCCCGGGGTTTGCTCCTCGCGGGCACTGGGTGGAACAATCATTGCACTGATGGCACATCCAGACGTCAGGATCGTTAAGCAGTCGGTCTTTCAAGCCCCACTGTGCCCAGATCATCTCTTTGCGAGGGTACGGATTATTGTCCGGAGCGATACGGCACGCAACAGAGCACGTTGCACATTGATAGCATTTCTTCAGGTCGCCGGCTCCGGCGGCTATGAGGTCCTGAATAAATTTGAGATCAGGTTCGGCAACCAATTCCTTCGCCATGGTTGAGCCTCCTTAAAAACCTTTGTATGGGTTAGGATCGAACTCAGCAAGCTTTTCCATGAAATCGTCGACCAATTTAGGGATGGTCATGTACTCGTCAATGGCCAACTGGTGAACACGGATGCGTTCCGATTCCAGGACCAGTCTTTGCAACGTCTCGGAGATCTTACCCATGCGGTAGTCCGCCAGTTCGCTGCCCTTTACAAAGTGGCATTGATAATCGTCTCCAAATTTGCATCCGATAAGCATTATACCGTCCATGCCTTTGGCCAACGCATCGGCGATCCACACCATATTGATGTTTCCCAGACACCTCAGTGGAACGAACCTGACGAATGGGCTGTAATGAAGCCTGTTCATACCTGCCATGTCGATCGCAGGATAGGCGTCGTTTTCACAAATAAACACAACCACTCTGGGTTTTTCTGCATATTCGTCCGGAACGTCGATTGATTTCACCATGGATCCGATCATATCCACCGAGTAATCCCTGAACGAAATGATTCTTTCAGGGCAGGATCCCATGCAGATGGCGCATCGTCGACAACGGGTGGGATTTGGAAGGGGAGTTCCGTCCGGCTTCTCATCGTAGGCTCCGAAAGGACATTCCTCTGTGCATCGTTTGCACTGTGTGCATCTAGTTATAAAAATGTCCGGGAAGGATTCATCCCCGGCCCTTGGATGCACCGCCTTGCCCTGTGCCACGAGTTCGATGCACTGGATAGCCTTCAGCGCTGCTCCTGTAGCATCAGTTTCGCAGCTTAGGAAATCCATTGGCTGGCGGACACAGCCGGCAGTATAGACACCTGTTCTCTGTGTTTCATAGGGAAAGCAGATGAAATGAGAATCATTGAAGCCGTAAGGGTTTTGCGGCAGGAAAGGCCCCTGGCGATACTTCAGATTCACTATCGCTGAGTCCTCAGTCGCCGGCACCATTCCACTGGAAAGGACTACCATGTCAACGCTGACTTTCAGTCTCTCTCCCAGGAGCGTGTCCTTCATGACCACGCTTAGCCCTGTTGAACCGTTCGACACGCTCACAGGCGTGCCTTTGGACAAGAATACCCCTGGATCATCCTGCATGGTTTGATAAAACTTTTCGTACTGGCCGGGCGTCCTCATGTTCTCATAGAAAATGTAGGCTTTGCCCTCCGTGTTTGCACTACGGAGATAGCGAGCCTGCTTTAGAGCCACCAGGCAGCCTACCGCAGAGGAATACAGCCACGGATGCTCAGTTTGATCGTCAATGCACTCTACAAACGCTACAGACGTCACTTCTTTTCCGTCGGAAGGCCTCTTGATTTTGCCCTTGGCCGCCAGTTCTTCCATCTGGACGCTGGTTATCACGTCGGGGCACTTGCCGTAACCGAGATTTTCGAACGAAGACAGGTCTTGCGGCCTCCATCCGGCAGCCAGGATTACGGCCCCTACCCTAACCTCCTCATGTGGGAAGTCTGGTGATTCCGGCACCTCGTCCTCAACCGCCGCGGCCTCTTCCTGAGAAGATTTGGCCGGCTCAGGCTCATCCTTGCCCTTAGCTTCTCTCGCCCTCTTGGCAGCAAGCCATTCGTCCTGTTGGTTTACAAGCTTCTCAATCCACGGTCCATCAGGCCTTATGACCGCGTCGAACATCCCGGGAGCGCCCGATATGCTGTATATTCGGTGCCCGGTGAACACTTTGATATTGTCGTTCGCATTGACTGCCTTTATTTTTTCATGGATCTGTGAATCAACTATTTCGTCGTACGGGGGCTTACCTGTGAAAACTTTGTGGAACCTGTTGGCCCATCCTCCGAGTTGAGTTTCTTTTTCCACCACATAGACCTGATATCCCGCTGCAGAAGCTTCCAATGCCGCGGTCATACCGGTCATTCCGCCACCAATTACCAGAATTGCTTTTTCGACGGGTTCTATGAAGGGAGGCCGATCATCGTATTTGGAAGCCTTGGTTATACCCATACGCATGTAATCCTGTGCCAGCATCTGGGTGTCTTCGTCGTTGCCCGGGTGCGACCAGACCACGTGCTCCCGGAGATTGATCCGTTCGGTAATGACTCCATCGAATGTGAATTCCCTTTGAAAAACACGATTGGACGGCCCGGCAATTATTACCGCAGTGAGCCCTTCGACGGCTATGTCATCCCGAATTGCGGCAAGCTTATCAGAGTCGCTCCAGTATGATTCGGCCTTGCAAATCGCCACTTTGAACTCGTCCTTGGCCACGGCAACAAGGGCGTCGATATCCAGGGCTTCGCCGATCCCATAGCCTGTGTCGATGTAAACTCCTATCTTGTGGTCCATGGACTTACCTCCCCACCGTATCCTGAAGGGCCTTCAAAGCTGCCCCGGTCGCATCTTGCAAACAGGTGCCAACGTCCATCGGTCTCTTCGAAACGCCCGCAGAATGTATTCCGTTTTCAGACATCATGAACCCGAATTCGTCGTACGTCACTCCCGTCGCCGGCACTCTTTCTTCGAGTGTGTTAGGCTGCATGCCGACCGCCAGGACTGCCATGTCGAACGCTCGACGTATCTTGGTTCCAGTCAGAATATCTTCTCCCTCTAATATCACGTCCTTAGTAACAGGATCTTCAGTAATATTGACTATCTTGCCTTTGGTGAGAAGGATTTTGTCATCTTTTCTCACTTTATCGAAAAAGAACTCGAAACGCCCATAAGCTCGTAAATCGATGTAGAAAATATGAGCTTGCGCATCGGGATTATAGTCTCTGAGATAGGTGGCTTGCTTGAGAGAAGCCAAACAGCAAATTGACGAACAGTATAACAGGTGATTCCGGTCTCTCGAACCAGCGCACTGCACGAAAGCAAGATTGTTAACTTTTTTCCCATCTGACGGGCGAACGATGTGTCCCTTCGTGGGCCCGCCAACACAAGCAAGTCTTTCCATCATCACGTTGGTGATGACATTAGCGTAGGTCCCGAACCCCAGGGTTTCCAGTTTTGAAGCATCATAGGGTTTCCAGCCGGTGGCCCAGATCACTGAGTTCACTTTAAACTCCAGCGTTTCGGGCTTGGCATCAAGATCGATCTTTATCCCTTTTGCTTCGCAGGACTCCACGAAAGCCTTGTAATCAGCATTTCCCTCAACTTTTTTCAGGGCGTCCGCATCGGCTACCAAGTTCATGGGATAGGCCATATCGTACGGCAAGTGCACAGCCTTGACCTTATCCATCCCGTAGTTGAACTCGTTGGAAATTTCCACTGGACAATCATCCACACAAATGGTCGTGGCTGTGTGGTCCAGCACATACCTGGGTGAAATCTCGATCCTGGCTGTATATGATCCTGGGGCACCCACAATGGATTCGACAACGGCTAACGTATATACGGTAATATCGGGGTTCTTCCTGATTCGCTGGAAGTTGATCTCAAGTCCACACGTTGGAGGACACAGCTTGGGAAAGTATTTGTTCAGCTTGGCTACGCGGCCGCCCAGGTACGGCAGCCTTTCGACCAGGATAACCTTACAACCGGATTCCGCAGCTTCTACTGCGGATGTTATTCCGCTTATACCGCCACCGACAACCAGTACGGTCTTTTCTCCAGCCATGCTTCCTCCCTAATAGACGGCCCCGGAGGGAACACCTCGCTCCCCCCGGAACCTTATGATTGGCTCTTGAAGAAAACTCCGGGGACCCAAAGGCCGCCCGGAGTTGTTACGGACCAAGTATAGACCTTAGTCAACTATTGAAATGATAGGAACTTTCTTCATTTCCCACTGGCCGTTCTTGTAGGTGCAGTTTGCGAACACCTTCCAATTAGCTTCGTCCAGTTTCGGGAAATCATTTCGGAAGTAGTATCCCGGCCAACGGGTCTCTTCGCGGAAGAGAACGGTCCTGACGTGCGCTTCGGCCTGATACATTCTCTGGATGTTCTCATGGCAACGCATAAGCTCATGCAGGTCCTGGGCCGCTAGTTTCTCCGAGTCTTCCTTCAAATACCCCAACAGTTCCATCGCCCTGTCTAGCTTGGGTTTGTTGGTCTTGAAGCCCGCGGTAACACCACCGGCATACTCGTCCATAATTTTCTGCAGGCGGAACATGAACATCTTGGGTTTCATAAAATTGGGGTTGATATCCGGGTCGCTCGAGTACGCCCCAAACTCGACAAAGAGGTCCAGTGGCTTCAGGACTTTATCTTTAAGGGCTGCGACCTGGGCCGCGTCCACGGCTGGAAGAGAATTGTTATCGAGCACGAAACGCACCATGGATTTCCCTGCGGCACGACCCTCGGCGTGAGAACCCGAGGAGAATTTGTGGCTGGATGCTCCAGACGCGTCGCCTGCACAGAAAAGACCCTTTACTGTGGACATATATTCATAGCCCCAGAAGTACTCAGGCGGAGCCAAATCCTTGGGACCGCTTACCCACGCCCCGGAGGCGCCGGAATGGGAGCCAATGAAATAGGGCTCAGCAGCAGCGATCTCAGAGGCCCTCTCTTCAGGCTGAACATTCGTGCCGGCCCACAGGATCGCCTGGGAGATCGTCATATCAAGGAAGTCTTCCCAAGCCTCGGACTCAAGTTCCTTCATCTTCCTCTTGTAGGCTTTCTGGTCATCCTTGTAAGTTTCGGCGATTTTCTGAAGGGCTTCCTCGGTCCTCATGTAGATGGGGCCCTTGCCTTCGAATTCATCGAGCATACCGAGGTAGTTACGCAGATTGGCCGGAATGGGCTTCACTTTGCCGTATGAGCCCCAGTTATCCAGCTCGCTTTTGCGTTCCACCATGTATTCCCCACCGAAGGCGTTCGTTGCACGGGATTTGAACAGGAGGAACCATGCGCCGACCGGACCGTAAGCGTCCTTGAAACGGACAGGAATGAAACGGACTTCCTGACAGGTTTGCTCAGCGCCGGCCATGAGAGTGAAGTAAAGGCTGGAGCCTGAGTTCCAGGGGGGGTACCATGCGCGGCCGAGGCCTTCACCGGCGCTCCTCGGCTTGAACACGTGAACTGCGCCGCCCATGGCAGCCAGGACAGCCTTGGCCTTGAACACGTAAAACTTGTCTTCACGAGTGCTGAATCCAACGGCGCCGGCAATGCGATCGCCCGCCATAATAGGATTAGTAATGAAGACGCGCTCGAAATACTCGCCGCCCTGCTGAGTCAGAGCGTTCTTGGCCGCCTCGGCTACGATGACTTTGTAGGATTCGCCGTTGAGCATGAGCTGCCAGCGACCTTCGTGGACATATTTGCCTTGCTCGTCTTTCCAGATCGGGAGGCCCCACTTTTCGAACAGGTGGACGGTGGAGTCCACGTGACGAGCTATGTCATAGACCAGATCTTCACGGGTGATTCCCATAAGATCGTTACGTACGTAACGGACATAGTCTTCGCAGGTGTTGTCCCCGCTGTTGATGTCAACGTACTGGTTGATGGCCGACAGTCCCATGGCCACAGCGCCGGAGCGGTCCAGAGCTGCCTTGTCTACCAGGGTGACCTTGAGGCCGTTCTTGTTGGCCCAGTAAGCGGCTTCCACTGCAGCGCCGCATGCGGCCATGCCGCCACCACAGAGCAGAATGTCAGTGGTTACTTCGACAGTCTCGAAATTCGCCATATCTACTTCCTCCTAAAGGATTACTTCTTGATTGTAGGCAGTTCTTTGAGCCTTAAAGCTTCGGGCTCATTGTAAAGGCACTGGCTGGCGAGATCCGTCGTGACCTCTCCATATCCACCGTCCGGCTTGGCCTGACCTTCTAGAGTGGTCCGGATGGGGAACTTGAACCTTTTTACCATGCCGTTGCGGAACTTTACGGTCCACATAATATCTTCGGAAGCCCTCAGAGGCACCACTGATGCTCCCATGGGAACGAAGTCTGCATAACCTCGGACGTCAACAGCCTGCTGCGGGCAGATCTTAACGCAGTTGTAGCACTCCCAGCACATTTCAGGAGCCCTGTTCCAGGCTTTCATCGTTTCCTTGTTAAGCACCATCAAGTCGTTGGGGCAGATGTACATGCAAGCGGTCTTGTCTTGGCCCTTGCATCCATCACACTTTTCCATGATTACGAAACTTGGCATGAACCAACCTCCTAGTTAGATTTAGCTTTTATAAACGATATCAACCAGTTGCTAAGTAGCGTCGTTCGACGCCCAGATTTGTGAGCCTCCTCCTTTCCTTGTGTGGATATGATCAGTGCAACCCTCGAGGCAGTCCGCTGAGCCGAAAAAAACACCGGCACTCGGAATTCACTCTGGACCGAACTCTACCCCCCCGCCATTTCGGAACACGGCAATTGATGTATAAGGACTCTGACAAGGGCCGCAATCGTTATCACCTTTTAAGAAAAACTGTTGCCGTCCCCAACGATGATGGATGTCATTATGACCAATTCAATATTGAGCAGGATGCTTTAGGCCCTTGGAACGGCCGAAGCAATAATGGAATGTTGCATTTAATCAGAGCGGCATCACGTTGTCAAGACATTTTTGGGGAGATTTTTTAGGAAAAATCATGCGGTACAAAGTGTTTCATGAGCATGGTTGCCTTGCCGCCGGATTGTTGCTATGGTAAATTGCGAAGTTTGCATCGACGAAAAATTCAGGAGCCTGTTCCATGAATCTTCCCGACAGGAATGACCGTTGCCCTTGCGGTAGTGGACTCAAATACAAGAAATGCTGCCTCCCGAAAGGGAACGACTCAAGAAACGACCCTGAGGGGACTCAGGGCATTCTTGCTCAGGCATATAAGAACATGGGCGACGAAAAATGGGCTGAGGCGATTTCTTTGTTTAAGGAAGCCTTGGATATTTCCCGCGACCGTCACTCCGTCCTTGAAGCGATTGCCGCGTGTTATGACGGTATCGAAGATTATCTGCCGGCCTCTGAATATTACGAGAAAGCGCTTGCCTGCTGTCCCAGCGCCAGGCGACTAGGCCTTTACTATCGTCTCGGGGTCTCCAGGGCCTGCGCGGGCCGGTGGCAAAAGGCGGAGGATGCTTTCCTGCAATATCTTGACATTCTAGAGGATTCTGAACAAAAAGCATCAATTCTTCAAGTACTGAAAAACCTTGCGCTGGTTAAAGAAGGCAAGAAAAATCCAAGCTTTTTTCGCGTTCAGGTACAGCTTCAAAGGGCTTTCACAGACATGGAAGCCGACCGCCATGAATACGCATTAGCCCGCCTCAAAAAAATCGCCGAAATCGACCCGGAAAATTCCGCGATCTTTTACAACCTTGGAGTTGTCTATACATTTTTGAAGAACGAAGACAAGGCCCTGGAGAATTTCCAAAGATGCATCGACTTTGATCCGGAATACGCTCCTGCCTATTACAACATGGGACAGATTCATCTTCTCAGGAAGAGGGATTTTTCACAGGCCCTTCATTTTTTTGACCTGGCCACTGCGGTCCGCCCAAACTATATAGGCGCCCATCATCAGCGGGGCACTGCATACGGACTCCTCGGCAATCCGCAGAAGGCCATCGAATGCTGGAAAAGGACTCTACAACTCGACCCTGGGAACAATCAGGCAAGAGAGAACATTGAGAGGGTTCGTGACTCCACGCATACAAAGCCTGTGCGAAAGATAGATCGAAAGGACTTCGGATGAAACTTAAGGACCAGACCTTTGAACACGACCGACTCATGACATGGGACGACACTTTTTCTTTCAAATGCCATCGCGACATTGACTGTTTCAACTCCTGCTGCAGGGATGTAACAATATTTCTCAATCCTCTGGACGTGTTGAGGTTAAGGAAGGCTCTGGGCATCTCTTCCACGAAATTCCTCGAACAGTACACCCATCGCGTGGTTTCACGTGTCGGAGGGATGCCCGCCGTAGTACTGAAGATGACTCAGGACGATGCCAAAAAATGTCCTTTTGTGGGGGATAATGGGTGCCGGGTCTACGAAAATAGGCCCTATTCGTGCCGTCTCTATCCACTCGACACGGAACAGGGCGTGGAATTCCGATTCATTGCAGGCCAGGATATGTGCCACGGATTGAGGGTATCGGAAGAGTGGACCGTCGAGAGGTGGAGGCATGAGCAAGGTCTCCATGCTTACGATGATTTGGACCATAATCTCAAAGACGTCATGTCGGCCGATCAATTATGGGAGAGTAAGATCGAGGATGCGAGAATGCAGGACATGATCCTTATGGCCTTATATGATCCTGACAGGTTCAGAGAGTTTGTGTTCGACAGCAGTTTTCTACAGAAATTCAGGGTTGATGACGATATTATTGAAAAAATCAGATCCGATGACGTTTCATTGCTGTACTTTGCCGCTCAGTGGCTGCGTTTTGCCTTGTTCGGCAAGAAAGGTTTCCTGAAGATCGACCGCGATTATCTTGAGCGTAAGAAAGTGGAAGTCCTCGGCAAAAAGGGGTTGTAATCATGAAACGAGTTGTGATGGCGGCAATTCTATTTCTGATAGGTGCGGTGGTCGCCGTCTCGGCATCCGAGGAATCGTCCGTAGACAAATACATCAAGGATTTGAAGAGCAAGGATCCGGAAATCAGAGCTAATGCAGCCTTCGAACTCGGCTGTGGGTGAAACAAACCGTCGAGGGCGGTCCCGCCTCTCATTGAAGCTCTCAAAGATCCTGAGTGGAAGGTTAGAAAGAATGCCGCAGAATCCTTGGGGTTCTTCCCAAAGGAATCCGAAAGGTCTGTTGCCGCCGTTATGGACAAGTTGAAGGATCCTGAGAAACCAGTGCGTATCTCTGCTATGCTGACTCTGGCAAGGCTAGGACAAGGCAACTCTGAAGTCAAGGAAACGCTCACGAAGTTCAGCGAAGACTCGGATCCCGAAACCCGCCTCAATGCCGTCGTCGCTCTGGCCGGCCTGGGAAAAGCTGATCATGATGTCATCCCCATTCTCCTGCAAGCTCTTTTTGCCGAGGAAAGGGCCACTGCCAAGGCCGCAGGTCGAGCACTCGGGAATATAGGGATGAAGGAACCGGAACAGATTCTCCCAGGGATTCAGGGGATCCTGGAGAAAGGGCAATGGCCTGCAGCCGGTTACGCCTTGCGAGCATTAAAACAAATGAAAGCGCAGGCTGCTTCAGCACTTCCTCAGATAGTAAAGATGTACGACAGCGCAGACTCAGCGGGTCGAATAGATATTCTCGAAACCGTCTCGGCGATAGATACCACAGGCGACCACGCTCTGCCAATTCTTGTGAAGGCCGTTAAAGACCCGGATGCGACGGACCGCAGAGACGCCCTGATCAGTTTGATGCGTTTCAGGTCGCGGGTGGATGTTATTCTTGGACCTGTGACCGGCGTTTTAAAAGACAATGATGCGGAAAACAGATTGTTGGCTGTTGGAATCATCAGAGGCCTGGGCAGGGAGGGACTGCCTGCCTTGCCTGACCTCATTGCAGCCTCCCAAGATCCGGACCTGCGTGTCCGAAGTGCCGCCCTCAATGCCATTGTGTTTTATAGACCGCTGCCTCCGGAAGTCTTTGACGCTTGTGAAAAGAGTCTCAAGGACAGAGATTCTCGTGTCCGTACTGCGGCCGTTAATGCCTTGCGGAACTTGGGACAGGATTATCCCGAACGGACGACTGACCTGTTAAAGGCTGCCCTGGAAGTCGAAAAACACGGACCGTCAAAAAAATTGATCGAATCCACGCTGCAAGGCGTGGTCAAGGGAAAGGAATCTAAACCGGGTGGCCCTCAGGATTCTGAAAAGGTACCATCCGCGGAGTCCGGCAAAAAGTGAAGGGTTAAGAAGACCCCTGTTGAAAGTTCGAGATTCTTTGATCCAGACGCGAGATCAGTCTGTCGTCACGTCATATATCCAGATCCTCAATCTCTCGGGCATGACTCTTGATAAATGAAAAACGCTTTCTCACGTCCTTGCCCATGAGCGTATCAAAAGTCTCATCCGTTTGTGCTTCATCAGCTATAGTGATCTTAAGTATGTTTCTGCTGGAGGGATCCATAGTGGTACTCTTCAGAGTTGCTGCGTCCATTTCTCCCAGACCTTTGAATCTTTGAATTTCAAATTCTTTCCCGTTCCTTCGCTTGAGCAGCTTCTCTTTTGCGTCGTCCGTGAACACGTAGTGGATTGTGGTCTTCTTTCCCGAACCGATGGTGATTCTATACAGGGGGGGCATAGCGAGATAGACGTGCCCTCGCCGAACTAGTTCCGGGAGGTGGCGGTAGAAAAATGTGAGCAACAAAGTCGCTATGTGGTGCCCATCCACGTCCGCGTCGGTGTTGATAATGATCTTGCCATAGCGAAGCTTTTTATAATCAAAGGCCTGCCCTATTCCTGTTCCGATGCTTTGCACTAGGCTCTGGATTTCCTTGTTGGATTTCAGTTTGTCAATGGATGCCTGTTCAACGTTAAGAATTTTGCCCCGTATGGGAAGGATAGCTTGAAACCGCCTGTCCCTTGCCTGTTTGGAAGAACCGCCGGCGCTGTCTCCTTCCACTATGAATATCTCTGTGGCATCCAGAGAAGTCGAGGAACAATCTGCCAATTTGCCGGGGAGCACGAGTCGCCGAGTCGCCGCCTTGCGGTTGACCTCGTCTCTTGCGGCACGAGATGCGGTTCTCGCCTGAGCCGCGAGGAACACCCTGTTGGTAATCGCTGCCGCCTGGCTCGGGTTCTGGTGCAGCCACGTTTCAAAACCAGATCGAACGAGGGGTTCCACCTGTAGGGCTGTACTACTGTTAAGGCGCTCTTTGGTTTGTCCTTGGAATTCCATGTTACCATGCAAGTAAACGGAAATGATTGCAACCAGACCCTCTCTCACGTCTTCGGCCTGTACGCCTTTTACCCCCTTGGGGAGACCGTTTCTCTTTTCTATGTAATTCCGAAGGGCACGAGTTATTCCGTTGCGAAAACCTGTTTCGTGGGTGCCTCCGGCAGGTGTCGGGATGCTGTTGACAAACGAAAGTATTCGGCTGGATGTGTCGGAAGTCCACACCATAACCATTTCCAGCCTCAGGTCGTTTTCGTGCCGATAATGAAACGGCTGAGCGTCAATCACAGGACGCCCCTGCAAAAGATCTTCGAGGAAATCGGAAATTCCACCGGAATAAATGAAGGCTTCTTCTGTTCCGGCGGCCTCGTCCCTAAGAGTGATTCTCAGTCCGGCTGTTAGAAATGCTTTTATCCGCAGACGCTCCCTGATTATTTCACGGGAAAATCTCTTTTCAGAAAAGATCTCCGGGTCCGGTCCAAAGATCACCTTGGTTCCCGTCCCCTTTGCTCCTTCGAACTTCCGGAGTTCCGATAGGGCTTTTCCTCTACTAAAATCCTGAATGTGCCGGACACCGTCGCGCTTGACCTCAACTGTCATGGTCTCACTCAGGGCGTTGACGACTGAGGCACCGACTCCGTGGAGCCCGCCAGCTACTTTGTACGCGTCATCATCAAATTTTCCACCGGCGTGCAAGTTGCAGAAAATAGTCTCCACCGTGTTCTTGCCTGTAGCAGGGTGTTTCTCAACTGGAATACCCCTTCCGTTATCTTCTATCGATATCTGCCCATCGGAACGCAAGACCACTTTTATAAAGTTGCTGTGTCCATTCAAAGCCTCATCAACACTATTGTCCAAGATTTCCCATACCAACTGGTGCAGCCCGTCCGAACCCGTTCCTCCAATGTACATGCCCGGCCTCTTCCGTACGGCCTCCAGGCCCTTGAGCACCTGAATGTCTGCAACGGTATAAGAATTCCTCATGAGACCAGCCTTTCAGAGGGTCTGACCCGTTCCACAACCGTTATCCCGGCACACAATTTTTTTCCTAGGCCTCCACGGTTTGCGAGCGGTATTTTGTGTAGAGTTACAGTCTTTTCTTTTCCGTTTTTCTGCCGAATAAGCAGCTCGTCACCAGGATCAGCAGTGTGCAGCGATACTACTTCAGACCCCTCTCTTAGTTTCATCAGCCGCACCCCTTGGCCTGGACCGCTAAGTAGCGGCACCTGGTCAACCGGGAAAACCACCACGTTTCCAGAATCCGCGGCCACAACGACAAGCTTGCCCTCCACCGGTATTACCGTCAGTGTCTCGTCCCCTGCCTTCAGAGTCGCCAGTTTTCTCCCACCGCGTTTTGAAGTCTCCCTGAGAAGCTCATAGTCAAATCCGAAGCCTTTTCCCGTTCGGGTCACGAGGATGGCGCTGTGTGGTCCGGCTCCCGTTGGTTGATCGCCCAGGCTTGTCGCATCTTCAGAAACACTGAACATGTCTAGCTGGTCCCTCGCCTGATCGCCTGGACGCTCATCAAGAGTGCTCTCGAATTCTGACACAGGTTCTTGATTATTGAGAGGATCCGGAGCCACAAAACCAACCACGGTTTCGCCGTCGGCTAGTTTGAGAAAGTTTCCAATTGGTTCCCCAAACCCTGTTGTGGCAGGCACATCTATGGCTCGCATTACGTAGACCTTTCCCGCGTTGGAAAAAATAGCGACAGTGCGGCCGGTATGAACTCTTACCCAACCAAATAACTCGTCCCCCTCACGAAACTTCAATGACGCAGGATCCTCAACTTCACTCTTTATACGGCGGATCCACCCCTGTTTGGACAGGATCACGGTTGTGTCGTCGTGTTCCACGAATTGATCAGGATCGTAATCAAGGGCTGTGGCTTCCTTGTCTCCAACTATTCGGGTAACCCTTTTATCTCGGAATTTGCCCGATATCTCGATGAGTTGCGTGTCTATGATCTTCCAAAGCCGCTCAGGACTGGCCAAATCGCGCATGATTTCAAGAGATTCTTTCTTCTTGATACCAAGTTCTTCCAGGACTTTCCCGATTTCCATGCCGACAAGCTTGTACAAACGCATCTCCAGAATGGCTTCAACCTGTTCATCATCCAACTTGAAACTCTCTTTGAGCCGTAGCTCGGCTTCTTGCCTGCTCCGTGCCGACCGAATGATCCTCAAGGCCTTGTCCAGATCCTGGAAAAGGAGATCAAAACCTTCGAGAATGTGAATACGTTTCTGCAGGCCGGCCAGCCTGTGCTGAAGCCGAAGGATTGTCTTCTCATACCGGAAATCAAGGAAATGCCTTATTATTTCCTTGAGAGACAGTCTGTCGGGCACACCTTGCGGCGTGATAGCTATGAGATTTACCGGGAAGTTAATCTGCAACTCCGTGTGCTTGTACAGAAAAGCCATCACGGTCTCTGGAGCAACCTCCCCTGCCCGAAGTTCAATGACTATTCTCACGTCCTGAGTGCTTTCGTCCCGGATGTCCTGTATATGTTTGAGTCTCTTGTCCGTGACCAGACCAGCAATACGTTCAATCAGACGAGATTTGTTCACTGAATAGGGAATCGAGGTTACAACGAGATTGACCCTACCCCGGCCCGATGTTTCCACCTCGTATGTCCCTCTGAGCCTTATGGCGCCGTGTCCGGTGCGGTAGATCTCGGCTAGTCCCTCCGGTTCGTTGAGAATTTCCCCACCGGTAGGAAAATCAGGGCCTTTAACGTATTGGAGAAGTTCGTCGTTGTTCAGGTCGGGCTTGCGTATCGCTGCCCGACAGGCAGAAAGGACTTCTCCAAGATTATGCGGAGGAAATGAACAGCTCATTCCCACAGCAATACCCGAAGACCCGTTGAGAAGAAGGTTGGGAACGGCTGCCGGCAGAACGTCCGGCTCTTCCCCCATGGCGTCATAGGTGGACCGAAATGTGGTTGTTCCCTGATCTATTTCTCTTAGCAGGCAACCTGCAAATGCACTGAGCCGAATCTCGGTGTAACGCATGGCCGCAGGCGCATCACCGTCAATGGATCCGAAGTTGCCTGAACCATCCACCAGGGGATACCTGAGGCTAAAATCCTGAGCCATTCTAACCAAGGCATCGTATGCCGCCTGATCCCCGTGAGGATGATATTTTCCGATAACTTCACCCACGACTGCTGCGGATTTTCTCATCCTCGATGCGTCACTGAGACGCATAGCGTGCATGGCGTACAGGATGCGCCTATGTACAGGCTTCAACCCGTCCCGAACGTCGGGCAGCGCTCGTGACACTATGGTAGAAAGCGCATAGGCCAGATAGCGTTTTTCTACCTCGTGATGAAGCGGGGTTTCAGTCGTATTTCCAACTTGCTGCAATTTTGCATTTAGCACCGGCGTCACTTCCCTTGGTCCTGTAGTCTCATTCGCTCAGCAACCCCACTACATCTTACGGGGTATTTTTTAGGGACCACAACATAGCGTAGCCGACGCTAATATCAAGTACAAAAAAACCAATGAAGGAGTCAGAATCAGATGGAAAATTGAAAATGAAGGCTTCAACGCACGGAAAAACACAGGATACGGACTGGAACACGGCTATACAAAGAACCCCAATGCCGCCAAGATATTCTACTATCTCTTGTAGATTGCACACGCCATCGAGCAGATGATCAGCAAATGCAGTCTGCTCAAGAGTTTTTTCCCCAAGGGGGTGGGCTCTGGTAAAAACCTGGCATTCAGACTCTTGGAAGCCCTGAGAAACGTCCCCGCTGGCAAAGCGCTGCTCTATGCCATAACCGCATGGCTCTTTCAAATGAGATTTTGCGATACCTCGTGAACAACTGCTGAGCCCCTGTCCGTATCCTTCTGTTCGTTTTTCTGTGCACACAAACTTAAACCGCTCGATACCGACCCATTCCGGGGCTAAAGGCCCTTGGCCGTCAACAGAGCCTCCATCCTACTCATGCAATCTCTCCGTAGAGGACACCATTACCCATGCCTTACTTTTCATTCTTCATCGCTGGATTTGGAGTTGCATACTAGTCGTCCAAGGGTGTATAAGATGGACAATTGTAAATCTGTCTATCTGAGATTCCTTTATGAACGTATTTGTGAATGGGCGCGTATTGAGGGGCGCGCTGCTTTGCGTGATATGCACCTGTGTGTTCGTCTCGGGTCTTTGCGCCGAGTCTGTCGATAAGTATGTTTCCCAATCCAAGCCAACCGTGCGAAGGCCTTGGATCATGGTGGGCCTTACTCCGGAAGGATGTGCCGGCGGTTGTAGACGACTACACTCTGTGATCAGAGAACTATCGGGAAATCCGAACGGGTTGATTCTCCACTTTAGCCAGGTCACTCCAGAACTCGTATCTGAAACTCAACCTGAATTCATTGTCCTAAGTCCGCAGGGCACTCCCTGGTGTCGGTACACCGGAGAGCGGGGTATCGCTTTACAGAATTTTCTGTGGGTATTACCACTAATAGCTGAAGAAATGAACATCCCCATACTGGGTATTTGTGGGGGGCATCAAGCGTTGGCTCTCGCGTTCGGAGGAAAGGTGGGTCCAATCCGAGCCGGTGAGGATGATTGTATGGCTTACTCTCGAGACCGTCAAACCGGATTCATACCGTTAACCGTCACTTCACAGGATCCAATTTTCGGTGGAATAGAAGGAAATTTGCGGATCGTTCAAAGCCATTACGATGAGGTTAAAATCCTTCCGCCTGGGTTTGTTTTGCTGGCTTCCGAAAGGATCAGCCCAAACCAGATCATTCGCCATCCTTTTAAACCGGTTTACGGTATCCAGGGACATCCCGAGTCTTCAATGAGCAGCCGGTCTGCCGGAGGTACACTGATCCGCAACTTCCTGAAAATAGCACTCGACCACAATCATACCGTCAGAAACGCCCTGCCGGAAAGCCCCAAGCTGTTAACCTTCAAGCGGCCCGACAGGACGGCCTTCGGAAATTGAGGGAAGTGGCTGACTAGGACGGCAAAGGTTGCCGGACCGTGGCACGGCATTTTATTGATTGGCACAAGAACGTTGATATTTTCCCAAAAAATGGCTTATTTGTGGGAATTGTAATTCAGACACGTAGAGCTTAACAACGCGATTAGAATCGAGTAAATTCCGACACAAGCGAGATGGAGGTAGTCCATGGGTGATGAAAGGCACAAGATCCTGGTGGTGGGAGGCGGGATAAGCGGTATGACCGCTGCTGTCGAAGCCGCAGAGGCAGGATCGGAAGTCATCTTGGTGGAAAAGAACCCTTATCTGGGCGGACGAGTCACGTCCTTAAACCAGTACTTTCCCAAACTATGTCCCCCTTATTGCGGCCTCGAAATCAACTTCAGGCGGATCAAACAAAACCCGAAGATAACTTTTCACACTCTCTCGGAAGTGGAGTCCGTCAACGGTGGTCCAGGCAACTTTGCGGTCACCGTGTCGATCAGTCCGAGGTATGTCAACGACAATTGCACGGCTTGCGGGAAGTGTGCAGAGGTGTGCGATACTGAAATTCCCAATGCAGTCAACTACGGCATGGACTCCGTAAAGGCGGCGTATCTGCCTCATGCGATGGCATTTCCTTTCAAGTACGTGTTGGCCCCTGAAATAATAGGAACCGACGAGGCACGGAAATGCGCCCAAGCCTGTGACTATAATGCCATAGATTTGGAGATGAAACCTGCCAAGATTACCTACAATGTGGGAGCAATAGTCTGGGCCACAGGGTGGGATCCTTACGAAGTTGAAAAAGTCGATTACCTGGGCTTGGGCAAAATTCCAAATGTTGTGACCAGCCTCATGTTCGAACGTCTTGCTGCCCACAACGGCCCCACAGGCGGCAAGATTGTCAGACCTTCAGACGGTAAAGAAGTAAAGAGCGTGGCATTTGTTCAGTGCGCCGGGTCGCGTGATGAAAATCACCTGGCATACTGCTCAGGAATATGCTGCCTCGCGTCACTCAAACACGCGACCTATATCAGGGGACAAGTTCCGGAAAGCAAGGCGTACATTTACTATATCGACGTCCGGGCCATGGGCAAGTACGAAGATTTTTATATGAAAGTTGACCAGGACGAGAACGTGATTCTCACGAAAAGCAAGATCGCCAGGATCTCTGAAGATCTCTCATCAGGCGGTCTCATCGTAGAGGGTGAGGACATCGGCAGAGGCGAGAAGGTAAGACAGCTTGTTGACCTGGTTGTTCTGGCCGTCGGGATGGTTCCCAGCACCGCCAAAGTAAGACCCGACCTTGGAATGGAATATGATGACTTTGGCTTTGCCACTTCAACGGGCATGTCCGGCATCATTCCTGCGGGATGCGTCAAAGCGCCTATGGAGGTAGCGGCTTGCCTGCAAGACGCAACTGCTGCAGCGCTCAAAGCGATTCAAGGCACAGTCGAGAGGTAGTTATTATGGATCAAAAAATCGGAGTCTATATATGTTCTGGATGCGGCATCGGAGAATCTGTTGATTTGGACGCCCTCGCCGGGGTAGCCAAAGAGTTCACCATAGCCAAGTGCGAAAGTCATTCTGCGCTGTGTAGCCCAGACGGGTTAAGTCTCATTACCAAGGACTTGGAATCAGGCGACATCAATTGTATGGTCCTCGGAGCATGTTCCGAAAGAGTGAAAACGGATGTGTTTTGGTTTGATCCGATGACTACCATTCTTGAACGTCTCAATCTGAGGGAACATGTGGCCTGGTGCCAGCCGGCAGGCAACGAAGATACTCAGATGATGGCAGAAGATTATATGCGAATGGCCATCACACGGGTGGAAAAGACTACTCTTCCCAAACCTTATACAGAGGCTACAAACAAGTCGATACTGGTTGTCGGCGGAGGTGTGTCCGGATTGCAGGCGGCCCTAGACGCCGGCCTGGCCGGCTACTCGGTCGCCCTGGTGGAAAAGGAACCCGATTTGGGCGGCTACATGAGCAAGTGGTACAAGAACACCCCCACGGCCCCTCCTTATCAAGACATCGAGGATGTAGCAATTCATGGCACCATTGAACAGGTCAGAGCCAATTCCAACATTACCGTCCATACTGGTACGGTAATTGAGAAGATTTCCGGCTCGCCGGGCATGTTTGACGTGAGCCTCAATAATGGAGCAGGAACGATTCAGGTTGGCTCCATAGTCTTGGCCGCGGGGTGGAAGCCTTATGATGCTTCGAAGTTGGAGCATCTGGGTTACGGCAAGTTCGCCGATGTAATAACCAACGTGCAGATGGAGGAGATGGCAAAGGCCGGTAAGATAGTCTGCCCATCGGACGGGTCGGAGCCGTCGGTAGTAGCCTTCATCCAGTGTGCGGGTTCGCGAGACCCGGACCACCTTCCCTATTGCAGCGCAGTCTGTTGCAGGGTTTCTCTCAAACAGGCCGTGTACGTGAAACAGCAGAACGAAGAGAACAAGGTCTTCGTTTTGTACAAGGACATGAGGACCCCCGAGCAACATGAGGAGCTTTACAAGAAAGTCCAGAAGGACGGCGTAGTATTTATAAAGACGGATACGGCCAAAGTCGGTATCAGCGAGGGGTCTGAGCGCAAACTGGCAATCGAAGTCATGGATGAGCTTCTGGGCGAACCTGTGATGGTGGAAGTGGACCTGGTTGTTTTGGCTACCGGAATGCAGCCCGCCGTTCTGGATGATCCCGTTCTGAACCTGGAATATCGCCAGGGGCCTGCATTACCGGAACTAAAGTACGGTTTCCCGGACTCTCACTTCGTGTGCTTCCCTTACGAGACCCGAAGAACCGGAATTTACGCGGCAGGCTGCGTCCGTCAACCCATGACTGCGGGTAGAGCCTCCACTGATGGAACAGGAGCAGCCTTGAAGGCGATTCAGTGCGTGGAACTGACTTCTCAAGGCAAGGCAGTGCATCCGCGTTCAGGGGACATGTCCTACCCGGACCTGTTTATTCAGCGTTGCACCCAGTGTAAGCGTTGCACGGAAGAATGTCCTTTTGGAATGTACAATGAGGATGAAAAAGGCACTCCGTTGCCTCACCCCACAAGGTGCCGGAGGTGTGCAATATGTATGGGATCGTGTCCTGAAAGGATTATCTCCTTTAACAACTACTCTGTGGACATGATAGGTTCGATGATAAAAGCGATCAACGTTCCAGAGGAGTACGATGAAAAACCTCGCATTATAGGTCTGATGTGCGAAAATGATGCCTTCCCGGCCCTGGATATGGTAGGCCTTCACAAACTCCAGTATCCGCCTTGGGTGAGATTCATTCCTTTGCGATGCCTCGGTTCGATCAACCTGGTCTGGATAGCCGACGCTCTTTCCAAAGGCGTCGACGGCATCGTCTTATTCGCGTGCAAATACGGCGATGATTACCAGTGCCACTTCATAAAAGGCAGCGAACTGGCCAATACCCGCATGGAAAAAATCAAGGAAACCCTGGATCGGTTAGTATTGGAATCAGACAGGATCAGATTCGAGCAGATTTCTATAGATGACTATTACCGAATTCCTACTATCCTGGAAGAGTTCACAGCCAAGCTGGAAGAACTTGGTCCAAATCCCTACAAAGATTTTTGATAATGGGTACAATGAACCTTCGTCCTTCATATACTATCTGACAAAGGAAGTGTCATGGAAACGAGAATACCTTTTCTGGAAGTCAGCGACGCCATAGTGGCATCGGGAGCGGAAACACTTTACTGGTGTATGCAGTGTGGCCTGTGTACCGGTACATGCCCCTGGCGTTTAGTCCCCGGCGAAGCGTCGGAGCAGTTTAATGTCCGGATGGTCCAGCGCATGGGCCAACTCGGTGTAGAGGGATTTGAATCTGAAAACTGCCTGTTTGCTTGCACAACGTGCAGGGCCTGCGTGGACAGGTGTCCGCGGGGTGTAGATATAATTGGAAATGTGAGGGGTATGAGGAGCATGCTCGCCGAAGTCGGCACCATTCCTCCCAGCCTCAAACCAATAGTGGGCAGCCTTCACGCTCAGGGAAACCCCTGGTCAGGAGACCGATCCAAGCGGACAGAATGGACGAAGGGCCTGGATGTGCCCGCGTTCTCTGATGCTAACGAATACTTCCTGTTTGTTTGTTGCACATCGTGTTACGACATGCGCAGCCAAAAAATTGCCGGATCGGTAGCTAAAGCCTTGCAGGCAGCAGGAATAAGCTTCGGTATCATCGGGAACGAAGAAAGTTGTTGCGGTGAATCAATCCGCAAGGTCGGGGATGAACAGCTTTTTCAGAATCTGGCCAAGTCTAATATTGACCTTTACAAGAGTAAAGGCGTGAAAAAGATTATCGTTACATCACCACACTGTCTCTACACCTTTAAGAACGAGTACCCGGAGCTTGGCGGCGAGTGGGAGGTCGTGCATTACACTGAAATACTCAGTCAGGCGGCGGGAGAAGGAAAGCTTGGTTTGTCAGGGAATAGCGCTGGTGCGGTTGCACTGCACGATCCATGTTATTTGGGCCGTCACAATGACATCTATGATCAGCCTCGGAAACTTATAGAGGCCATCCCAGGCGCAATTGTCAAAGAACTTGCCAGGAACCGCAAGAACAGTTTGTGCTGCGGTGGCGGTGGCGGCAGAGTCTGGATGGAAACCAAGGCCGGCGAGAGATTCGCTGAATTACGGATCTCAGAAGCAGTGGAAACCGGCGCCCAAACTCTGGTCACCTCTTGTCCCTATTGCATTACCATGCTTGAGGATTCATGCAACGTGATGGGCAAGTCCGATCAGTTGAGGGTTATTGATCTCTCCGAATTGATAGCCGAGAACCTTTAAGCGGAAGTTCGCACAATTGGTTTGCGTGAGTGTTTGGTTATTGTTGATTTGAATCGGATGACCGAGAGATAGTTGGGCAAACTCTTGGCCTCATGAGCCGGCAAAACGAACTTGGTTTTCTGAAACAACCACAAAACGATTTGCTAACTGATTCGCATAACTCCCTATTCCTGTGCTAACAAAACGTGCTTTCACTTTAAGGTTTCGACGGTACTGCGGATACCTGACCTTGCTCTTCGGCTTCCCCTGTCGGTTCAACTGAGTCGTCCAATGTCAACACGTAAATTCCCATGGCAGTCAACATCAGGATTAACGCCACCCACGTCCGCCAGTCTTTGTGGAGCTGTCTGGTTCTCCTATTGCTATTTTCGTTGTCTCTGCTCCCGCTCAGACCTGATTTTTTTTGCCTCTTTTGCACATCATCCCTTTTGTGACAGACAGATTATTGGCTCGGTGATCTCCCCGAACAAGAATTCTACGATCCACCACCATTGACAATAACATCAAGCGAGGAAAAAGTCTTTGTGAAAGACTCTCACAAGAAAGAATCAAAGCGGAAACATGCTTGTCCAGGACAGAAATCAGGAAAAATCCCCGTCCATGAAGGTTGATCAACACCTGAAACATTTTCGACAGTATCCCTTTTTCACGGTTAATCGTTGAAGGTGTCTCTTAGTGGACTGGCTCTTATGCTTTTTGGAGGCGTTGTGTCCCGAGAAACAGTTCAGAAAACCTTGCGTACAAAAGTTCGTTTGGCGCATGCGGGCCAACAACTGGCGGCGTTATGCTTGACGTAACGCATAATATGTCATAAAGTATGAAGATGATTGTGAGCTATCGAGACAAGCGAACGCGGGAGTTTGCCAAGGGCACCCGATTCAATGCTTTCGCTGGTTTTGAGCGCAAGGCGGAAATGAAGATGGACCAACTTGACGCTGCAACATCACTGATCGATCTGAATTTGCCGGGCAACCGTCTCGAAGCGCTCAAAGGAGGTCGTAAGGGTCAATACAGCATCCGCATTAATGATCAATGGCGGATTTGCTTCGAGTGGCCGAAGGGATCTCCGGGGCCGGTCAATGTTAAGATTGTTGATTATCTTTGAGGTGTACAATGGGAAGAAGCCTTATACATCCGGGCGAACATCTCGCCGGACAGCTTGAAGAGCTTGGCATTAGCGCTGCAATGCTAGCCCGTCAGATCCAGGTGCCCACTAACCGCGTCACCGAAATCCTGAAAGGTCGTCGCTCCATAACCGGTGATACGGCCTTGCGTCTTGGGCATTTCTTTGGAACGAGCCCGGAATTCTGGATGAACCTGCAAAAGCTCTATGATTTGCGCTTGGCCGAGAGCAAATCAGGAGAAACAATCAAGGATTTGCCGACACTTACGAAAATGACGAACAAGCGACCACAGATATTGAATGCAAGAATTTGAAATCTCTTGAGTCCGTGAACGACTTCCTCTCTGATCTCATAGCATGAGGATATCTAGGACCCATTCTTTGAAAGTTGAGCCAAATGGTAAAACAGGTTTTCAAGTTGTTTTAGCCATTTGTGTGGTTTCAAAAAATCCCACCATTTTTTTACCGGGAGGCATGGTCCCATTGCCGGTGACATGCTCTGAGCTTAGCGGAATGGTCTCGTTCCGTCGAGACGGCCGCAGTTCTAGAATTCCGTACAAAACAGAGGGAGATTTTCTTCGAAAAGATGCGCTCAGGGCCGACGGCATCTCGTCAATCGATATCATCTAACCCTGGGAACCTAGAGGCCTTAAGAACAGCCAGGTACTCGTCTTCACTCATGGGGCATTCTAGGAAACGAACGATCTCGTCAAGAGTATTAAGTCTTAACTGCTTTTTCATGCTTGACAGAATTTCGCCCCCTATGTCTTTCATTTTTTTCGAATGTGAAAACTTTGTCTTGATACCGGTTTCACGCCCCCTATACTCGTGATAATAAAATATGTGGTCATGATCCTTCTCGAGCCGAAATCCTTTGTTCCTCAGGCTCTTCTCAGCTTCATTCCGGTCCACATTTTTGGTCATTGAGTGACCTCAGTGAAAGACGACTCATAAAGCTGTTTCAGTCTCAGTGCTTCAGCAAGAGCGTTCGAAGACGTTAGCAGTCTGTAATGCTTAAAATAATGGATAATCAGCAGAACGAATTCCTCAACGGCTTCCTGGGTAGTGCTTCCTGTAGCAAAAACATCCAACTGGTCATTCTCGGCGAACCAAAGTTCTGTACCTCGGGTGAGCCTTATATGAATGACCTTCTTGGCCTTCAATCTACACTCGGTTATGGCAAATAACCACCTGGGAATAATGAATTCGTCACTCAAGTCTGGCTTACCTCCTTCTCTGGTATCATACGTTATGTCACCATGGTTTGTTCAGTCAAGGACTCTGGTTGACAGTCCACTCGGGTTCATCTGATAGTCCAACGGTCCGACAATAGCAATAGGTTTTGAAGCCAGGTAGTATCCATTCAGTTACCCGCGGAATTCCGAGGTCCGTTGCTCTAAATCATTAAGACTTTTTAAGTATTGCCCCTCGTAACTGAGGAATTGCGCCAGGTAAGTCTTCCATAAGAACTATTGAGAAGCCATCATGAGTAAGCACCCAGTCAGTCCCGAATCGTGTACGTGTTCCTATGAGATTAGCGGTGTGAAAGGATGGTCAGATCCATGTTGGGCTGACCAAGTGACACGTCCGAGGATCTCGACTTCACCTGGTTGCTGCCCCCCTGCCCCCTGCCTCCCCACTACTAATTTATTTTTTTGTTTTGTTGTCGGCTGATTAGTTATTACAACTACTTGCAGATCACGGGACCGGCGCCTGTCGTCCTTCCCTATTGAAGTAATAGGCCCAGGCTATCAAGAATGGCAGGGCGGGGAGGGGGTACGCACATACTATATATAGGAAGAAAATGAGACCCTAAGTCACTTCACGCATCCCATTAAATTTTGCCCTTGGAATCCCGGCTATTAGCTGCTACCGTTATAGCTTCCCCGCTATTTATCGACCTGTAAAGTTCTTCCTG
>JAPLJK010000080.1:0-28952 GCA_026388625.1 Deltaproteobacteria bacterium | reverse complement strand
TCGCTTTTTCAGAGGCTTCACAAATCCGTCGGACGATGGCGGCTTGGAGGAATTCGAGGAGTTTGTCGATTTCCTCGCCACAGTTTCCTCAAACTGTTCGATGCGCCGACCCAAATCCACCAGCACATCAACTGTCGGCTTCTCGCCTGATCGATAGAGATTTATCGCATCGTCCCGATTCATGGGACGAGCGCATATCACAGTGATTCACTATCGCAAGAAAAAACGAAAACAGTCGCGATATGGCGCGCCTATGCGCACCATTTCAGGGAGCGCTCGGCTCCTTTCGTGCCAAACCGGGGGGGGGGCTAACACATCCGTCCCAGCAAATGAAAGCGCTTCATGATGACCTTCTTCAGGACGCTTGACAGGCACCCCCCTGAACGGATACCATTCTCCTTACTTCGTCGATATCCAGGCAATCGTAAACGGCGCTAAATTGGTAAGGGTCAGAAACAACGGTGCTGGAATACGGATCTTCGCAATAAAATCTCCCACAGTAGAATCAATCCGGAGGCTCGCTCTTGAAAACTTGTACAACCACCACACCTTTGGTCTAAATGCGAGAGAACTGTTCTTCTTGGAGGACAAGGTGATCTTAGTGGAAGGCCAGGAGGATGTGTTGCTGTACCCGGATGTAGCTAAGCAGGTCGGCCTATCGTTTGATGGCGAATTCTTCGGATGGGAAGTAGGGGGAGCACAGAACATGCCGAAGATTTGCTCTGTTCTGAAAGAACTCGGTTTCGAGAGGGTTGCAGGTCTGTTGGATCTCCACCAACAAGGTGAAATAGAGAAACTTCATTCCGAGTTCCCGGAGTACGTCTTTGATTGTATCCCCGCCGATGACATTAGGACGAAAGTCACACCGGAATGTGGACGACGAGCCGACGGGCTTTTAGACGCGAACAGGCAATTGCAGAACCAGCATCGAGAACAAGTCAAAAGTCTGATCACTAGAGTCAATGTTTACCTGAATGGGTAACCGGAGCCGAAAACGTGGCTTGATCGGGTCTTCGCTTGTGCTATTCCGAAAGAGTGAGCCCTCGATAATGGTTACACAATAAGTGCGTTATGCGTTACGGGAGACCTCAATGGCGAACGGAAGTTTCAAAAGCGATGAAAGCTTTCTTCAGAAACTTGCAGTCGGCGCTGCTGGCACAAAGGCAACCATTGGCCGGCTCACTGAGATGGGTTTTCGGCCTATTGAACTAGAACGAGGCTCTTCTGGCTTCAAGATCTGGAAAAGGATAAAGATAAAGAGGGTCCGCGTGCCTGATATCCTCTGTCTCAAGAGCGGTCTCCGATTTGAGTCCAGGGGGAAGACCAAGCTAGAAATCTCAATGTCCCACTCACGTTCAGATCCAAACCGAGCCTGGGACGTCGGATTGGCCGCTAACGATTATGTCGTGGTCTTACTCTGCGAGCAAGCTAGCGACTCCATCGTGGACTGGCAGCCTGTCTCCCCAACTCACTTCGTCAGGGTGGAGGACATGCAGAGCGCATTCGAGCGAAAGCATGTCAAAATCACCCAGCCAAAGGGTGTAGAAGAGGGTTCGGAGATCCGGGTGATTTGGCCGAGTGCGAAGGCAAACGAGCAATCCGAGATCGTTCAAGTCACACATACGGCTATTCGCCTTCAGGCCACTCTAGGTGGCCGCGGCCAACTCTGCAAATTGGCTCGCAGGGAACCACTAACCCCCTTATGTCAACTCGGCGACACCGTGGTAAGGAATCAGATCGTCGCCGCTGTTGTGCCAGTGACGCTTCAACTCACCTGTTCAGAAGACATCGGCGAAGCATATTTTCGCGACAAGCTGTCCAGCCCGGTGCTAAGTGAACGCTATGCGGCGGCCAAAGCTCTTCGTTTTCGGGGTTATCAGGAGGCTGCAACGTGTGTCTTGAAATCCTGCTTGCAGAACGAGATGGAGGATATTTACGTTCGGCTGGAGGCCGCTGCAGCTCTCGCAGCACAGGACGATCCGGTCGGCTGGGAATTCCTGAAGATGAGTTTAGCGAGTCAGTTCGACCAGGTGCAACTCGAAACGGTTATCGTTTTATCAGAGATCAAGAAACCTGCCAGCCAGACAATGCTAGTTGCCACTCTGGCGGATCGATCGAGGCACGAAGAAATTCGGGCCGGGGCTGCGTGGGCACTCGGTGAATTCCAGAACCCGGACTCAAGCCACGCTCTAGTCTCAGTGTTCGACGAGACCAGCCTGCACGTGAAGATCGAAGCAGCCCGAGCATTGCTCCGGCTCGTTCCCGATCAAGTTCCGCTTCTTGTCGAGTTGCTGAAGCAGTCACCACAGGATCGGCGTGACGGGCTTGCATGGGTCTTAGCTCGACAGGGACGGTTCGACCCAGCGGAGTTGGTGGAAAACCGGCCCGATGACAACCTTCGCCGTTGGGCCGCTTACATTCTTGGCTACGGCAAGGAGAATTTCTTGGAGGAGACTATTCGGCAAGTCTGTAAATCCGACCCAGAAGTCTATTTTTCGGCAAGTGTCCTCTGGCAGCTTCTCGCCAGTTGGATTTACGGCCTTAAGGAGTATTAAGTTTGCTTTCCACTGCCAAACCACTTTACAGAACAAAGCTAGGAGCCGCTTACGTCGGCGACTCATGTGAACTGCTTGGCGAGTTGCCAAATAATTCAATTGATCTTGTCGTGACGTCTCCACCTTTCGCATTAAGGCGTCAGAAGACGTACGGGAATGTCCCAGAAACGGAGTACGTGGATTGGTTGATGCCCTTCTGTCGACAAGTGCATCGAGTGCTCAACGACACTGGAAGTTTCGTGCTTGATCTAGGGGGGGCATATTGTGCTGGTACGCCTGCTCGGTCGCTTTATAATTTCCGCGTCCTGGTCGCATTATGCGATGAGGTTGGTTTTTTTCTCGCTGAGGACTTCTATTGGTTCAATCCAGCCAAACTCCCTTCTCCCATTGAATGGGTCAATAAGCGGAAAATTCGAGCCAAAGACTCTGTCGATACCGTTTGGTGGTTCAGCAAGACTCCTGAGCCGAAGGCCGACGTTAGAAAAGTGCTTACTCCCTACTCGGAGCGAATGAAGAAGCTCCTGGCCGACCCGGATAACTACTACCAACCGGACAAGCGTCCTTCTGGCCACGATATTGGGAAGGGATTCGCAAAAGACAACGGAGGGGCAATTCCATCAAATCTTCTCTCCATCCCGAACACAGACAGCAATTCGTTTTACCTACGAATGTGTAAGCACTTTGACTTAGAGCGACACCCGGCGCGCTTCCCAGAAGAACTACCGGCATTCTTTATCAAGATGCTTACGGATCCAGGAGATTTAGTGATCGATATCTTTTGTGGCTCTAATACGAGCGGAGTCGCATCGGAACGATTGCTGAGACGGTGGCTTTCTTTAGACATTTCGCATGAATATCTTAGGGCTTCTGTTATTAGGTTCTTGGAGGGGAACTCTGAGGCTGATATGAAGGACATACTCGACAGTCTAAAACAGCCGACTGCTGATCTTTTCCTTCCTACCGTAGTCTTGTCTCAAGTGCCGAATACCGCTGCAGAGCGCAGTTCAATTAAGGGTACGTTGCCTCTCTTCGATGTGTAAACTGGAGTTTTCCAAATGGGGGTGGTCTTCACCTGCAACGGGTTGAGAACACGAATGAAATACTCCACGTTAGTGTAGTAACACTTGTTCGATTTCGTTTAATCTAAAGAGGTGCCATAGCTTTTCCTGTACTCTGCTTCGTTCGGTGATCTTCCTGTGGGCCTCTGCCTGGTTATAAACCATGATGACCTCTTGAATGTCGGATAGCTCATCCTTGAGAAACTGAAGGCTCATTGTGTATCCGGCCATGTGGGCGATGTCAAGTCTTATTGCGCGCTTTTCGCAACAATACTGTGTTACAACACAATTAGCTCCATAAAACAACGCGAATTCATCATATTACGCGATACAGACAAGCGTCTTGGGGAGGTTCTTGGAGTGCAGATCCATTTCCGAGAAGGTACGCCCTGTTCCTTCAAAATAGAAGATTGGATCATAGCCGAATCCCCCTATCCCTTTTGGCTCACGAGTAATGATTCCCTCGCACGTGCCTCTGAACAATATCTCTGTTCTTGCCGGATCCACCAGCGCCAGAACGCAAACAAATCGAGCCGATCTGAGTTCGTCAGGCACGTCGTGGATTTCTCCAAGGATCTTACACCACTTGTCCTCGTCCGAAGCATTGTTCCCTGCATACCGCGCTGAATGGACTCCCGGGCGACCATCCAACGCATCAATGCAAAGCCCTGAGTCGTCGGCCAAGGTGACGAGGCCGGTCGCAGAGGCGATCGATCGAGCCTTTTTCAAGGCGTTTTCTTCAAAGGTGTCCCCATCCTCATTAACTTCGGGCACATCTTCCACATCTGAGAGAGACAAAAAAGTAACTGGGAGGTCCTTCAGCAGGTCGCTGATCTCCTTGACCTTGCCCTGGTTACGTGTGGCAATGAGAATCTTAGTGGGAATGGTTTTCATGGCAGTCCCAATCTACGAGTATTGAAAACTGTTACTTAAGAGATATCGAGCCAATAGCGGGAAGCCTGAAGAGCACACTGTTGGAGCCATCTTTGCTGATATCCGCCATGTTGAGAGGGTCGATGAGGGCTCTCCCGGTCAGCCAGGCCGACGTCTGATCTTTGTAATGAGCGGAGAAGAAATGGGCCGAACTGCCCAAAGGGATAACCCCAAACACAAGAGGGGGCTGGCTCATGTCCGCAAACTGCCTGAATGAAACCCCACCAGCGACACCAAAAGGATGAGCTACAGACCAGCCGGAAGAATTGATGGTGTCCGATGATCCCGACGTCGCCAATGGGCCTACCTGGTACAGAGCCTCCAGGAATCTTGACTTGGCAGACACTGGGTGCCGGAACACGGTTGTATGAATCTCCCCCCACTTCCATTTGGTTATGCTATTCCCCATCAAGGCTTTTCCGCGGACAATCGCCTTTTGGAAGCTATCCACAAGAAAGGCCGCTCGGTCTGTTTTCCCCAGCCATTCACTTCGGTGATCCACAAAGACATTTCTTACGAGTCGGGCAGCTAAGGGAGGGTAGGACGTGAATCCTGAAAAAAGTTCATTTCCCAATGATTTGATCAGCAGATCTTCTACCAGAGACTGGTACACCAACCCGAAAATAGCGGCGCCTGTGGATTCCCTGTTCATCTGGAAGTCCCAGGTATTGAGGATTCGAACGGCTTCGCGTTCTCCACTATCAGCGTTACCGTGTTTTTCCCAGGCATCGACCACAACAGGGACCAAGCTCGCGGCCATGGGCGAAAAAGTGTCGTTTTGTATTTTGTAAAAACTTTCCAGGTCGTGCTCTGAAGACTCTTCCAGTAGCTCTCTGATACGCCTGTGCTTGTAGTCATCGTTCCAGTAGCAACTAACGAAAAACGGGTATTCAGGCCCCCCGGGGCGCCCGTCAGCCACTACAGCCAGACCTGTTCCAGGATTTGTTTGTGAAGGCAATTCATGAAATGGGATGAATCCTACCCACTTGTACGTCTCTGTCCACGCCGGCATAGGCACTATTCCGTCGCTGGCCGGCGGCCGGATGGGAATCCGACCGGCACATTGAATCCCAAGATTGGCCTCATCATCAGCCCATAACACATTCAGGCAAGGCGCAATCAAACCCTTTAGAGCACCTTGCAGTTGGTTCCCGTTCGTTGCCCTGTTCAAGTTGAATATTGCAGGAAAAAGACCCAGCCGTTCCTGGCCCGTCCATCGAAGTGACAGAGCACGTGCCCGGTTGACATCTGAAACAATTGGACCCAAGTCCGTCATAAGAATTGAACGGGAAACAGAGCCGCCCCCCTTAACACGGTATCGCTCGTTCACTTCCTCCATCTTTATCCAGCGGTCCACACGGAAATAACTTTTTGCGTCATCAGAGTCGAGCCGCTCTATGTAGAGATCTGCGTCATCTACAGGACAGGAAATGCAACCCCAACTCAATCGCGGATTGCTGCCTGCCATGGCAACAGGAACACCTGGAATAAACACTCCTGAGAGCTGGAAGTTTTTGGCAAACAGTCTGGCTCGATACCAGAAACCTGGAGCGGTCAGCGTCTGATAGAAACAGCATCCTGTCAAAGCCTTAGCGCTACGGCTCCTACTCTGACTTACCGCCCATCCACATCCGCCATTCAATCCAGGGACCCGCGTGAGCGTGCGCCCCATGCCGAGCGCAGAAAACAATGCCCCTTTGGGTTCCCATCCGTAGAGATCAGAGGCTACCTCAGCACTGGATACAGCAGGATCGGTTGGAAACAACTGCAACGCGCGATTTTTAGCCAGGCGGCCGAGAACACGGGTCATGACCGGATCTACTCGTGCTGCTATCGACGTTTCCCAAGCCAGGGAATCCAAAATAGTCAGTACGTCGTCTCTTGAAAAGATCGCGGGGCTGTACTCCAATAGGGAAAACTCAACCGGAAGCTTTCCCTCGTGGGCAGATATGTACTTGTTGATTCCCTGAACAAATTTGTCCAACCACCTGTTCTCAGCGTCACCCAGCTTGACAGGGACATCTTGTCCACGCCGGCCAGCCTTTATTGTTCTCATGAGGTGGTCGCCTTCGAGGTAGTTTGGTCCCAGAATCTCTGACAACCTCCCCTGCCCTGCTCGACGCAGATAATCCATCTGCCATAATCGGTCCTGGGCCATGACGTACCCCAAAACCAGCACGACGTCGTCTTCGGTCTCCCCAATGATACCAGGGATCCCGTTTCCGTCTCGCAAAACGGTAACGTTGGACGTTAAGCCAGGCGTCTCAACAAGTGATTGGCCTTCGGGAAGCAATGAAAATACGAAGAGATACATCCAAAGAGCGCCGGCGCCGGCGAACAATATCAGAACCACTGGAATAATGGTAAAGATCCGTATTAGTTGGACGTGATCAAAATCGATTTTCGGCAGGGCTTTTGCAAAATTCAAGGGACGGGACCTCCCAACAGTTTCCTGACCATCTCCAAACTAACCTTGTACGGATCAGTTTTCCTCGCGGCTATTTGCTCTACCACCTCATCCAGTCCCGACACTCCTCCTAGCCTGTCTAGCGCAGCGTCCATCAATTCTTCTTTCAGCAGGTCCAATAACTGATTACGAGCCCGGATCTTCTCAATCCGCTGCAATTTGTCCTGGCCGTGATCCAGCATGTGTCTCCGGTGATCCAGAATCGCCAGGTAGACCTGCTCAACTCCTTGCTCCTGCAAGGCCACGGTTTCTATCACCGGCGGAGTCCATCCTTGATTTGCATGACGATCGGCCGACATCTGCAACATGAATCTCATTTCGCGCACGGTTTTCCCGGCACCTTCTCTGTCAGCCTTATTGACTACGAGTATGTCTCCGATCTCCGTGAGCCCGGCTTTTATCGCCTGTATGTCGTCTCCCATTCCAGGGATCGTAACCAGTACCGTAGTATGGGCGCTCTGTGCTATATCGACCTCATCCTGACCGACCCCCACGGTCTCTACAATAATCACATCCTTTCCCATGGCATCCAGGACCACTATTGCATCCGCTGTGGATCGTGTCAGTCCGCCGAACTTGCCTCGGGTTGCCATTGAACGTATGAAAACACCATCGTCGAGGAAATGCTTTTGCATCCTCACCCGATCCCCGAGGATTGCCCCGCCGGTGAAGGGGCTCGTAGGGTCTATCGCAAGCACTCCAACAGTTTTACCGTCTCGACGAAATCGCGAAATTATGGAATCTACCAGCGTTGACTTTCCCACTCCCGGCGAACCAGTAAATCCTATAACGTAGGCGCTTCCTGCACAGCGATATAGTTCGGCAAGATCTGCGAATACCTCACGGTCGCCATCGTCGATCAGACGAATCAGCCGAGCTGTTGCGCGAACATCACCCTCTAGAATCTTTCTAGCTAACAATGGAACAATTCCTGAATATTCAGATAGACCTAACAATACTCCCAATCCAACTCCGCAGACTCGGTCGTGCGGAGCGATCAGGTCTCTTGATATGACCATTGGTAGAAGCCGAGCGCCTGATTGTCAACACTAAATCGTGCGTAAAAATGATTAACATTGTTTAACCATGTTCTTGTTTTGCTATGTTAAGGAAAAACTGGAGACGAGTTCAGCATTGTCAAAGAAGTTTTCAGTTCTTCTCACTGGACCTGCGACTGGTGCTACTGTATTATATCGGCTTTAGTTATCTGAAAGGAGATCCGATGACGAGGCATTACCAGCAATTCTTAGGCTCCAAACCTGGAATCTTGGTGGAACTGTTGGACGATTCAGCATCGCCCTACCGCGTCCGCACGCAAGAGGGCTTCGAATTTTTTATCAGCGCTGATGATTTCAGAAATTATTACAAGGTTGAGGGAGATCCTACTCCTCAAGCATGGAGCCATCTGGTCACCGACTTTGATAAAGGATTTGTGCATTCCAGGAAGATGGCTGAAGTCATTGAAATCATTCGCTCGTTTGAATCGGTTTTGCAGGATTTCGACAAGGCACGGTCTGTCGTTCGTGATGCTCTGAAAATATTGGGAGACGGGCCCAACCCAGCTTTTTCAAAGTTGCAGGCCTGGCTCCAAGAACTTCCTTTGAAGCAGACCGTAATTTCCAAGCTCGATTTCAGTAAGTTAATGCACCTGGATAAAGATACCAGGGATCTCCTCTTGAGTGAGACGAGCGCTGTAGTCCCTTTGCCTACAGGGAGTCCGGATGATCGAGAAATCCCGCTTCAAGGAGTTCAACCGTCAAAATCAGAACCGAGGTCAGCACCCAAATTGGCGAGAAAGATTGCCGGCAAAGTTGTGCGGGGGGGAATGAAGAACGTGGAAATGGAAATCTCGGGCGACACCCTCAAAATCCGGGTAGATCTGCTAAAGGAGTTCGGTCCATCTAAATCAGGTAAGACCACGATAGTTGCGTCGACAGAGGGCAGTAGGTCCTTACCCGGCAGAGACGAAAAAATCGGCTTGAATGTGTATAAGCAGGAATCCAATAAACTGTTGAAAGGCCGACGCCGGTCCTTCAAAAACGTAGACATGGATGTACAAGGAGATTCCCTGGAAATCGCAATAGATCTCTCCAAGGAGTTTGGTTCATCTAAATCCGGCAAAACCATAATCGTAGCTTCAACCGAAGGAAACCAGTTGATTTATGGGCGAGAGGAAAAGATCGGGCTCAACGTGTACAAGAAAGTGGAGTAGCCAGTAGGGTTTTTGACAAGGAGGTTATTAATGTTTGTTTTCGGTACCGCAGAAGATGTATTCACCATGGCCATCCGCATTGAAGAAAACGGCAATGCATTTTACACAGGCGCAGCGTCACATGCTCAAGATCCCAAGGTTAAAAAACTCTTTGGGGAATTGGCACTCATGGAAGAAGGCCATATAAAGGATTTTAAGAGTCTTAGGAGTCAGCTTTCAGGCTCATTCCTATCCGAGGCCGTATGGGATCCGGAGGGTCTTGCTGAAAGTTATCTCCAAGCGAGCGCGGATACTCATGTGTTTACGGTAGAAGCAGCCAAGAGTAGATTGGAGAAGGGGATGACTGCGGCTCAAATTCTTGACGTGGCCATCCAATTTGAAAAGGATTCAGTAGTGTTCTTTCTCGGAATGAAGGAGTTGCTCCCCGACCCTAAAGACAAGGGAGAGATAGACCAACTCATAAAGGCTGAGATGGACCATATACGTATGCTATCAGCGGTAGCCAAGACCCTGGCTGTCTGCTGATTGGTATTTGAAACACAAGAATCGTCTCGGGGCAATATCGAAGCGCCATTACCACATAGATTTAACGTAACTGACTTGGGTTTTGTGAGAAAGACGCGGGCTCTGTGTCCCGAGGAAAAAACTCTTGAAAGATTTCTTCAAGTTTTGAAGACATGGCCGATTCGTCTTGTGGCAGGCTGTGGTCGTAGCCAACAACATGCAAAATTCCATGGATAAGAAGGTAAACCAACATTTCGTCGTTGGAGTACCCCAGAGCCACGGCGTCATCTGCGGCGACGTCGGTACAGAGAACGACGTCCCCTAGAAGTTCAACTCTGAACTCGGAGGCGGGACCTTCCAACTGAGAAAACGACAGAACGTTAGTGGGGCTTTGTTTCCCGCGATACTTGAGATTAAGGTCGGCCATTTCGTCCGAATGCACCAGTGCAATGGACAGGACTGCCGAATGGCTACAGCCCAATTGTCCTAATATTCTTTCCGCCTTCTTCCCAAGTTCGCCCCAATCTGCTTCGATGCGAGTCTGCCTGTTGTCTATTAAGATCTCCATTGCTCTTTTCCTGAGGCCGAGCATCCTCCGGATAGTCGATGCGGCCGTGCAAAATTGCCTGCAAGGCACGAACAAAGGACTTCGTCATTGCGTGTATATCCTTCAGAGTCAGTGTGGATTGGTCGAGCTGGCCTTCATTGAACATCCCCATAACGAGCGTCTCGACACGCTTTTGAATCTGTGCCGGAGTCGGATCGGTCAAGGTTCTGCACGCTGCTTCCGTAACATCAGCGAGCATAACAAGTGCGGCTTCCTTGCTTTGTGGTCGAGGCCCAGAGTAATGATACTTGTCCTCTGAAACTGCTTGGTGATCTTTACCGACTCTCTCGAGAGCTTTGTTGTAAAAGAATCTTATTAAATTGGTGCCATGATGCTGCTGAATGATATCAATTATCGGAGTTGCAAGACGATACTCTTTGGCCTTGTCCACACCGTTTTTCACGTGCGACACCAGTATGAGAGCACTCATGCTAGGCTCAAGTTTGTCATGGGGATTCACTCCGGGGTCCTGATTCTCAATAAAGTACGACGGCTTCATTTTTTTGCCCGCTTTACCGATATCATGGTACAGGCCCCCGACTCTGGCAAGCAAAGGATTTGCGCCGATCGATTCGGCCGCAGCTTCCGCCAAGTTCCCCACCATGATTGAGTGATGGTACGTGCCGGGAGCTTCAAGAGACATTTCTTTCAACAGTGGATGATTGAGGCTTGCAATCTCAAGAAGCCTTATGTTGGTGGTATAGCCCAAAGGTTCGAGCAGAGGTGCGAACCCGGAGACCAGCAACCCTGAAAGGACCCCTCCTAAGAATCCAAGACCTATCTCGTGGAAGTCCTGAATCCGTGAGAGTTCCCCCAGAGCCATCTTGATCGCCAAAATCGAAACCATGTTCACCAACCCAACAACCAGTCCGGCTCGGAGCACTGAAGTTCGGTCGGTAATCCGCGTCATCCCGTGAAGCCCGACTATCCCGGAAATGAAGTAGAACACGAATAGATGAATATCCCCTTCTACTGCCATAGCGGCGGCCAGAGACGTCAGGACCGCAAATATGAACGCGATTCTCGCGTCTACCATGAGCGCGGCGAGCATGGCCCCTGTTGCGACAGGAGCTGCAAACAGAATAGATCTGGGACTCATCCCCTGCCCGGCCTTTCCTACGAGAGGGGACAAAGAGAACATGAATCGAACTACAATAATTGTTCCCAGTAAAAGCAAACTAAAAAGAAGCAGGTCTTCCGTAGCATTCTTTGATCGGTCCAGATATTTCTCGGAAAAATAGAAACTCAGGCGGAGCAGAAGAGCTAGTGTCAGGGCAATACCAACAAGTATCATGTAACGACTGTATGCAGGATTCGCGCTGTTCAGGCCGGCGAGTTTCCTCAGATGGCCCTCGTTGGCCGGCTCACCCTCTTTTATGATCGGCTCCCCCTTACTGACTTGAAAGAAAACCGGCTTTACCGAGGCTAATGCCTCGGTCTTGAGTGAGTCACTCTTTTCCCGGTTGTAGGCCATGTTGACGTAAACGAGATCCTTGGCAGTCTGGCGAATAGCCAATGACAGGGATCTGTCGCGTACGAAATCCCTGTCTTCAGCATCGATAAGATCAAAGGCTTCATGCAGATCCAGAATTACCGAGAGATCTTTCACCGGTTCGAGCCTCTTACTTGATTTAGGTAGCAGGAGAATTCCTTGCTTACCGTCTCTCATAACTAATTCTCGGCTCAATACGACGCCTCTTAGCAGTAACGGCACAATCAGAGACCGGAGATCTCTTTCAATTCGCGTATTGAAACCGTGGGACTTGATTACAGAGAAACTCGATGGTGGCACAGAAGCACCTAACAAATTCTCGAAACGAGTCCTCAACGTGCTCTCGTCGATAGGTCTAAACGGTGTGCGTCCTGCCGACCTATCATCAGCCGATCTTGCAGGCTCAGCCTTGTCCGGACCACCGGCATTAAACTCAGCTTCAGCAAACATGTAATCTCTGACAAAACTGAATGCCGTTATAATTCTCTGCTGAACTTCATGAACCATGTCATCGTCGAAATCGTAAATTGGGAGGACAGATTTCAGCACTTCGTCCCGGATCTTGTCCGTCGCCGCTTGGTCTATAACTTTGAAGGTGATGGGAGAGATTACGGTTTCACCGGCGGGTTGTCCCACCGTCAGAGAGTAGAACTGAAAAGATTGGGGCGCAATGATGAAGGCGGCAATGAACGATGCTCCGATTATCACGGCCCAACGCTGTCCTTTCGGCTCGCGCAGGTTGGCTGACCAGGCCGGCTGTCTGTGAGAGAGAAACTTTCTCGCCGAGTCCGCCCAATCTTTGAAACTTCCCAATGCATTAGGTTTTCTTGACGCTTTGGTCTTTCCAGTGAACGCCCGCATAACCTGTCTCATCTCCGAGATCGGCCCGCTGCGGACTTGATCTCGTATGCCCTAATAATTTCCTGGACTAACGGATGACGGACCACGTCCTGTTCAGTAAACATTATAAAGGCAATGCCTTCAATATTTCCCAAAATCTCATACGCTTCGACGAGTCCGGAACGAATTCCCCCAGGAAGATCAATCTGAGTTATGTCGCCTGTAATTACCGCTTTAGAGGAGTACCCAAGTCGAGTAAGAAACATCTTCATCTGCTCGGACGTGGTATTCTGTGCCTCATCAAGTATTACAAACGAATCATTGAGGGTCCGTCCCCTCATGAACGCCAAAGGCGCCACTTCAATGTCCCCTCGCTCGATCATGCGCGAGGCTTTCTCGAAATCGATCATGTCATGAAGTGCATCATACAGAGGTCTCAGGTAAGGGTTTACCTTCTCGTAGAGATCACCAGGGAGAAAACCCAGTTTTTCGCCGGCTTCAACAGCGGGACGTGCCAATATGATCCTTCTGAGTTGCTTCTTGGCAAACGAAGCCATGGCCATGGCCATGGCCAGATAAGTCTTACCGGTTCCGGCCGGACCAATACCGAAAACGATGTCATGAGTCTGTATGAGCTGAATGTAACGCTTCTGGAGTAACGTCTTCGGTGTAATCGGCCTCTTACCTACCGAAGTGAAGACTGTCTCGAGGAAGAGTTCTTTGAGTCTTGCATCAGGATTTTCCGACAGCATCCTTATGCCCTGGTCAATGTCGGCTGGATGGATCGGATAGTCATCTCGTGCCAGAGTATAAAGCTGCTTCACAAGTCTCTCTGCTATGTCGTCGGCAGGTGCAACCCCAAAAATGCCTAGTGTGTTGCCCTTGATGGATATGTTTACTCCAAGACCTTTCTCGATGTGCTTGATATTACGGCTCAGTTCACCCACAAGGGCTTGAAATGCCCCCACATCGTCAAAACTTACACGTCGCGGCAGCTTTTCGGTTTGTTCCACGGAATCCGGTCTCAAGAAGCCTCCGAGTGTTCTTTAATTCAAAATACGTCCGAACAAATCATTAACAAACTTAGGATGCCATTGTGTTTATAGTACCGACACTGAATCAATCTCATAATGAGAACCTCGGCAACTCCTCTGTTCACACACGAAAACCCTTTTCATTTCGACCTACGATTGTAACACCTTTCCACTCTTATAAGCAACTTCATCCGGAAAACGTGATGCGCCACTTCAAAAATCCGTTACTGCCTTGCCCTTCCATGACAAAGTGTCTATTCTGTGTCGTGTCGCTATTCATCAGGGAATAGTAATCAACGCTCCGGCGAAAGGGAGTGCCGCCATGGACGATACCGGCTCTTCTTCGGAGGCTGCTGAAGCCTTCGGCAGACTGGTAGAGCTTATACGAACTCTTCGATCAGAAAACGGCTGCCCCTGGGACAGAAAACAGACACCGCTGAGTTTTCACCCGTACATACTCGAAGAATATCATGAGCTTATCGAAGCTATGAATCGAGGCGGACGCAACGAAATTGTGGACGAGATGGGGGATCTGCTTTTTCTTGTGGTGTTTGTCGCCTATATGTTTGAACAGCAAGGCCTGGCTTCTCTGAACCAGATATTGGACTCTGCGATGGAAAAGATGCGAAGAAGACATCCCCATGTTTTTGGTCAAGCAGAGGTCAAGAATGCTCAGGACGTCATAGACAACTGGAGGAAAATCAAAGCTACTGAGGAGAGCATAAGACAGCGTGAGTCTCTTCTGGACGGTATTCCGAGGTCCTTGCCGGCACTAAGCCGGGCCCAGAAGCTGGCCGCAAGAGCGGCCAGAGTAGGCTTTGATTGGACGCGTCATCAGGAAGTTATTGCCAAAATTGACGAAGAATTGAACGAACTAAGACAGGCGGTAGACTCGGGATGTCAGGAAGCAAGCCGTGAAGAATTAGGAGATGTGCTGTTTGTGATCGTGAATGCAGGACGACACTTGAACGTGAACTGCGAAGCGGCTTTGAACGAGACATCGGACAAATTTGAACGACGTTTCCGCCATATTGAGAAAAGTCTACAAACAATGGGCAGGACACTGGAACAGGCTGATCTCAAGGAGATGGACTCTCTTTGGGACGAAGCCAAGACCAAGGAAGCCAAATGATGCCAAGTGCGATTACAAAATCTCTGGAAGTGATCTTAGAATGTTTTCATAACCTCTTAGATTTAAGCAGACTTTTACTGTTTCTGAGCGTTTATTATCCAGCCGTTTCACTCTCAGCAGATTCCTCTGCGGCGCCTTCTTCCTCCGGCTTCTTTGGCGCTGCGCAGGAGGCCAGCGCTACACCCAGTTCCTGAACAACGGAAACCTTAGGAGGCAGAGCGATATCTGACACGTGGATGGAATGCCCCACATCCAGACTGCTAACATCAACCGTGATGACGGTGGGGATGTCATCGGGAAAACAGGAGATGCGTAGCTCTCTCGTAGAGATTTGAAACAGCCCCCCCTTGTCCAGACCGACCGGCTTTCCCTGAAATTCGATGGGAACCGACACCTCGATTGACTCGTCCATAAGGACTTCGAGGAAATCCAGATGCACGGTACTTCCGTCCATGGGCCTGAACTGGCGCTCTTTCAATATCGCGCTGCGGCTTATTGTGCCTCCGTTGTCCCGGATCTTGAGGTCGAAAATCGGATTAGTCCGGGCTTCATCTAAAGCCTTTTGGAACTCGTGGACCTCTAGCGTCAGTTTGATGGGCTCGGTCTTCTTGCCGTAGAGAACTCCAGGAACTTTTCCCGCTGCTCTAAGGCGACGTGCCTGTCCCTTTCCTGTTCCGAACCGCTTATCAACAGATAGTGTTATTTTGTTCATGTTTCTCTCCGGAGGGAGACTTCAACAATTTAAACTGTTTGCCTTCCTCTCTCTATCCATTACATGCTATCAAACAAATAGCTCAGAAACCGAAACTTCTCTATAAATTCTACTTATAGCTTCTCCCAAGAGTGGAGCAACTGATTGAACCTGTATTTTTTTGCAAACCGCCAGTTTGTCGTCGGTAGGTATAGTGTTGGTTACGTACAATTTGTTTATCGGTGACTCGTTTATCCTTTTTACCGCCTCACCCGACAGAACGGGATGGGTGCAACACGCGTAAATATTTCTGGCGCCCGCCACCTTCAATGCGTTTGTAGCTTTCACCAAAGTTCCGGCTGTATCAACCATGTCGTCCAACAACAACACGTCTCGATCTGAAACATCGCCTATCACGTGCAGCACTTCTGATTCGTTAGGTTTTGTTCGTCGCTTATCTATAATTGCCAGGTTGCTCCCCAGTCGTTTTGCAAATGCCCGGGCTCGCTCAACCCCCCCTGCATCTGGAGAAACCACGGTACATTCTCCAGTTGTCAGTTCGGTCTTCATGGCTTCAGCCATAATCGGGCCTGCATAAAGATGATCTACCGGTATATCAAAAAAACCTTGGATCTGTCCGGCGTGAAGATCAATTGTGAGGACTCTGTCCGCTCCTGCCGCCGTAATGATATCCGCTATCAGTTTGGCAGTAATGGGAGCGCGACTGGCTACCTTTCGGTCCTGACGAGCATATCCATAATATGGCATCACAGCAGTGACACGGCTCGCGGATGCCCGCTTCAGGGCATCGATCATCACCAGAAGTTCCATTATATTGTCGTTCACAGGGCGGCAAGTGGATTGGAGGACAAATACGTCCATCCCCCTTACATTTTCCTTGAATTCAACTTGAATCTCCCCGTCGCTGAACGACCCGACAAAGGCAGCTCCTAGAGGTATTCCCATGTACCGGGTGATCTCTTTGGCCAAGTGGGGGTTTGAATTCCCCGTAAAGATCTTCAGTCCTACCCTCATTGAAAACTCCTTTGCAACGAAACGGAGTCACTGCGAAATTGATGATGCTAATTGCTCATATCATAATTGTCAAGAACAATGCACGGTTCCGATCATGGAGGTCAAACGCAACGGACAATGCCCATCTCGAGTGGGGTAATCGGACAGAGCGCTCTTCGACTAAACACATGAGATCCGGCTCACTTTTCGACGCAGGCTAATGACTCGGATGTGGTGCGGGTTGTCAACTCCCGGCACCGCCAACCAGTTTCGCCGCCGGTGGTTTTTCGTCTTTTCTGTAGCACGGAAATTTGAGTGCAACACACTGTGGGCACATACGCTTCTTCGGCGGAAGTCTGATCACTTCTTAAGAACAAAACACTTTTCGTCTCCCACCTCACCTTTGAGATGGAACTCCAGTTGATTCGCAGGAACCTCCTTGATGTGGTAAACGACTTCCCATTCACGTGATTTCGGATTCCAGGAATACTGCTGCAGAGAAATCTTCTTGCCCTTTTCAATGTAGAGAAGCAGATACCATCCGCCATAAATTCTTGAAAAGCATGTTTTAATGTGCTTCACGTCCGGAACTTCTTTGGCAAACTTCAAGGCGGCTTCATTAATTTCTTCCCTCTGGCGTAATTCCGGAATATCCGCATAGTCACCCGCCCCACCTCTTCCCTCACCACTCTTGTAGGATGGAGGAGGGGGTGGAAGCAGATTGTCCAAATCCTTACCCGGTATTTTTGATAAATCCGACGCGATCCCTGACTGATTGGCCGTTTTGGGTCCGCCTGGGTTATCCTGGGGTGATGGACCGGTCTTGGCCGACTTAATACCTGGAACACAGCCCAGAAGCACGACTGCAACCACAACCGCAGTAACCATTATCAAGCAAAGCAACTCTTTCATAATTCTTTGCCGATTTGTTCGGATACCGAATGATGCAGATAGAATATCATCAACAGGTCGAAATTACAAGACCAATGGATAACATCCTGATTTGTCCCTTGAATGATTTAGTGCAGAGCCTGTGAGGAATCACGACGGCACACAGGACGTCACGACAGCGCCTGGGGAGTGACGAAAAGCGTTTGTGTCAGAATGATTCTGGCGCTACGACTTTCGTTGAATCAGGGAGTGGCCAATCCCTAAGCCAATTTTGATCCTGAATTCTAACCTCCTAATGTGTTATACAAATGGTATGAGACGAAATTCGAAAATGCTCGTCGCGCTTGTGGGACGGCCTAACGTGGGAAAATCCACGATGTTCAACATGCTCGTGCGATCCCGTAAGGCCTTGGTGGAAGATTCCCCGGGCTTGACCCGCGACCGTAACTACGCAGAGGTCACAATAAGGGACAAGTCCTTCGTCGTAGTAGACACGGGCGGATTTGAACCTACCAGTGACGACGTCATGCTGTCCCAGATGCGCGTCCAAACCACGGTTGCCATAGAAGAAGCGGATCTTATCGTGTTTCTTGGCGACGGAAAGTCCGGGATCAGTCCTACGGATCACGAAATAGTCCGCGCTTTACAGCGAACAGAGAAGAAGGTTTTTTACGTAGTCAACAAGATCGATTCGGAAAAAAGTGAAGATGTCGCAGTGGATTACTACTGGGCCGGTGTTGATCATATCTTTCCCGTAAGCGCTATGACCGGGTACGGCATGGGGGACTTCCTTGACGCTCTTCTGGAGGAGATACCGGTGCAGGAATCTTCACTAGACTTCGCCAATTCCTGGGAAGATTCATTGATCAAGGTAGCGGTTGTCGGTAGGCCGAATGTGGGCAAGTCTACGTTGATCAATCTGTTTCTCGGAAAGGAGAGGCTCGTGGCGAACCCTGAACCCGGTACAACAAGAGACTCGATCGACACGATAGTGAGGCGTGAAGGCCACGAATATCTTTTCATAGATACCGCGGGCATAAGGAGACGGTCCAGGATCGTGGATAGAGTTGAAAAGTTCGGCACTATCAAGGCATTCGAAAGCATCAATCGGGCCGACATTGTTATAGTAATGATGGATGCCAGGGAAGTAGTGACGGAACAGGATGCCAGAATCGCCGGGTACGCGTTCGAGCGAGGCAGGGCAGTGATACTGGCCTTGAACAAGTGGGACCTGATCCAGAAGGACAACAGAACTGTGGATAGCTACGTAGCGAAGGTGCGGGATTCCTTGAAGTATCTTGATTACGCACCTGTGGTTACAATTTCAGCAGCGATCGGGACTCGCGCTCCACGCCTCTTTAAGCTGATAGATGAACTTAACGCAAATTTTCGAAAGCGGATATCCACGTCCGCTGTAAACAAGTTTCTCATTGACGTAATGAGCCAAAATCCACCTGGAATGCATCACAAAACCAAGAGAATAAAAATATTTTATGGTACCCAGTTTAGGACTGCTCCTCCAAGATTCTTGTTCTTTTGCAATTATCCTGAGTCTATCCATTTCTCATACCAAAGATTTTTGACCAATCGACTGAGGGAGGTCTTTCAATTTGGCGGGTCCCCATTAAAGATAGCTTTTCGCAAGAGGGAGCGACAGCCTTCAGCGCAAAAATGAACAGAAGAACTATCAATTAAGAAGTTAGCGTGTTTGACGAGACATCTGTAATCACTTCCAACAAGGACGGAAATGAGCCTCAAGGGTAAATCGGTAGTTCGGTTCGGAGAAATTCTAGATTTGGTAAAATCTTATTACTCCGACGCGGACCTGGACCTGTTGCGGCATGCCTACATTTATTCGGCCCAGGTTCACCAGGGGCAGACACGGCGATCCGGTGAACCATATCTTGTTCACCCTGTGGCAGTGGCAGGAATACTGGCTCAAATGAGGCTCGACGAATCCTCGGTTGCCACTGGCCTCCTGCACGATACGGTTGAGGACACCCTCACAACGCTCGACTATCTTGAGCAGGTCTTCGGGCAAGAAATAGCTCTTCTGGTGGACGGCGTCACTAAGATAAGCAAGATAGAGTTTCAATCGAAAGAAGAGCGGCAGGCTGAGAATTTTCGCAAAATGATTCTCGCCATGAGCCGGGACATCAGGGTATTGATCGTCAAACTGGCAGACCGTCTCCATAACATGCGGACCCTGGATCACATGCCGCCTGAAGCCCGCCAAAGAATAGCGCGCGAAACTATGGAGATCTATGCGCCTCTGGCTGCAAGGCTCGGCATATACTGGATGTGGACTGAACTGGAGGAACTTGCCTTTTGCCACTTGGAACCCGAGAAGTACGAGTACATCAAGACTAACCTGGAGGAGTCACGACAGTTAAGGGAAGGATATGTAAACAATGTACTCCGGATCATCGAGGAGAAGCTTGCTCAGTACAAGATCAATTCCGTAACAAAGGGGAGAGACAAGGAGATATATAGTATAAACAGGAAGATGGTATCCCAGAATCTGGACTTTGACCAGATCCACGATCTAACCGCGTTTCGAATAATTCTCAACAGTGTCAATGAATGCTATGCAGTGTTGGGGCTCATCCATTCGCTTTGGAGGCCTGTCCCCGGCAGATTCAAAGACTATATAGCCATGCCCAAGGGTAATGGTTACCAATCACTCCACACTACTGTCATAGGACCGGAAGGAGCGAGAATCGAGATCCAGATCAGGACCCAGGAGATGGACTTGACCGCCGAGGAAGGGATTGCCGCTCACTGGTCATACAAAGAGGGGAAAGCCGTCGAGGCCGAGGATGCAAAGGTCGTCAACTGGTTAAGGCAGATGATGGAATGGCAACAGGACCTTGACGACCCGCGAGAGTTTTTTGAGAACGTCAGAGTAGACCTCTATCCTGATGAGGTTTATGTCTTCACTCCTAAAGGTGAAGTGAAAGAATTCCCCAAGGGCGCTTCACCACTGGACTTTGCCTATTCCATCCACACCGAGGTTGGGCATAGATGCGTTGGAGCACGCGTAAATGGAAAGATGGTCCCGCTCAAGTACCTTCTGTTGACCGGCGACACGGTTGAAATTGTTACGTCGGCACACCAAAGGCCCAGCAAGGACTGGCTGAAATACGTTAAAACCGTACGTGCCAAGGCGAAGATCCGGCATTACGTGCTAGCGGAGGAAAGGGAGCGGTCTATTGAGATTGGCAGAGAAAGTGTGGATCGCGAACTCAAAAAATGGAGAATCGACATCAACAGGGCGGAAAGGGAAGGTGAAATTCTCAAGATTGCAAATGAATTCAGCTTTAAGACTGAAATTGATATATACGCAGCCATCGGATATGGGCGGATTTCTCCCAAAGTCATCATCACGAAACTGGTGCCTCCTCAGGAAAGGGAAAAGGCAAAGGCTGCTCTTTCAGAAGAAAAACCGGTACGGAAGGTGCCTGGCAAGACTAAAAGTGGGGTTAAGGTGCAGGGGTTGTCTGATGTGATGGTAAACTTTGCCAAGTGTTGCAACCCCCTGCCCGGCGATGTTCTCAGCGGATTTATCACGAGGGGACGGGGAGTCACGGTTCACAAGGCAGACTGCGAAAACCTTCAGACAACAGATAGAAAGCGGATTGTAGAGGTAAGCTGGGACGAGGATCAAAAACTAAGCAGGATAGTCAGGCTGTCAGTCGAGGCGGAAAACAGGTCCGGAATGCTCGCGGCAATTAGTGGTGTGTTCTCGTCAAACGATTCGGACATAGTTCAGGCGAATGTAAAGACCACGGACAAACTTAAGGCGCAGGGAACGTTCATGGTTTCCGTGCGCAATCTTGACCACCTGAATCGCATAATGAATGCCCTCAAAAATGTTAAAGGCGTGGAAAAGGTAGAGCGACTCGGCACGGTATGAGTTGGTTATAGGGGTTGGGATCTTTTTTGCAAAGTCTGCACTGATTAAACCCGTAGCCTGCGTTTGTCCCGACTCAGATTGATGTTGTGGTTAGATGCGTTTTTATTTTTGATTTCATCCTCCAACGGGAGAATACCCGCCGCGCCTGTTGCCGGTAGTAAGCACGATTTATCTCAATGACCCCGAAAACAGACCTGTACGCGCATTTCCTGTCACGCACATACGGCAATGTCTCGCCCTGTGCGTTGACCATCTCCTCGTGTCGATAACCAGTACCTTTCTCGTCAAGATATGTCGTAAGAGCCTCTCTTCCCACTCCCATGAGCATTGCCAACAAGGTTCTCTCAACCTCGCCAATCTCCATGCTCCGGCACGGACCTCGAACGAAAACGAAAACCTCGTCGACCACCGAGTACAACTGTGCTATACCTGTATCCATAACCGGTCCTCCCTTGGCATATACATTGCTCCCCAAAAGCCATGTACACCATGCGAGGACCGGAAACCATCCTTTTTGGAGGTTATCTGACCGGTCTCATTGAGCTTGCCTCTGACAGAAACTCGCGGCATTGTGTTCCAAATGCCACATTTGAGAAGGGACCTTGATGACTAATCTAGCGATTGCCATGGATTTAGGCACAAGTGGTTTTAGGGCTCAAGCCCTGGACCTGAATACCGGAAAAATCATTTCTACTGCTATCACCACTCGGCATCCTCTGCCCGGAGCAAACGTGATAGATCATCTCCACTTTGCGCTGGAAATGAGCCTGGACATAGCTGGTAGTATCATGATCGAAGCAATCAACAAGGTTCTGGGACGGCTCCAGATACCCCTAGATCATGTGGTTAGAATGGCTGTATGTGGAAACCCGATTCAACTGTCTCTATTTCAGAGGATTGAAATCCGAGACCTAGCGTTTGCCGGCAAAAGAAAACTTGAGTCGCTTGGTGTTGTTTCCCCAAAGCGCGACGCCAACGTTCTAAGAGCTAAAGAAATCCCGGGTCTTATGATATGGGGAGACGCTGAAGTCATTATTCCGCCGGCTGTTCGGCACGAAATCGGCGCTGACGCTTTGGCCATGATGATTCAAACCGGTATGCTCAAGAAAAACGAAACATCCCTGACAACAGATTACGGAACTAACGCGGAAATGGCCTTGTTTCATGAAGGCCTGGTAATCACAGGTTCCACTGCGGCCGGGCCAGCCCTCGAAGGTCAGCAAATCACCTGTGGAATGTTGGCCATGCCGGGGGCAATCTCCGATCTGATTGGGGTAGAACCTTACAATAGGGTTGTGGTCCTGGATCGGGAAATGATGTCAACAAATGGACCATTATTGGAACTCAAAACTGGGATTATCGTAGATGAAGGTATGATTGAACCAGTGGGCATAACAGGTACTGGGACTGTTGCCATTGTCCACCAGGGAATTGAGGAAAAACTTATAAGCATTCCCCGAATAAATACGCTGGATGCCGAATTTCGCCTTGCGCCCAACATCGTATTCACAGAAGAAGATTTCAAGGAAGCAGGTAAGGCCATCGGGTCTATAAGGGCCGGTCACATTACACTGTGCCAAGAAGCGGGCATTGATCTTGCTGACGTGACAACGGCATACATGTCCGGAGCATCAGGCACCTACGTAGATCCTATCAAGGCCCAACGTCTAGGAATGATCCCTCCGAGGGTCAAAACAATTTATCAGGTAGGCAACACTTCGCTGGCCATGGCTAGAGATCTGGTTGTCGATCCCCAAAAATTGGAAATGATGAGCGATCTCGCAAAAAACCTTCGCCAGACCCATTGTATGTTTGCGGCGTCCAAAGTCTTCGAGAAAATATATATCCTGGAGTTGTCGTATTGGACTGAAGGCATGCCCTTCTCACAATATCAAAAATTTCTTAAGAAATATGGGTTTCCCGAGCTTCCGACCATTGAGGAGATACCGGAAGTAGTAAGAACCGTCCGGCGTGACATCGACGATCTTGGGGAACTTGGCTTGACAACTATCTCAGACATTGGACAACGGGTCCAAGTCCAAATAGAGGGCTGTCTGATGTGCCATGAATGTATCAACTCATGTACTGAGAATGCGCTCATGATTGTGGAAGATGCAGAGTCACAGACAATTGTGCTGGATCAGTCTCTATGCAATGGGGTCGCTTGCAGACGATGTGAGCGGGTTTGCCCTGAGAAGTGTTTTAAGCTTGAAAGTTTCTTTGTAGAATAGCGATTTCGATCCTTTTGATCAACTTATTTGAATCTCACAATTGTTTTAAGAACAAGCGATTCTTTTCAAAAAGATTCCGCAAAAGGAGTTACCATGGGTAAAACGGAGGAAAATTTGAAGCAGGCGTTTGGCGGGGAGTGCGAGGCCAGTATTCGGTATATGGCTTTTGCCGACAAAGCGGAAGCCGACGGCTATCCGGGCGCTGCAAGACTTTTTAGGGCAGCGTCTAAAGCTGAGATGGTTCACGCATTGTCTCACTTCAAGGCGTCTGGGGCGATCAAGGAAACCCAGGATAATCTTGAAGCGGCCGTCAATGGTGAAACCTTTGAATTCAAACAGATGTACCCGTCCATGATCAAAGACGCTGTAGATGAAAAAGAGATTGAAGCTAGGCATAGCCTGGAATATGCCATGTCCATCGAAATGGTTCATGCCAAGCTCTTCAAAAAGGCATTGGAAGAAGAGGACCTGAACTCTTCCGCCAATTACTATGTCTGCCCAGTGTGTGGGCACACTGTTCGGGGGAAAGCCCCAAAGAAATGTCCCTATTGTGGAGTGGATGAAAAGAAATTCATGGAAATTCAATGAATTGAGAAGTGGGGGACTTCACGGGAAAAACTTCTCGCCGGTAGCTTGATTTAGGTCTCTCAGGACAATTTTTGATACGTTGAGGGCTGAAAACCACATATTTAGGTAACAAGGGGAAATCATGTATGAAGCTACGGAAATAAAAAAAGGGGTTTATTGGGTCGGGGCCATTGACTGGAACATTCGGGAGTTTCATGGTTATACGACCGATCGCGGCACAACTTATAACGCATATTTGGTAAAAGGTGAAAAAACAGCCCTCATTGACACTGTGAAGGCTGGTTTTTTTCCTGAGATGATCTCCAGGATCAAATCAATTCAAGACCCTGAAAAGATCGATTACTTGGTAGTAAATCACCTGGAGATGGACCATTCCGGTGCCATTCCTCCGTTCAAAGAACTGGTTCCAAACGCTCAGATAGTCGCTACGGACTACGGGAGCAAGGGATTGTTGAGACATTTCCAGCATGATTGGCCCGTCCAAAAAGTGAGAACGGGCCACGAGATTTCTCTTGGAGGCAAGACCCTTAAATTTCTGGAGGCCTATATGCTGCATTGGCCTGACAGTATGTTTACCTACATTACGGAAGACTGTATTTTACTTTCTAATGATGGATTTGGACAACATTATGCGAGCTTTCACCGTTTCGACGATGACGATGGCCGTTTTGAAGCTATCATAGAGGAAGCCGCCAAGTATTTTGCCAATATCCTCATGCCTCTGGCTCCCTTGATTCCTCCTCTACTCAAGAAAGTGGAGAAAATGCGGATCCCTATTGAGATCATTGCTCCCAGTCACGGTATTATCTGGCGTTCTCACACAAACCACATCATTAATTCTTATGTTGAGTGGAGCACAGGTGTGACTCAGGACCGGGTTCTCATCATTTACGACACAATGTGGGGAAGCACCGAAACTATGGCCAAGGCCATTTCGGAAGGTTTAGGCAAAGCTGGGGTCGAACACAAGCTCCTGCGATTACGTACGACCCATTACAGCGATGTTGTTCGGGAGATTCTAACATCAAAAATTATTGTCATCGGCTCTCCCACGATCAATGAAGGTATTTTTCCATCCGTCGCTCAACTTCTTTCTTACTTGAAAGGACTTCATCCATTAAAAAAGAAAGGAGTTGCCTTTGGTTCTTATGGCTGGGGAGGAGAAGCGATAGAGGCCATTAACAGTGAAATGAGGGTAAGTGGCATCGAAGTTATCGAACCTGGCCTGGGTGTTATTTATGTCCCAATGAACCAAGACATTGAAGCTTGCCTTCAACTTGGCGCAAGGATTGCTACATATATAAGCTCTTGAAACGCTGGTTGAAAAATGTAAGGCGCATGAATCAGGAAGAAAAATCACATATAAATCTTTAGAAACTTACTACCCGGAACAGACTCAAATGGGGTCTAGTACTCTATACCCTTTCTTGCTTTGACACCTTGATCGAAGTGATGTTTGATCTGTTTCATTTCCAGGACCACGTCGGCTCGATTTATGATTTCAGGACGGGCATACCTGCCTGTAAGGACTAACTCTACGTTATCCGGCTTGGAATTCATGAAGTCCAGGACATCCGTAACGTCAATCAGTCCCAGATGGATAGCGCAGTTGACTTCATCCAGCACAATAACATCGAAGGCGCCATTAAGCATCGCGGAGCGGGCCTCCTCCAAGGCTTGTTCGGCCATTTCCACATCTTGGGGTTCGCATCCTCGCCTAAATATGAAACCCTTTCTGCCCATGGGTTTGATCGTGATCATGGGCGCCAGTGACTGCGCGGCGATTTGTTCGCCGGAAGTGTCAGGCGCCTTTAAGAATTGAACTATGAACACCTTGTGTCCCCGTCCGATCGCGCGTAACGCAAGACCCAACGCCGCTGTTGTTTTCCCCTTTCCCTCGCCTGTAAATACCTGTATTTTGCCCGGTCCATTCATAAAAGACCTCCTTTAAAAAAAAGGCGTTCATGCTATAGTAGTTTGTGAGTCCGATTAATCGGGCGAATAGCGATTCCGCTTTGTGATTTGAAGACTCTTTGGAACGTAGTTCTATCTAAACTTAAAGGTTCCCTTATGTCAAGTAGTCGTCTGTTGTGGATCGGGTATTGCGTAGAAACGGCCGAGATCTCAAGAAAAACTCTTGAAACGGAGCTGGATCAACTTTCGATAAATGTGGTCTCCGAAGCTAGGGAAGCTCTAAACATTTTGGCCAAAAAACCCAGTGACCACCTGATCGTGATAATTGACTCAGGTAATATTGATGTGGAATTAGCTACGCTGACTACTGGAATCAAACAAATAAATCCGGCAATAGAAATTATAGTTCTCGGATATGCCGGCCCGGCCTGGGGGAACCTAAGTCTGCCACGCTATTATCGTCCTATTATTCTGGACCAATCTTGTAGTCCGGACGTGCTTATTTCGTGTGTGGCCAAACTTCAAGAAATGGTGGAGGCTAAACAAGATTACGATCAACTCCGTCGCGGCATCGGGGATAATATAGGAATGTCAAGGATTAGCACTGAAGCGGTCTTAACACTCCTTGCGAGACAGAATTGTCTGGGAATGATTAGTATGCGTCGGGACGGTTTTTTCACGTCCTACAACATAGAGGCCGAACGTCTAACGGGATATTCGATCGAGGAACTAGCTCATATTCAGGTTTGGGCTCACGCTGTGCTTTTTGATCATGAGACCGTCCAGACGATTTTGGATTCTGTCGCCATGTTTTGGGCTAGAAAGAGCGGAAGAGAAAACATGCGTCTTATGATCAAAAGGAAAGACGGACTAATTTTGACCCTGTCGATGACCGCCGTAGTTTTGCTGGACAACTTTGGTCAAGCCAGACAGATAGTAATGCTTTTTTTCGATCCTCTCGAAATTGGAGCAGCCAGGGAATATGAATTGTTGATCAATTCGGGTCCATGCGCTATTTACACCTATTCCCCTGAAAAAGGGTTCGTCAAAATATCTTCGGCGGCAATAAATATTATAAATCAGGCATTTTCTCTGAATCTCACAGCCCTTGATATCCTACACAAAAAAATTATCGATTTACAGATACCCAGGAAAACAGCCGAGTCGTGGGAAAACTTTTTGGTGTCAGTGGCGTCAGGCTCAACTCCGTCCCAAAACGGTTTCCCTCCTATGGGGTTGCCGGGTCGACACATACTGGAACACACATTCATAGATCGAATCCGGACAGGAACCAGAGAAAAATTTGGTGTTTTAGCTGTAATCGTTCCGAGAGAAGATTTATTCTTCAATTCAATTGAGAATCAGTTAGACGAGATGTTGGCGGAAAAGACCCTGAACACTATTCCAAGACCTTTCCTTTTGATCCGAGCCATCCGAAACGACAATGGCGACATAATGGATTTCAAATGCCTCGGTGTAAACCCTGCCGGTTTTAGATTCATAGGTTCTAACCCAACTTTTCAGCCCGGCATGTCGTTTGAGCGTGTTTTCAAAGACGCTGAGGCAACGAATCTATTGTTTGAGTCCGCGTGTGAGGTCACGGAAACAGGAGAAGAAAGAGATTCCGAGGTTTGTATGACCCTGAATTCTCATGATGGCGAACAAGCGGTGGTTCGCTTCTGGCTCGGAAAGGTTGGAGACGGAGTGGCCCTGTTTTTTCACGACATTACGGCTATTCGACGGGAGACGGCGGAACTTAAACATTATAGGCACATATTTTCTCACATGGAAGGAATAATTGTCACTGATTTGGATGGAAACATTACTGACTGGAACCCGGCCAGCGAACGGATGTTCGGTTACACAAAGGAACAGATTATAGGAAAATCAGCGTTTTTACTGACGCAAAACCCCGACGGCGCTCAAATGAAACAACAATCAAGGGATGTGCTGCGTGATGGAGATGTATGGAAAGGGGAATACGGCTTCATGCGTGAAGATGGTACAAAGGGTGTCGCCATTTCAGTTTTCGCGTTACTGAAAGATGATCACGGCATGGTTTATGGTACGGTAGGTCTAAGTCATGACCTGACGGAGCGCAAGCGTCTGGAAGAACGCCTCACTGCAAAAGGTCAGGAGCTTCAGGAAAAAAACCTGGCTCTCAATACGCTATTACGTCATGCTGAAACAGAACGGATAATGGCGTGTGAACGCGTAGCTACTGATATGGCACGCAAAATAAATGACCGTTTGTTCCGTATCCTTGAAGGGAAAAGTAAACCACAAACCGTGGAAACTCAGGTGAATCTTCTGCTTAACGAACTGGGAACAGTTCCAGAGACCAGAGGATTGGAACGGGGCGACCCGACTTTGAAATTGACGGAAAAAGAATTGGAGGTCGCTCAACTGATACGTTTAGGCAAAACCAGTGAGGAGATTGCTTTCATTCTTGGCAAGAGCCATGATACTATTCGTTTACAGCGGATCTCTATTCGAAAAAAGCTTGGAATCGACCGAAAGGACCGGAATTTGGCAGGCTACTTAAAGAAAATGGACTTGACATGACCCCCCATTGAACAAAAACAATTGGATCAAATGCGAAAACTCGTTTTGATCAGCTCTCTAGTATTGCTCGTGAACCAAAAAACAGGTGCCCCCCTCTAATCCAAATCTCCTAGAATCCTAAAAAGACTTTTCCTGAATAACAGTGAAATTTGTTGATTTAGACTCTTACTGGAGTTTTCCAAATGGGGGTGGTCTTCACCTGCAACGGGTTGAGAACACGAATGAAATACTCCGCGTTAGTGTAGTAACACTTGTTCGATTTCGTTTAATCTAAAGAGGTGCCATAGCTTTTCCTGTACTGTGCTTCG